>CAMWKV010000008.1 GCA_947174915.1 uncultured Porphyromonadaceae bacterium | reverse complement strand
TGGGTTTCCAATAGGTACAATTTCTAAGGTAAAAAAGATTGTTTTAGGTTTGCGACACAAAGTTCGCAACAAATTCGGACGTCACCAAATTATTTTATATGTTATACGACATACTTTTTTAGCATTATGTTGACTTCGCCGATTTGGATTACTCGGAGCATGCTATTACTCAGCGAGTTAGAGTTAACGCATCTCTGAATACATAACAAAATGCCAAATCTTAATATGTGTTAACACTCGAGGGTGACTTCTTTTTCTCCTTAGCTATAGTACTAAAAATCAGTTCAATATTCTTCCCAGCTCTTGATTTGAATTTTATCAATCGGCAGAGCCGTGAATGCACGGATGAATGCCACGGCAAGGCGTGAGTTCGTCAGCAGGGGGATATTGAGGTCCACCGCAGCGCGACGAATCTTGCGGCCGTTGCTGAGCTCAGTGCCGGTGAAGTTCTTGGGCATGTTGATTACCATATCCACCTCACGGTTGTGCAACAGGTCGAGTGCCTGGGGATGCTGGTCGGGATTCGAAGGCCAGTACACACGCACGGCAGGGATGCCGTTCTCATTGAGATACTGACAGGTACCACCGGTGGCGTAGATAGTGAGGCCGGCCTTGTGGAGCAGGTGTGCGCCATCGAGCATATCGGCCTTCTGTTTGGGAGTACCGGTGCTCATGAGAACAGCCTTCTTCGGCACGCGCAGACCTACGGCAAGGAGTGACTTGAGGATGGCCTCATCTGTATCATCGCCGATACAGCCTACTTCACCGGTAGATGCCATGTCGACACCAAGCACGGGGTCGGCACCGCCAAGACGCGAGAAGGAGAACTGCGACGCCTTGATGCCTACATAGTCCAGGTCGAAAGCGCTCTTGGCGGGCTTCTCTACGGGCAGCCCGAGCATGATGCGTGTTGCGAGGTCGATGAAGTTGATTTTCAACACCTTCGATACGAAGGGGAAGCTGCGCGAGGCTCGCAGGTTACATTCGATTACCTTGATATCATTGTTCTTGGCGAGGAACTGTATATTGAAGGGTCCTGATATATTCAGTGCCTTGGCAATCTTGGCCGATACTTTCTTGAGGCGGCGCATTGTAGCCACGTAGAGCTTCTGCGGCGGGAACTGGATAGTGGCGTCACCTGAATGCACGCCGGCGAACTCGATGTGCTCGGATATAGCGTAGGCCTTGATTTCGCCATGGTCGGCCACAGCATCCATTTCTATCTCCTTGGCGTACTGGATGAATTCGCTCACCACCACGGGGTGCTGCTTGGACACATTGGCGGCCATGCGGAGGAAGCGGTGAAGCTCGTCTTCATTCCAGCATACGTTCATGGCAGCGCCGGAGAGCACATAGCTCGGACGCACAAGAACGGGGAAGCCTACCTCTTCGACGAACTTCTCAATGTCGGCAAAGTCTGTCAGCTCGCGCCAGCGGGGCTGATCCACGCCTATGCTGTCGAGCATCTGCGAGAACTTGTGACGGTCTTCGGCACGGTCGATATTCTCGGCCTGGGTACCGAGGATATTCACGCCGGCTTCGTCGAGACGGGTAGCGAGGTTATTAGGTATCTGGCCACCTACGGAGAGTATCACGCCGTGAGGATTCTCGAGTTCGAGGATATCCATCACACGTTCGTAGGTGAGTTCGTCGAAGTACAGACGGTCGCAGATGTCGTAGTCGGTGCTGACAGTCTCGGGGTTGTAGTTAATCATCACCGAACGCCAGCCTTCGCGGCGTGCCGTCAGGAGGGCATTCACCGAACACCAGTCGAACTCCACCGACGAACCGATGCGGTAGGCGCCCGAGCCAAGCACTACCACCGAACGGTGGTCGCCGGTGTAGCTGATATCGTTAGCGCTGCCGTTGTAGGTGAGGTAGAGGTAGTTCGTCACTGCCGGATATTCGGCGGCGAGAGTATCTATCTGCTTCACTACAGGAGTGATACCCAGTGCTTTGCGGTGGCTGCGCACGAGGCTCATGTAGTGATTGGGCTGCTTGGTGAAATAGTCCTTGAACACCGAGCGGCCTATCTGGAAGTCGCTGAAGCCCTGCTGCTTGGCATGACGCAGCAACATGGCCGGTACGGCGTCGAGATCGTTGAAGGCTTCAAGCTCCTCGGTGGTATCCACGATGTTGCGGAGCTTGTAGAGGAACCATCGGTCAATCTTGGTCAGGTCATGAATCTGATCGACAGTATATCCCTCGCACATAGCCTTGGCGATGGCGAAGATACGGCGGTCGGTAGGCTCCTTGAGGGCGGCATCGAGGTCGCTGATATTCATATCGCGGTTCTCGGTGAAGCCGTGCATACCCTGGCCTATCATACGCAGACCCTTCTGGATAGCTTCCTCGAAGGTGCGGCCGATAGCCATCACCTCGCCGACAGATTTCATGGACGAACCGATGTGTCGGTCTACGCCATGGAACTTGCCGAGGTCCCAGCGGGGAATCTTCACAACAACATAGTCGAGAGCCGGCTCGAAGAATGCCGAGGTGCTCTGTGTCACGCTATTGCGGAGGTCGAAAAGACCGTAGCCGAGGGCGAGCTTGGCGGCCACGAAAGCCAGGGGATAACCGGTAGCCTTCGATGCCAGCGCCGATGAACGGCTCAGACGGGCATTCACCTCGATGACGCGGTAGTCCATCGACTGAGGGTCGTAGGCGTACTGCACATTACACTCGCCCACGATGCCGATGTGGCGGATAATCTTGATGGCGAGCGAACGGAGATAGTGGTAGTCGTCGTTGCTCAGTGTCTGCGACGGAGCCACTACGATACTCTCGCCGGTGTGAATACCCAGCGGGTCGAAGTTCTCCATGTTGCAGACGGTAATACAGTTGTCGTAGCGGTCGCGGACAACCTCATACTCAACTTCTTTCCACCCCTTGAGGGACTTCTCTACGAGTACCTGGGGTGAGAATGAGAGCGCCTTCTCCACGAGTGTGGTGAGTTCTTCGTCATTGTCGCAGAAACCGCTGCCGAGGCCGCCGAGGGCGTAGGCGGCACGCACGATGACGGGATAACCGAGACGGCGCGCAACACTAATAGCATCTTCCACCGTATCAACGGCTTCGCTGCTTATGGTACGAACGTCGATTTCGTCGAGGCTCTTCACGAAGAGCTCGCGGTCTTCAGTGTCCATGATGGCACGGACGGGCGTACCGAGCACTTCCACGCCGTAGCGTTCGAGCACACCGCTGCGCCAGAGCTCTACGCCGCAGTTCAGCGCCGTCTGACCACCGAAGGCAAGCAGGATGCCGTCGGGACGCTCTTTCTCTATAACGCGCTCCACGAAGTAGGGAGTGACGGGGAGGAAATATATCTTGTCGGCCATGCCCTCCGAAGTCTGCACAGTGGCGATATTCGGATTGACAAGGACGGTTGTAATACCTTCTTCCTGAAGGGCTTTCAGCGCCTGGGCGCCGCTGTAGTCGAATTCGCCGGCTTCGCCGATTTTGAGGGCGCCACTGCCCAGAAGCAGTACTTTGCGCGGTTTGTGTGTGCTCATTTTCGCAGGAGGTTTATGAAGTCGTCGAAAAGGAATTCTGTATCGCGGGGACCGCTGGAGGCTTCCGGGTGGAACTGTGCCGAGAAGAACGGCTTGGTGCGATGACGGATGCCTTCATTGGTATTGTCGTTGATGTTGACGAAGAGAGTCTCCCACTCCTCGGGGAGTGTGGTGGAGTCTACGGCGAAACCGTGATTCTGCGACGTCACGAAGCAACGGTTTGTGCCGGCCATGCGCACGGGCTGGTTGTGGCTCCGGTGGCCGTATTTGAGTTTGTAGGTCTTGGCGCCGGCAGCCTTGGCAAGGAGCTGATTGCCCATGCAGATACCACAGATGGGTCGGTCTCCCTTGAGGGCTTCGCGCAGATGCTCTATAGTAGCGGTGGCGAAGTCGGGGTTGCCGGGACCGTTGCTGATGAACAGTCCGTCGTAGGGTAGCGTGTTGAAATCGTAGTCCCAGGGCAGGCGTATCACGCGCACGCCGCGACGCAGCAGACACCTTATGATATTATGCTTGATACCGCAGTCGACGAGCGCCACAGTGGGACGGCCTTCGGCATCGGGCTCCAGCGGTAGCGTCAGAGGCCTGGGTGCTGTGCCGGGGGCGTCGTACACCAGCGGTTCGCTGCACGATGTCAGGGCGATAAGATTCTCTTGGTTGGGGTCGTAGGCTTCGGGGGCTTCGGTATCACCGATGATTATCTTGCAGAGCATCGAACCGTTCTCGCGCAGATGCTTTGTGAGCGCGCGGGTGTCGATACCGTATAGACCGGGGATTTTTTCGTCCTGCAGCCACTTGGCCAGCGACTTATCAGCAAGCCAGTGGCTGTACTGAAAGGCGTAGTCCTGAGCTATGATGGCGCGGCAGTGTATTCTGGAGCCTTCAAGGTAGTCACGGAGACTGCTGTCTCCGGCCTCCGGTGGCACGCCATAGTTGCCGAGCTGGGGGAAGGTAGTCACTAATATCTGTCCCTCGTACGAAGGATCTGTGAGACTTTCGGGATAGCCTGTCATGGCAGTGTTGAACACTACCTCGCCGGATGTATTGCCCGGATAGCCGAAGCTATAGCCGCGAAAAGTTGTACCGTCCTCAAGAATGAGTACGGCGTCGGTGAGTGGCTGCATAAATATTGGGGTTGTGAGGTGTCATCGTTTGTGGCCCGCGTTTGCGACGACCGTGCAAAGTTAGCATTTTTTTTTCATTCCCGAAAATCAATTGAGCATCCGCGGTCAAAAATTTTGCCATTTCGTCAATCTTCATTAATTTTGCGCCTAATGGCACGCAACAACACATCTTACATCCCCGGCGCCGCGGCAATGGTATTCTTTGCCGCCGCCATCCTGCTCCTCCCCTGGCTGGGCGAGACACTTTTCTACTCCAAAGGCGAGCCCCGCGAGGCCATCGTAGCCACGGCTATTCTCGACAGCGGCAACTGGATTCTTCCCACATATTTCGGCGACGAGATTCCCTTCAAACCGCCCTTTTTAGGCTGGCTCATAGCTATTTTCGCCACCATCTTCAACGGTGGCGTCGTCAACGAGTACATATCCCGCCTGCCATCGGCACTCGCCGCCATAGCCATGATAATGTGCGGCTACCGATGGGCTGCGCCCCGTCGAGGACCGCGCTTCGCCATGGTGATGTCGATTATCACGCTCACCTCATTCGAGGTGTTCCGCGCCGCACTCGCGTGCCGCCTGGACATGGTGCTCACCGCCGCGATGGTCATCGCTATATATATGATGTATGACCTCACAGAGGAAGAACGACCGCAGCGACAGGCTCTGCGCTACATCGCCGTCATCCTCCTGCTTGCCTGCGCCGCCCTCACCAAGGGCCCCGTGGGCGCACTGATGCCCTGCTTCGTCATAGGCGTGTACCGTCTGCTGCGTCGACGTCGCTTCTGGCCGTCGCTTCTGGGCATGCTCGGCATCGCCGGTGCCGCTATGATACCGCTGGCGCTATGGTTCTACGCTGCATACCTACAAGGCGGTGACAGCTTCGCCGCGCTTATGTACGAGGAGAACCTCGGGCGCCTCTTCGGCTCGATGTCCTACGAGAGCCACGAGCACACCATGTGGTACAACTTCTTCACCCTCGCCACCGGCCTGCTGCCCTGGACGCTGATGGCTCTCTTTATGGTTGGCGGCTTGCGACGCTACCGACGCAAACCCCTCTCCACCGAAGCACTCCTCAGCCTCACCGCCGTAGTACTCATTGTCGGCTTCTACTGCATCCCCGCGAGCAAACGAAGCGTCTACCTCCTGCCGGCCTATCCTTTTCTGTGCTACGGTCTTGCGTGCATAGCCGAGTTCCGTCCGGCTCAAGCCGGGCTGAGGATTTTCACATGGTTTATAGCCATTCTCTCCATCCTCGCTCCCGCTGCCATTGCGGTGCTGTACCTCCATCCCGTCAAGGGGATGATGCTTGACCAAATCTCCGTCATCGGATGGCTACTCCTCCTCGTGCCGACAGCCTCAGGCATAGCATGGATTATGAATCGCCACAGCCCTCTGGCACATACTCTTGCGTGCGTGTGGGCACTTTTCTTCGCCTACACTGCCGTGGGCATGCCGGCCGCACTCAACCCTCGCAGCGACAAACACCTCGCCGTAGAAGCCCGGCGCCTCGCCGCAGCGCAGACCAGTATGGAAGATATTGATGCATCCAAGATTGACGCCGGTACGTCCGCCGAGTCCAATATCTACTTCGTCAATCCCTGGGAGCACCTGCGCCCCTACTGTGCCAATTTCTACCTCCACGACCGTCTGCGCCTGCTCACCACCCTCGCGGAAGCCGAGACTCTTCCGGCCGGCGCCGTCGTGCTCGTACCGCAGCAGGTCGATACCACCGGACATGCAGCATCCTTCACCTTCCACCCCGGCACGGAGCGCTCCTGCGATACTCGCCGCCCCGTTGCGATAGCCATTAAACGGAGCGTCAGTGATTGAGCAAGCCGCGCAAGTTGTTGCCTCGCGGACAATGCTTGATAATTCTCGCAACAAACTTGCGTTAAAAATTGCATAATGGCATAATTATGCGCCAGCACCATGTGGATATTTCCTCGAAAAGTATTACCTTTGTGATTAACTTTGTAGCATAAGCGGCAAAGTCGATAGACCAATTGAATACACATTATATACTGATATGAAAATACACAAAATTATCATTGCAGCTACTTTACTCCTGCTGCCAATGCTCGCTTCGGCTCAGACAGAAAGCCCCAAGCGAGAATTTCGTTCGGCATGGGTCGCAACTGTATGGCGCCTCGACTGGCCGTCAGCAGTAATCACTCAGACCGGCAACGAGAGCCAGATCAACAAGCAGAAGAACGATATGATTCAGCTGCTCGACTCGCTCAGCACAAACAACTTTAATGCCATCAACTTCCAGGTGCGCTCGCGCTCCGATGCCATGTACAAGTCCAGCTTCGAATCCTGGTCGGAAGACCTCGTGTCCAAGCGTGGCATGGATCCGGGATGGGACCCTCTGGAGTTCGTAGTAGAAGAGTGTCACAAGCGCGGCATGGAATGTCACGCATGGCTCAACCCCTACCGCTACGAATCCGTGAATCATGCCTGGGACTATGATCCCACCGCATGGCGCAACACTCACCCCGAGTGGATCATGGAACATAGCGGTGCTTCCATCCTCAACCCCGGCCTCCCCGAAGTGACTAAGCTCATCTGTGACATCATCGAGGAGATTGTGGTGAACTATGACATCGACGGCGTGCTCTTCGACGACTATTTCTATCTCGGCGGTACTCCCTACTCCGAAGATGCCGACCTCTACAATGCCTACAAGGCAGCAGGCGGCACCCTCGGTCAGGCCGACTGGCGTCGTGACAATGTAAACAACATGATTCACTCCGTCAACACTACCATCAAGGAAGCCAAACCCTGGGTACGCTTCGGTGTATCGCCCGCCGGTATCGCCTGTACCTCCGCTTCCGTTGCCAAGGGCCACGGTATCACCCCCTGCCCCACCGGATCGGACTGGCAGTACAACGACATCTACTCCGACCCCGTTGCATGGATTAAGAATCAGGACCTTGATTTCATCTCTCCCCAGATTTACTGGACCACTCAGGCCGGCACCAACTACACAGTAGCCACAAAGTGGTGGAGCGATGTAGCACACAAGTTCGGCCGTCACCTCTACGTGTCGCACTCCATCTCCAGCCTCACCCCTTCCAGCAAAGCTCCCGGCATGTCGCAGGCCGAAGCCGACATTGAAGCGCGCAAAGTTATCGCCCGCGCAAGCGGTGATGGCAACGCTACTTTCGAAGAATACGCCAAGGAAGTAATCAACAACCGTGAGTTCAACCTCGACGACGCTCCCGGCTCCATCTTCTACTCGGCCAAGTACCTCTACAAGCAGGCACCCAAGTTCTCCCACTACCTCCGCAACAACGTATTCCAGTACAAGGCGCTCGCTCCTACTATGCCGTGGATCACAGCTCCCCGTCAGGGTATGGTATCCAACATCGTCCGCGACGGCTCACGCCTCTCCTGGACTCCCGTCGAAGGCATGCGTTACACCGTGTATGCCTTCCCCGCCGACATGCCCGCGCAGAACTTCCTCCGCGAGCCCGAATACCTCCTCGGCATCACCTATACTCCCGAGTACAACCTCCCCGCCGGTCAGCTCTCCGGCAAGCAGTACGCTGTCTGCATCCTCGACCGCTACGGCAATGAGTACACCCCCGCTCTCCTTGGCGTACCCACCACAACTCTCGATGCCCCCGTGCTCGTTTCTCCCGCCAACGGCGAATCCATCGAAGTTCCCTTCGAATTCTCCTGGAATGCTGTTGAGGGCGCTTCCGAGTACATCGTAGAGATCTCCGAAGATCCCCAGATGAAGACAACCTTCGACCAGCGTGCCACCACTGCTACATCCATCAGCACCGAGTCCTTCAACACTCTCCCCATCTTCACCGACCTCTACTGGCGCGTACGCTCCTGCGGTGCCTCCAAGGCCGACGGCGAGAGCGAAATCCGCAAGATGTCCGTGACCAACCTCCTCATCACGGCTCCCGCTCACCAGAGCACCGACATGATCCTCACCCCCACCTTCGAGTACTCTATCCCCGACCGTGACGTCACCCTCGAGATTGCCCTCGAAAACGACTTCGCCGACAAAAACATGGTATATACAGTCGACGGCCGCGGTGCCATCACAGTGCCCCGCTTCGTCCTCAAGGCTGCGCACACTTACCATGCCCGCATGCGCTATGTCCGTGCCGGAGTAGAGCTCTCCACTCCCGTCATCACCTTCACCACCGTAGAGATGGAGCCCACCGTGCCCACCATCGCATGGCCTCTCAACGGCGGCGTACTCCACGCTGACGAGCGCATACGCCTCAACGACGTTGAAGGCTGCACAATCCTCGCTATCCAGCTCGCCGCCTCCGACACCTACCCCGCACGCTCGAGCTACACTTCTTCCAACGTCGACCTCATGACAATGGAAGATAACAAGGACGCTTCCGAAATCAAGATTTCCTCCAAAAATCTCGTCGACGGCCAGACCTACTACGTACACGCCCAGAGCACATACCGCGACCTGAACCAGAAGTCACTCAAGTCTGAGTACGGTCCCACGGTAGCCTTCACCTACAGCGCCGAGCCCGCCGGCATCGCCACCGTCGACGCCGAAGGCAATATCGCCCTCGAAGGCCGCACACTCCACGTGTTCGCCGACACCAAGGCTATCGTACTCTACGACCTCGCCGGTGCCGAAGTAGCACACGTCGCCGACAGCGCCTCCGCCGGTCAGTCCTTCACCCTCGACGTCACACCCGGCATCTATCTCATCAAGACTGCTACAGCCAACGAGAACATTGTACTCAAGGCCGTTGTTAAATAAGAAACATAACAACATATACACAGTAATGATTAGTCCAAAAATTCAAGACGCGCTCAACGCGCAGATCAACGCTGAATTCTGGTCGGCCTACCTCTACCTCTCCATGGGCATGCACTTCGAAGCCGAAGGCCACAAGGGCATCGCCAACTGGTTCCGCATCCAGTTCAAGGAAGAGCAGGCTCATGCAGAAATCTTCATGAACTACCTCCTCTCCCGCGGCGGTCATGTAGAGCTCAAGCCCATCGAGGCTGTGCCTACATCCTGGACATCGCCCCTCGCCGCCTATCAGGACACACTCGCTCATGAAGAGAAAGTGACAGCGCTCATCAACTCTCTCTACGCCCTCGCTATCGAAGAGAACGACTACGCCACCCGCGGCAAACTCGACTGGTTCATCAGCGAGCAGGTAGAAGAAGAGGAGACAGCACGCGACCTCATCGACCGCCTCAAACTCATCGGCGACAATGGTCTCGCGCTCTATATGCTCGACCAGGAACTCGCTTCCCGCACCTACAACGTGCCCGCGCCCCTGGCTACCGCCAAGTAATCAATATCCTCTCATAATCACGAGGCTGTGTCAAAATTCATTATTTTGCACAGCCTCGTACGCTTTTTCAGAACAGGTCAGACATCATACAGACCTACTAACAACTCTCCGTCATGAACGCCCACGTCACTCCCGGAAGGCTCCTGCGCCTCGCACTGCTCATCATAGCAGTCGCAATACCATGCGTCGCCAATACCGCCGCATCAATTCAGAACGGTCAACTCCAGACCTCATCATATACTTACACCGGAGGCATCACCGGGGGCAAGCAGAACGGCTACGGCGTGTCGCGCTACAAGAACGGCGACATATACTACGGCTACTGGAACATGGGCTACAAACAAGGCCTCGGGCGACTCGTTCACTCCAACGGCGCCATGGAATTCGGTATATGGCACCGCGGTACTATAGCTAAAAATACACATCATCGCTTCACCGTCGGGCAGAAAGTCTACGGTATCGATGTGTCACGCCACAACAAGACCATTGACTGGGAGAAACTGTACCTGCGCGCCAACGCCAACGGCGACGTAGCCTCAACATCGAAGAACAATCCCTACTACCAGCCCGTACTCTTCGCCATAGCCAAGAGCACCGAAGGAGTCACTATCCTCGACCCCACATTCGAGCGCAACTTCCGCGAAGCCAAGCGCTGCGGCATCATCCGCGGGGCCTACCACTTCCTGTCCGTCAACTCGCCCGTGGAGAAGCAGGTGGAATATTTCATCAAGAACACTCCGCTTGAGAAAGGCGATCTGCCACCCGTACTCGACCTTGAAATCAACAAGAACACCATGAAGAAGCAGCACGCCAAGGTGTGCAGCATGGCCAAGAAATGGCTGCAGCTCGTAGAGAAACACTACGGCGTCAAGCCCATCATATACACCTACAATAACTACTACATCGACTACATGAAGGGGCACGGCTTCGACGACTACGACTTCTGGATTGCCCGCTACGGCGCCGAGCCTTCCGCTCGCCACTGGGAAATATGGCAGTACACCGACAAGGGACATGCCAACGGTGTCAACCATGCCGTCGACATCGACCTCTTCCGCGGCGACTACAAGGCCCTGCGCAAATACGTCGCCGAGAAAGGTATCAAGTAGCAGCGGCAGATCTACGCGTGAGCCTTGCAGTCATAGGTCTAAAACTTTGTTTGCGAGTTTGAAGAAATTGCAGTAATTTTGGAGCGCAAACAACGATGACTGCAATCTTATGAGCAAGCCAAAAGATACAAGCACGGACCCACAGCACACACCCACGGCTGAAGTCACAGCAGACTCTCGTCACGAGACCAATGCCAAGCCCTCCCCGGAGAGCTATGGCGAATCTCGCCCCTACACCTTCGACCGCGTAGTGCGACTCGTCATCACCGTCCTGAGCATCGCCGCCGCTTACTGGCTCATCTCCACCCTCAAGTCCGTTCTTCTGCCATTCCTCGTGGCATGGCTCATAGCATACATCCTCGAACCCTTCGTACAGAGCAACAAACGGCTCCTCGGCGTACACAACCGCTGGCTGCCCATCTTCGTCACCCTCTTTGAGTGCCTGCTCTTTATCATTGCCATCGGCGTATTCATCGTGCCGTCAGTCATAGAAGAAATGCACCAGGTGGCAGTCCTCATACGCGAGTATGCCATATCGGACAATCAGACACCCCTCCTGCCCGACAGCGTACACAGGTGGATTATGTCCAATATCGACTTTGAGACAATCTCCTCCAAACTCACAAGCCAGGATATCCGCTCCATCGTCCAGACCATAGGCTCGTTCATAGCCGGCGGTTACAACCTCGTCCTCGACATCTTCAACTGGTTCATCGTCATCCTCTATGTAGTATTCATCATGCTCGACTACGACCGCCTGCGACTCGGTGTCAAACGCATGGTGCCACCGAAGTACCGCGCCGCCACTTACAAGATGGGCAACGACGTCAAGCTGTCCATGAATCACTACTTCCGCGGACAGGCTCTTGTGGCCTCCATCGTCGGCATACTCTTCTGTATAGGCTTCTCCATCATAGGTCTGCCGCTCGCAGTAGTGATGGGACTATTCATCGGGCTGCTCAATATGGTACCTTACCTGCAACTCATCTCCCTCGTGCCCACCACGCTCCTCTGTCTCGTCTATTCCGCAGACACCTCCGTGGACTTCTGGCACATCTGGGTGCTTATGATTATCGTCTACATCGTAGTGCAGTGCATCCAGGACCTCTTCCTGACGCCTAAAATCATGGGTAAAGCCATGGGACTCAACCCAGCGCTGATATTACTGTCACTGTCCGTATGGGGCACACTGCTCGGATTCATCGGCCTCATTATAGCCCTCCCGCTCACCACACTCCTCCTTGCCTACTACGAGCGTTACCTCTCCATCCGCGAGGACCCCGACGACCATCCGCGCGACACCACCCTCCTCGAAGAAATCATCGAAGACCCCACCGAGCAAGAATAATTCCGCCAGGATGGCTTGCGGATGTGCGAAAAATTCACTAATTTTGCTGATTATGAATAGATACATCCTGCAATATACCACTTATATTCTTGGCGCCGTCATGGCTCTGACTCTTGCCGCCTGCAACGACCCCGACGAGCCCTCTCACAAGCCGGAGATTTGCCCGCCGGCGACGGCCGCCCGCACCGTCCTGGTCTACCAGGTGGCCAACAATAACCTCGGCACACCCACGGCAGGCTACGACGTGGCCGACCTCGACGAGATGATAAGCGCCGCCAAAGCCGGACACATTGGTGAAGGCAACCGTCTTCTCGTCTACCGTGCACCCTATCGTACAGCACCCTTCATGCTCGAGCTCTCTAAGGACGGCGTTGACACCCTCAAACATTACTCCTCCGACACTCTCAGCGTCGACAGCCGGCGCATGTCGCAGGTGCTCAAGGATATGAGTGCCCTCGCCCCCGCCGATAGCTACGGCATGATATTCTGGAGCCACGGCACCGGATGGATACAGGACGGCATGGAAGCCCCCGACTCCGGTACGAAACGTTCCTTCGGCTACGACGGCGGCCGCACGATGAACATCACCACCCTCGCCTCAGTTCTTGAGGACGGTCCTTCATTCGACTGGCTCTACTTCGACTGCTGCCACATGGCCTCCGTCGAGACCCTCTACGAGCTGCGCCACACGGCACCTCTCATCGTAGGCAGCGCCACCGAGCTGCCTGTCGACGGCATGCCCTACCAGTTGAATATCAAAGAATTCTTCCGAATCGGTGACGCCGACCTCATCCGGGCTGCCACCAACACCTTCGACAGCTACAACAGCCTCACGGGCATGTACCGCACCTGCACCATGTCCGTCGTCGACACCCGAGGCCTCGACGCTCTCGCCGCCGCCACTGCCGCCATCTACGACGCCAGTCCCGTGGCAATGCCCGAAGGATACACTGCACAGAGATTCGAAGACCAGACGCAGGCTCAGTGCCGCTATTTCGACTTCGCCCACTATGTCGAAGCTCTCTGTGTCGATGACAACGGCGACCCTCGGTTCGACGGCGCCATCGCTCTGCTGGCCGACTTCCGCGCGGCCCTCGACGACTGCGTCCTCTACCGCGCCGCCACTCCCCGCCTCTGGGACAGATTCGACCTCACATACCACTGCGGTATGTCGACATATATCATACAGAAGCCATCCAACTACTCCTACCGCAACTACAACACCCTGGCCTGGTACTCCGACGTCGCCGCCAAGCTCATCAAATAATGACCTCTCCGGCACAAAGAAGCAGCATGTCAAATCATCAAAAAGGTACAAGAATATAGCAAACGTATTTATCAAATGATACTTCTGCAAGTCCCCGACGCCCCCGTGGCACTCCCCGACTCCGTCCCTTCCGTCCATGAAGAGCTGTCCATGCTCAAGTCCATGCCCATCGACGAGTTCATCAACCGCGTAGTGAACAGCATCGTCTCTCTCGCCATCAACCTCGCCATCGCCGTACTCGTATTCTACTGCGGACGGTTCATCATCAACAAGCTCTACAACCTCATCCTCGGCATTTTCATACGCCGCAAGGTCGACCGCTCCCTCTCCACCTTCATCCTGAGCATGGTGCGTATCGTCCTCTACTTCGTCCTCATTGTCACCGTCATAGGCATCATAGGTATAGAGACATCCTCGTTCTTAGCCATCTTCGCCTCTGCTGGCGTCGCCATAGGTATGGCTCTCAGCGGCACGCTGCAGAACTTCGCCGGCGGCGTACTCATCCTCCTACTCAAGCCCTATAAGATAGGCGACTATATCGAGGCTCAGGGCTACACCGGCACTGTACGCGAGATTCAGATATTCCACACAATAATATCCACCCCGGACAACAAGTCCATCATCATCCCCAACGGCGGTCTGTCCACAGGCTCAATCAACAACTACTCCCGCGAAGCCTATCGCCGCGTAGACTGGATGCTCAGCATCAGCTACGGCGACAAAGTAGAATCCGCCCGCAGCGCCATCCTCGCCATCCTCGCCTCCGACCCGCGCGTGGTAGACACCACTATCGCCAACCACGAGGCTTCCCTCCATCCCGAGGCATCCGCACAGGCCACCGAGGAGAAGAAACCCAAGGGCGCCGAAGTTGGCAGCGTCGGCGCTCCCACTCCCCTCAACGCCCCCGCAGTGAAGCTCGCCGAACTGGCAGCAAGCTCCATCGACCTCAAAATCACCGCCTGGGTGCGCACCGAGGACTACTGGGGCGTATTCTACGACATAAACGAACGTCTCTATAACGAACTTCCCGCCGCGGGCATCAACTTCCCCTTCCCGCAGATGGACGTACACATACAGCAATAAGAATAAACACGACAGCCCGCCTCCGGATGCCTTCAATCCACTTCGTTCAAGCGACATCGCGGGCTCACGAAAGACTACAACTCACTCATGCGAACATTGCCACTCTTCATCATGTCTGCTCTGACACTCGCCTCATGCTCCACCGGCTCGCAGCAGCCCGTCTACCCCGCCGCTCCCGCCGACAGCACTGTATATACCGTCAACGGCGTCACCGTCGTCGACACATACCGTCCCCTTGAGAACGATACCTCTGCCGAGACCAAGGCCTGGGTAGAAGCCGAGAACAAAGTGACGCAGGACTACCTCGCTGCAATCCCCTTCCGCGGCGACATACACAAGCGCCTCGAAGCCCTCAACCGCTACGAACGCCGCGGCATGCCTTCCAAGGAAGATGACGGACGATACTACTTCTACGCCAACGACGGCAGTCAGAACCAGTCCGTACTCTACCGCATGGACTCCCTCACCGCCGAACCCACAGTGTTCCTTGACCCGAACACCCTCAGCGACGACGGCACAGTAGCCCTCACCGGCGTCTTCATGAGCCCGGACGGCAAGTACACCGCCTACACCATCTCGCGCTCCGGCAGCGACTGGACAGAGATATACCTCCTCGACACCGAGACCGGCGCCCTGCTTGACGACCACATAGTATGGGCAAAGTTCACCGGTGTATCGTGGGACGGCAACGGCTTCTACTACAGCGCCTACGACGCGCCAGAAGCCGGCAAGGAATTCTCCAACGCCAACACCGGTCACAAGATTTACTACCACACCATCGGCACGCCGCAGAGCTCCGACCGTCTCGCCTACGCCGATGACGCTCATCCCCTCCACTTCCACACCGCACAGACATCGCACGACGGCGGCATGCTCGCCGTATACACCGGCGGGGAAGGCTCCGGCGACGGCGTCATGGTCAAGAACCTGCGCAAGCCCGGTGCAGGATGGACCGTCATCGAGCCCTCGCAGGACTATAACAACTCCATCATCGACATGGTGGACGGTAATATCTACATGCTCACCTCTGCCGACGCGCCCCGCAACCGCTTCGTTGTCATCAACCCGACACAACCCGACCGCAAGAACTGGCGAGAACTCATTCCCGAGGACCCCGACGGAGGTGTCCTCACCTCAGTACAGTTCGCCGGACCTGACCGATTCATCGCCGTCTACGACCGCGACGCCGCCAACCATGCTTACCTCTACAACCTTGACGGCAAGCGCCTCGCCGAGATTCAGTTGCCCACATACGGCAATGTAAGTTTCAGCTCCTCGCGCGACTCCGACGAAGTGTTCTACACCTTCTCATCCTTCGTATATCCTTCGGCAATATACACTTACGACGTCGCCTCCAACGAGAGCAAGCTCTACCACGCCACCATCCTCGAAGGCTTCAATCCCGACGATTACATCACCGAGCAGGTATTCTACACCTCTGCCGACGGTACAAACGTACCCATGTTCACGGTCCGCCACAAGGACGTCAAGCCCGACGGCACCAACCCCGTCTACCTCTACGGTTACGGCGGTTTCAACGTTACCCTCAATCCCTCCTTCAGTCCCTATCGCCTCCTCTGGCTCGAGAACGGCGGCATCTACGCCCAGGCCAACCTCCGCGGCGGTGCCGAGTATGGCGACGAGTGGCACAAGGCCGGCACCAAGATGCAGAAACTCAACGTATTCAACGACTTCATCGCCGCAGGCGAGTACATGATTGACCAGGGCTGGACCACTCCCGACCTCCTCACCATCGAAGGCGGCTCCAACGGCGGTCTCCTCGTAGGTGCTGTCACCAACATGCGCCCCGACCTCTTCAAGGTGGCCATCCCCCGTGTAGGTGTGATGGATATGATGCGCTATCACCTCTTCACCATCGGCTGGAACTGGGCAGCTGACTACGGTACCGCCGACGATAGCCCCGAGATGGCCGAATACCTCCACGCCTACTCTCCAATACATAATATCAGCAACGACGGCACACCCTACCCCGCCATCATGGTCACCACTGCCGACCACGACGACCGCGTAGTGCCCGCCCACAGCTTCAAATACGCCGCAACCCTCCAGGCCGCCAACACCGGCGATGCGCCCAAACTCATACGCATCGACAGCAAGGCAGGCCACGGTGCCGGCAAACCCCTCTCTAAGGTCATCGACGAGTACACCGACATCTACTCCTTCATCTATCATAACCTCGGTCGCACTCCCGACACCAAGAAATGAAGCGAATCCACTGCGATTTCAAGTTCTATATCCGATTGACAACCGAACATGAACCGTAGCCTCCTCACCGCACTGACAGCAGCCCTCGGCCTCCTCGCCGGCGGCTGCTTCACCGGTGTGGAAAGCACCCCGCGTATCAAAGCCGACGGCCGAAACAGCGTCGCCGACGCACCGCGGACAGCCGAGGAGACCTTCCTCTCCGGCATCCGCCCCACGCCGCCGTCGCAGTGGGCACCAGGCAAGGAATTCGTTGTCACCGACAATAAGATAGGCCGCATCTTCAGCCCCGCAGAGGACGAAAATCTGCCACGTCGCGGCAGCCTCCTACGCTTCGTGCGCATTGACAGCACTGCGTCGCTCACCGGCGACCCTGCTCTCGCCATCGTACTCCGTGACGACCTCGGTGACCATAGCTACCGCCTCCCCTCCGCTGACAGCCGCCGCTTCGACAGCCTCGCCGTGCTCAACATCCCCTTCGTCATAGACCGTGACATAGTACACGGCGTCGACAGCCTCCTGCGCGGCCGCCGGCTCTTCGTCCGCACACCGCAGTGGTACTCCACCGATGGCACACGCGAAGCCGTGCGCGGCCTGCGACATATCGAAGTGCGCGTCGACAGCGTGGTCCCCGGCACCGACCAGTTTCCGGCAGCTATATGCTTCACCGCCATCGACAATGGCCGGACGGGCATGCTGCTGATCAATCTCACCGGCGACCGCGCCGACAGCCGACCCTTCGCCGCCATGTTCTCACTTGAAAACCCGCGCAAGCAGTACCCCGAAATCAAAGATGACGTGTGGGCACTCATCACCCAGTCGCGTGTGCGCGAAGGCATGAGCCGCGACGAGTGTCGCCTCGCCCTCGGCCAGCCCGACCAAATAGTACGCACACCCACCTATGGCGGCATGCGCGAGCACTGGCGCTACAGCGACGGCCTCTACCTCGTCTTCGACGACGGCTACCTCACAAGCTTCAGACTATAATCCCCCAATGAATATCTCCCTTACATATTCCGAGCTCGAACAGTATATCGCCGACCACTACCACCAGCGAGTGGAATTCAAACAGGCCGGCGACACAGCCGTCAAAGCAACCGTACACACTAAGCTACCACTGCTCGGCACCGTCTCCAAGGACATCACCCTCACCATCACCGAGGTGGAGGCTCATGCCATCACAGTCCGCTATTCGGCCGGCCTTCTTGTGGACAATTTCATCGTGGACGGTATCATCAATACGGTATTCGATGTCATTCAGAATGCCATAGGCGAAGGCATCCGCAAAATCGGCAAGCAGACACTGCTCATCGACCTCGCACTTATTCCGCAGGCCAAGGCTCTCGCCGACGCTCTCGCTCTCCGCACCATCACTACCCAATCCGACACTCTCCATATCAACGCCGCTCTGCTATAAGACTGAGCGATTTAATACCCGAGAATCCCGCAAATTCAGAGCGACTCGAATATATCGAGCGGCTCAAGAATTTCGGGATTCTCGGGTATATTAATGTTTCGTGCGAACCTCGGTATCCGGTACTCAGGGCATTGTCACTATCGTGACTTTCTGGTGGAGACGGGCTTCGAGGTATTCGGCGAGACGCCGGCGCTCAGTATTGCTGAGGTGTCCATGGGTGTGTACCATAGCTACAGTAGCCGTATCAAGGGCACCCGTACGAACGTCGGCGAAGACGGTAGCCCCTATACCTATTCGCTCGACGGCAGGGAATACAACCTTGAGTTCGGGCGACACTTCGGGGGCCGAGAGGAATGATTCGTCGTCCATCGCTATGACGTGCTTCAAGGAATCAATCTCTGTCTGCTGGCGTGCTATAGTACCCTGAGCGAGACGGTAAATCTCGGCAAACTGCTGCTGAGAGGTCTGCTCGCGGTCGCGCGAGGCGGCACCCTGGATGAATACGAGTTTGGTGCCGGTGAGGTTGTAGAACTTCAGCTTGGGGTCGAGCACCATCTGAAGGGAGTCGACGGGGAGCGGTTCACCTATAAGCGTGATAGACAGGCACTTCTGACCATCCTCTACATAGGCGTCGTGCGATATCACATGAGCCTGCGCGAACTGACACTCATCGGCCACGAAGCGGTCGGCGTTCACGATGAACTTATTCTGCCCGTACATGCGATAAGTGAGGTAGATACTGGGCAGCATTGTGAGGATGGCGAGGCCGTAAACGATGTTCCTCACACGGCGTGCGCGGGGCGAGTCGGTTGCAGCCTTGTATTTCATCAGTTTGACACCGATGAAGGTGGCGAAGGCTATGTAGATTGAGTTAATTACGAAGAGATAGAATGCGCCTATGAAGTAGTTGAGCTGCCATGTGGCGAGGCCGTAGCCGGCCGTACACAGAGGCGGCATAAGAGCCGTCGCGATAGCCACACCGGGGATCACATTGCCTTTATTGGTACTGCCGAGGGCTATGATACCGGCGCCGCCGCCGAAAAATCCTATCAGCACATCATAGATGGTGGGCGAAGTACGCGCGAGGAGCTCGCTATGCTGCTCACTGACGGGTGATATGAGGAAGTAAATGGTAGAAGCAATGACGGAGAATCCGGCAGCCATGATGAGGTTGCGGAGGCAACGCTTGAGCAGGTCGAAATCGTGGATGCCGACACCGAGCCCTATGCCGATGATAGGACCCATGAGCGGCGATATGAGCATGGCGCCGATAATGACGGCGGTAGAATTTGTGTTGAGACCCAGCGAAGCAATGAATATTGCGAGGATAAGGATGAGGATGTTGGTGCCTCTGAACGACACACCTTCGCGTATATTCTGCTCAGCCTCGGCCTGACTGACGAGCTGACCGTTGAGGCTGAAGTAGTTTACGAAGAAATTGCTTAATCTTGTGACAAAAGTTTCCTTCATTGCCGTCTAAATGTTTGTTGCGGCCGCTATGAGCCCGTAGCTCTTATCGGCCGCAACGTATGTGATGATTTATCTAATATCAGATATACTTGGCGTAGTCGGCATTACGCATGTCGCCTGTATCGGAGAAGGCATTGTGGAATGCGAAAGCCGCCTTGAGGTGGTGGGGTGTCTGCCCCTGGATACCGAGGTTGAGATAGTCGCGAAGGAGTTCGCGGTACATGGGGTGAGCGCAGTTCTCGATGATAGTGTGCGCACGTTCCACGGGATCCTTATGGCGCAGGTCGGCGATGCCCTGGTCGGTGACGAGGACGTCGACGGAGTGCTCGCTGTGGTCGGGGTGAGCCACCATGGGGACGATGTTGCTGATGAGGCCACCCTTGGACACGGAGGGGCAGGAGAAGATGGAGATATAGGCGTTGCGGGTGAAGTCGCCGGAGCCGCCGATACCGTTCATCATCTTAGTGCCGAGTACGTGGGTGGAGTTGACCGAACCGAAGATGTCGGCCTCGAGAGCAGTGTTCATAGCGATAACGCCAAGACGACGGATTACCTCAGGGTTGTTGGAGATTTCCGCAGGGCGCATCAGAATCTTGTCGTGGAAGAAGGCCATGTCAGAGAAGAGTTTCTTCTCGGTATCGTCAGTGAATGTCATGGAGCATGTGCTGGCGAATGTACACTTGCCCTTCTGTATGAGTTCGAGCACAGCATCCTGTATCACCTCGGTGTACATCATGAAGGGAGGCAGCTCCTTGCTCTCGCCGAGGTCGTAGAGGACGGCATTTGCCACATTGCCCACGCCGCTCTGGAGGGGAAGGAATTCCTTGGGCAGACGTCCGGCGGTGTATTCACCTACGAGGAAGCGCACTACATTGCGGCCGATCTGGTTGCTGACTTCATCGGGTGCGGTGAAGGGCTTCACGCAGTCGTAAGAGCTGGTGTGTACGATACCGCGCACCTTGGCCGGATCAACCTTGAGGACGGGCGAACCTACGCGGTCGTTGGCGTGGTAGATAGGAATTTCGCGACGGTAAGGGGGATCAAGCGGAGTGTAGATGTCGTGCATGCCCAGGAGCGACTTGGGCAGCTTGTCATTTAGCTCGATGATGATATTCTTGGCGAGGGCGGCATAGGTAGCCACATTGCCTACGGCACATCCGAGTACGATCTCGCCGTCGTCGGTGATATCGGCAGCCTCGATGATGGCAAAGTCGATGTCGCCGTAGAAGCCGTAGCGTACTTCCTGTGCCATCTCGGAGAGATGACGGTCGAAGTAATGGCAATCGTGGGCATTGATACGCTTGCGGAGGTCGGGCACATTCTGATAGGGAGCGCGCCAGTTGTAGGCATTGGCACGAGCCATCACGCCGTCAACATGGTCGGAAGTGCTGGCACCAGTGAACATGTTCACCTTGAAGGGGCGGCCGGCCTCGTGTTCGCGTATAGCTTTTTCGGCAAGCGCCTCGGACACTGCCTTGGGAGTACCGGGTGCGGTAAAACCCGACAAGCCAATGGTGGCTCCGTTCGGAATCATTTCTGCGGCTTCCTGAGCCGTAAGAGTATTAAATGACATGATAATAATGGAGATTTATCAGGTTTTAGTTTATGTTTTTCAATGTTTTAGGGTCCATTCTTTGTCTGGCGACGGCATAGGCTACAAATCCTTGTATCGCGGCCGGAGCACTTCGCTCCATATCACGGCCTGACGTAGGTTGAACCCTGCCAGGGGATTCTGCTGCGCGGCATCGGGCTGCCAGGACTGCTGCGCGGCTTGACGCTGTTCACTGTGTTGTGCGGCCGGACGCTGTGCAGGGTGCGAAGGTGGGTCGGTGGTCACCCGCTCGCCCTCTACGCGCCTCGGAGCCGTCATCTGCGGCGCAGGAGCAGGACGCGTGGCCGCCTGGACTGCCGCTGCTGTTCGGGGTAGAGATACGGGCTCGGCAGGAGTGCGCCGTTGGCGAGTCGGCTGATGATGGTTGACATCGACTATCACGTCGGCTCCGGGAGCCTGCTGCGGACGGGATTGCCGCTGAGGACGCTGCTGACGGGTCTGCGCATGTGTCGGCGTCGGACGATGCCGAGAGCCTTGCTGCGAGGCCTTCTTAATGGCAGTGGATACCTTGCCGATGCAAATTAAAGCACCGACAATAAGCAACGGCAAAATGTCTAACAGTTGCGAATCCACTTTATTTTCGTAATTTTGCACAAAAATACGCATTATTGACTAATGCAGCAAAAAAATCTGATATGAAATCCGAGAAAGCGACTGAAGCAGACGCAAAATTATACATCGAGACCTATGGCTGCCAGATGAATGTGGCAGACAGCGAAGTAGTGGCATCCATCATGGAGATGGATGGCTATACCCTAACAGACAAAATCAACGAGGCTGATGCTATACTACTGAACACATGCTCGATACGCGACAACGCGGAGCAGAAAATAGTCGGACGCCTGCAGGCACTCCGTGCCGAGCGCCGCAAACGCCGTGCTCATGGCGGCGACCTCACCATAGGTGTCATCGGCTGTATGGCCGAGCGTGCCCAGGAGTTGCTGGTCAAGGAGCACGGTGTGGACCTCGTGGCCGGCCCCGACTCGTACCTCGACCTGCCGTCGCTCTTCGCCTCGGCGCGCGCCGGACATCCGGCAGTGAATATCGAGCTGAGCACCACTGAGACCTACCGCGACGTAGTGCCCGTGCGTCTGCCCGGCCATCAGGTGAGCGGCTTCGTGAGCATCATGCGTGGATGCAATAATTTCTGCTCATACTGTATCGTACCCTATACCCGCGGTCGCGAGCGCAGCCGTCCTGTGGACAGCATACTGCGCGAAATCGATGACCTCGTGGCCAAGGGCTACCGCGAGGTGACACTTCTGGGACAGAACGTCAACAGCTACCGCGAGGGCGACACCGACTTCGCACGACTGCTCGCCACCGTTGCCGAGCATGCCCCCGAGCTGCGTGTGCGCTTCACCACCTCGCACCCCAAGGACCTCGGCATCGACGTGGTGCATGCCATAGCCGAACACGCCAATATATGCCGCCACATCCACCTGCCCGTACAGTCCGGCAGCAACGATGTGCTACGGGCTATGAACCGCAAGTACACCCGCGAGTGGTACCTCGACCGCGTGGCCGACATACGCTCCGTCATCCCCGACTGCGGTATCTCGACAGACCTGTTCACCGGATTCCACGGCGAGACAGAGGCCGACTTCGAACAGACTCTCGACCTGATGCGCGAAGTGCGCTTCGACTCGTCGTTCATGTTCAAATACTCCGAGCGCCCCGGCACACTGGCAGCGCGCACCATGCCGGACAATGTGCCCGAAGAAGTGAAAATCGACCGTCTCAACCGCATGATAGCGCTTCAGAACGAGCTGTCGGCAGCCTCAAATGCCGCCGATGTAGGCCGTCGCTTCGAAGTGCTCGTAGAGGGCGTGGCCAAGCGTAGCACCGACCAGATGGTAGGGCGCACGAGCCAGAACAAGGCCACCGTCTTCGAGCGCGGCGACGCACGTGTCGGTGACCTCGTAAATGTAGAGATAGTATCGTCGACCTCGGCGACTCTCATCGGACGCCTGGTATAATCGCGGCTATCGGCATGAAGCCGTGTAGAAATACACGCTAATATCCACTAACAGAATACGAAGTGCGAATATGCAAAAAGCTCCGCTTGGCGGAGCTTTTCTATTGTTATGCCGTATATAATGCCAGACTGTCGGTCTTAGTCCTTAGCGGCGAGGCGGGGGCACTGCTTATTTATGTAGAGCGGCGAGGGCGGCCTTGATGCGCGCGAATGCTTCTACGAGGTTCTCGTCGGAGGTGGCGTAGCTGAGACGGAGGTAGCCGGGAGCGCAGAAGGCGGCGCCATCGACGGTGGCTACATGTGCCACATCAAGGAGATAGAGTGCCAGGTCGTTGCCGTCGGCTATTGCGCGGCCGTCGTCGGTGGTGGCGCCGAAGTAGCTGTCGACCTTGGGGAAGAGGTAGAATGCACCCTGAGGCTCATTGACTTCGAAGCCGGGAATCTCGCGTGCAAGGCGTACCACGAGGTCGCGACGACGCTCGAAGGCTTGGCGCATTTCCTCTACGCAGTCCTGCGAACCGGTATAAGCTGCTTCAGCAGCCTTCTGGGCGATGGACGATGCGCCGGAGGTGTACTGTCCCTGAAGCTTGGTTACAGCCTTGGCGATGGCCGTGGGAGCTGCGCAGTAGCCGATACGCCAGCCTGTCATGGCATACGCTTTCGACACACCGTTGATGATGACGGTGCGTGCTGCGATGGCTTCGAAAGATGCTATCGACACAAACTCGCCGCCGGTGTAGAGGATGTGCTCATAGATTTCGTCGGCGATGATGAGTACTTCGGGATGACGTGCGAGGACGTCCACGAGGCCGGCGAGTTCGTCGCGGCTATACACACTGCCGGTAGGATTGGAGGGCGAGCAGAGGATGATGGCGCGGGTGTTGGCGGTGATGGCCGCTTCGAGTTGCGCCGGAGTAATCTTGAAATCGTCCACAAGGCCTGTGGGCACGAGAACGGGGGTACCCTCGGCGAGCTTGACCATCTCGACGTAGCTCACCCATGCCGGAGTGGGGATGATGACCTCGTCGCCGGGATTGACGGTAGCCATAATGACATTGCACAGGGCATGCTTGGCGCCGTTGCCCACGACAATCTGAGCGGGGTCGAAGGTGACGCCGTTCTCGCGGCTGAGCTTGTCGGCGATGGCTTTGCGGAGGCTCATGTAGCCGGGGACGGGGCTGTAGAAACTGAAATTGTCTTCTATTGCACGGATGGCGGCATCCTTGATGTGTCGGGGTGTGGGGAAATCGGGCTCACCGACAGAAAGATTGATGACGTCGATGCCTTGCGCCTTGAGTTCGGCACTTTTCTGAGACATTGCCAGCGTCTGTGAGCTGGCGAGGGACTCTACGCGGTTTGAGATAATGTGCATGTCAATATATTTTAGCGGAGAATTGCTTTGGCTGTAAGGGTCTTACCGGCAACGAGAGCCTTGACGATGTAGAGACCTTCAAGACCGTCGGTGGCTACAGTATTGCCTTCGGCAGCGGCGACGAGACGGCCGTCGAGACTGTACACTTCGATAGCTGCGGCAGGAAGTGTGGTCGATACACTACCCTGCTCTATCATCAGCGGCAGATGGGTGTAAGCCTGGTCGGCGGCTACGGATTCAACGCCGGCATAGGCATCGTAGACGAAGTTGAAATTCGATATGGATACCTTGTGGCTTGTGCTGACACCGGTGGGTGTATTGGTCTGGAAGGTGACGAGCTGTATGGGATAGCTCTCGGGGTCGGTCACATCGAAAAGTTCGCTCAGGGGGAAGGTGACAGTACCCGCAGCGGAGATCTCTGCTGAAGTGATGTATGTGGCCTGACGTGCACCGTAGGGCTTGATGGATACGGCCATCGAGGGGAGTACGGAGCCGTGAGGGTCAACGTCGATTGACACTGCGGAGGGCAGGCCGGGAGCGTTGACGGTACCGTTGATATTGATGCGGGGAGCGCGGGCGCTGGTGACGGTGAAGGCCATATCCCAGGCGTTCTCTCCGGTGGCGTCGAGGGTGAAACCGGAGGTGCCTGATGCACTTACTTTCCAGCCGTCGCCACCAAAGTTAAGGTCTACGGGGACCGTCTTGGCGGGAGCAGTGTGACAGGTGACAGCGACGGGCACGTCAATGTCGCCGCGACGGGCGTGGATGGTGGTGCTGCCGTTGGCGACAGCGCTAATGACACCTTGTGCGGAAACGCTGGCGATGTTCTCGTCGTCCGAAGTCCATGTGAAAGCTTCATTCGCTACCTCAACAGTGCCGGCAGTTGTGGAGCTCTCGAGAACAGGGCTGTAGGTGTGCGATGCGTCGATGGTGATGTCGGCACGACGGGGATTGATGTTGCTGCCTCCGTCAACGTCGACAGCGATAGTAGCCGTCATGGAGCCTACGGTAGCAGTGAGAGGATATGTGCCTGCGACAGCAGCGAGAATGCCTCCGTCGATGAGCTGTATCATGCCCTCGGGAGCGCTGAAGACTGCACCTTTGACGTCGGTGTCAACGAGCTGGCCGTATTTGTTATATCCGTAGATGACCGGGCGGTAGGCGCCGAATACGGGCAGATGACGGGCAGCGTCGGCGAAGCGGATGGAAGCTACAGTCTTGTCGGCGGGAGCGTCGATGGTGAAATAGAGAGCATTGCCTACCGCACGTTCGCCGCCGTCGCGGAGATTGTTGACAGGACCGGTGTGAGCCATCCAGAGCTCGGTAGAACCGCCACCGTCGAAGTCGAGGGCGTCGTAGCAGCCAAGGTAGGCCATAAGGTCGGCCGACTCATAGTAGGTGAGACCGGTGGAGCCGCCGCCGGCATCGGTCACTGCCATGACGAGGCGGTTGCGATCCTGACTGTAGCCGGTGAGGGAGCGGGAGTACTGCGACGAGGGTGTATTGATCCAGCGGATGGCTTCGGTAGTGACAACGCCTTCCTTGAGGATGCGGACGTCGCCGCCGACAACATGCTGAATATCCGGTTTGATACCTTCGAAAGCAGGCAGAGAGAGGATGATTTTGAGTTTTACGACATCACCATTGGCGAGTCCGTCGATGAAAGCGTTGGAATAATCCTTGCCACAACTGATGACGATACCGTCGGCGGGGATGGCGGTGTTTCCGGCAGTAGACCATTCGCCGTCAACGATGAACTTGACAGACGAGTTGATAGCCCACTTGGCGCCATCGGCCATACGGAGTACGAGCTCGCGTCCACCGGCAGAAGTGCGCGTAGAGCTACCGTTGTACGAGTTGTATATCATGAGCTCGTTGTCGAGGCGGGGATAGTTGACAGCTGTGGCTTTCACCTGCTTGTCGCCGGTATTGTCCAGCAGCTTGTAGGTGAGGTCGGTGGCATCAATCCACATACCGTCAGAACCGATGATAAGGGCATTCTCGCGGCTCACGATGTCAATCATATCGGGTGCGGCGAGCTTGCCGTCAATGGCGCAACTCATATTCGGGTATCCGAGGATGGCATTGCCGAGAGGATGGTTGTTGGCAAATGACGAAGTGATGAAGAAGTCACCGTTGACACCGGCGAGGACCTGACGGTCGGCGGTGGTATTGCGCTTGGCCATGGACGATACCGTCTCTGTCGACTGACACATATCCTTGCCGAGCACCACGCGGGGAGCGGCGATGTCGCTGTATGAGGGGTCGGTCTTGTCGAGGGTGGTGGCGAAGGCCTTGACGGTGCGTGAGGCGTTGGTGAGCTGGA
The DNA here is from genome assembly GCA_947174915.1 of uncultured Porphyromonadaceae bacterium. Taxonomy (GTDB): domain Bacteria; phylum Bacteroidota; class Bacteroidia; order Bacteroidales; family Muribaculaceae; genus CAG-873. Next base: position 4,049 of record CAMWKV010000008.1, on the reverse strand, counting down.
GTGCGGTGTAGGTAATACCCGGGCCGATGTAGTAGTGGGCTACAGTATCGACGCGGAATTCTTTACCTTGAAGATTGCAGGTACCCTGCGCGCCGGCAGTAGTGCCGGCGGCAAGCATACCGAGTGCGATAATTGCGTATTTCATATAGAATTAGAACTAAGGAGTTGAGAGATTGTCGGAGTATTAACGACGGCGCGACTGCTGCTGGCGCTGTGCAGCCTGAGCCTGACGCTGGGCTTCTTCGAGACGTGCCATGAAACCGCTCTTCTTGCGGGGCTTCTTGGCATTGGCGAGGAGCTCGGCGCGCACCTTCTTCTCGTCGATGACGTGGCGGAAGATGTAGGACTGGATGACAGTGATGAGGAGCGACAGTAGATAGTAGTAGCTCAGGCCGGAGGCGTAGTCGTTGAAGATGAAGAGGAACATGACGGGCATGAAGTACTGCATCATCTTCATGCCGGGCATGGAGTTGTTCTGCGGCTGGCTCTGCATGCTTATGCGCATGTAGAGGATGTTGATGACAGTCATGAGCAGACAGAAGAGACTCACATGATTGCCATAGAAGGGGATGGTGAAGGGCAGTGTGAGGACGTAGTCCGGAGCCGAGAGGTCGTGGGCCCAGAGGAAGCTCTGGCCGCGGAGCTCGATGGCGCTGGGGAAGAAGCTGAACATTGCTATGAGGACAGGCATCTGCAGGAGCATGGGCAGGCAACCCGAGAGGGGGCTTGCACCGGCGCGGCTGTAGAGTGCCATGGTCTCGGTGTTACGCTTCATGGCGTCCTCAGGGTTGGGGTACTTCTCGTTGATTTCCTTGATTTCGGGAGCGAGCACACGCATCTTGGCCTGGCTCTTGAAGCTCTTGTAGGTGAAGGGGAAGAGGAGGAGCTTGATGAAGACGGTGAGCAGGAAGATGATGAGGCCGTAGCTGGAAATAAACGATCCCAGGAAGGTAAATACGGGGATGATAATGAGTGTATTGATCCAGCGGAAGAGACCCCAGCCGAGGGGTATCAGTCGAGTGAGCGAGAGGTCTTCATCGTGACCGAGAGTATCGTCGAGATCGCTGAGGATGGGATAGTCGTTCGGGCCGAAATAGAAGTCGAAAGAAGCGGCAGTGCCATCGGCCACGGTATAGGGGAGCGTAGCTGCCATAGACATGTCCTTGAGGAATGTCAGGTCGTCCTTGAGGTCAACAGACTTGAGCTCGGCGCCGCTGAAGCAGTCGCGGGCGATGATGACGGAGGAGAAGAACTGGTTCTTGAAGGCTACCCAGCGGAGGCGACCGTTGAGAGTTTCGCTGTCGTTGCCGTGGGCGTCGAGGTCGTCGACACTTTCACCTATATATTTATAGTATATAGCACTGTTACGCTCCTCGAATGTGCGGCCGAGTTCGTTGCGTACCATCTTCTGAGTCCAGTCGAAGCCCATAGAAGCTGTGTTGGCAGGGATGACGGCGCCTATACCCTTCTGCACCACATCCATGCGGAGCACATAGCTGTCCGGGGCGAGGGTGTAGCGGATACCCCACTCGGCACCGGGAGCCGGCGATATGGAGAAGTAGACGGTGGTGTCGCTCTCCACGGTGGTCGTGAAGTTGAACTCGCGTGTGTCGAGGCGCTGGTCGGCGGTGTTGAAGAGGAAGCCGTAGCTGTCGGTGCCGGCGCTGAAGAGTGTAATCAGGGCAGTGTCGGCGTTCACCTCGGTGGTGTACTTCTTGAGTGTGACTTTGGAGGCCATGGCACCGCGACTGGAGAGGTCTATGGACACGAGGTCATTCTGCAGGGTGGTAACAGTGTTCTGGCCGCCGAGGTATTTGGTGAAGCCTTCGTACTTGGAGGCATTGTCGATGAGGCCTTTGAGGGCTGTGCGGGCGGCATAGAGACGCTCCTGGTCGAGGTCGGCGTCGCCGGCAAGGATGGCGGGGACGCTCATGCTGCCCTGTGCGTCGGTGTAGGTGGCATTACCTTCGCGGTCAAGGGTCACGGCATAGTCGGCACCGAGGTAGGTGGTACCTGTTGAGTCGGTGGCTCCTGCGGCACGGATGGCGGCAGCCACGCGAGGTGCATCGTTCTCGCTGAGGAGTACGGCGGGCGTAGTGTGGTCGGCTGTCTGCGAGGTGGTGGCAGTCTCTGTGTTGTCAGCATTAACATCCTCGGCAGAAGGCTTGGTGAGCCAGAAGAAACCGAGGAAGACGGCGATCATCAGGACAAAACCTGTGATTGTATTCTTATCCATATTCAATTATTGGTTATTCTATTGATTGTCGGCGGATTGCTCCATGGTTTTCTCATCATGGTAGGCCACGGCAGCCTTGATGAACGAGGCGAAGACGGGACTGGGCGAGAGGACGGTGCTGGAGTATTCGGGGTGATACTGCGTACCGAGATACCAACGCTTGGAGGGCATCTCCACCACCTCTACGAGCTTTGTACCCGGGTTCTCGCCTACGCACTGCATACCGGCCTGCTCGAAGGCGTCGTGATATTCGTTGTTGAATTCGAAGCGGTGGCGGTGACGTTCACGTATATGCTCGGCGCCGTAGGCCTTGGCGGCGAGCGAACCGGGACGGAGGTCGCAGTCGAAAGCGCCGAGGCGCATGGTACCGCCCAGATTGGAGATGTTCTTCTGTTCTTCCATCAGGTCGATGACCTTGTGGGGCGAGTGGGGATCCATCTCGGACGAGTTGGCATCGCTGAGACCGAGGACGTTACGAGCGAATTCTATGACCATACACTGCATGCCCAGACAGATACCGAAGGTGGGCACGTCGGCCTCGCGACACCACTTGAGAGCCACGAACTTGCCTTCGATACCGCGCTGGCCGAAGCCGGGGGCGATGATGACGCCGTCAAGACCGGAGAGCTTCTCGGCCACGTTTTCGGGTGTTACTTTCTCGGAGTGTATGTAGATGAGGTTGAGCTTGCGGTGAGCATTGGTGGCGGCGTGGAACAGAGCCTCATTGATGGATTTATAGGCATCCTGAAGCTCTACATATTTGCCCACGAGACCTATGGTTACTGTCTCTGTGGCAGTGTCCATGCGGTCGATGAACTGCAGCCAGCGGTCCATCTGCGGCTCGCCTTCGACGGGTACGCCGGTCTTGCGGAGCACGATTTCATCAAGATGCTGCTCGTGCATGGTGAGGGGCACCTTGTAGATGGAGTTGACATCCTTGGACTGTATTACAGCATCCGGTGCAACGTTGCAGAAGAGGGCTATCTTGCGACGCATATCGACGTTGACTTCCTTCTCTGTTCGGAGTACGAGGATGTCGGGCTGGATACCGAGCTCCTGGAGCGCCTTGACAGAGTGCTGGGTAGGCTTGGTCTTAAGCTCCTTTGCCGCAGCGATGTAGGGTACGTAGGTGAGGTGTATGCTGACACTGTTCGTATCGAGCTCCCAGCGCAACTGACGCACGGCTTCGAGGAAGGGTAGCGACTCGATGTCGCCTACTACACCACCGATTTCGGTGATGATGAAGTCGTAGTCGCCGGTAGTACCGAGATATTTGACACGACGCTTGATTTCGTCGGTGATATGGGGGACAATCTGCACCGTCTTGCCGAGGTAGTCGCCGCGACGTTCCTTGTCGATGACAGCCTGATAGATGCGACCTGTCGTAGCGTTGTTGGCGCGGGAGGTGCGGACATCGGTAAAACGCTCGTAATGACCGAGATCAAGGTCTGATTCGTAGCCATCTTCGGTTACGTAACATTCGCCGTGTTCATAGGGATTGAGCGTGCCGGGATCTATGTTGATATACGGGTCGAACTTCTGGATAGTCACTCTAAAACCGCGAGCCTTGAGCAGACATGCGAGCGACGAAGAGATGATGCCCTTGCCGAGCGAGGACACAACGCCGCCTGTTACAAAGATGTATTTGGTTTCCACTGTAAGAAATGCATTTCTATTCGCGTGCAAATTTAGCAAAAAAATCCCGAACCCCCGCACAACACGGCATAATAATACACGAGGCCGCCACACCCGCGGCAACCCCTACTCTCAACTGACAAGTGCAAAATTAGCGATTAGTCGGAAGAAAACCTTC
>CAMWKV010000007.1 GCA_947174915.1 uncultured Porphyromonadaceae bacterium | reverse complement strand
CCCCAGATGTATTCGGCCAGTTCGGGATGGTCGATGAAGGGATTGCGGTTCTTCTGTACCTTGTAGATTTCTTCGTTGCGGGTGGTCTCGCGCGCGCTCACAGGGTCCTGGCGGTGCCATTTGAGAAGGAGGGTGATGGCCCAGGGTTTGAAGAGGGGGAAGTTGTTGCCGGCGAGCATATCGCTATGCCACGACGCCGTGCGGGAATAGTAGCATGCGGCCATGTAGAAGTAGGTACGTGCGAGGTCACCTTTGTACTCGTCGTCAGGCTCGAATACCTTGCCTGAGTAACCGCTGAAAGTGCTCGTACCGAGACGTCCGAGGGCGCGTACACTGCCGTTCGAACCGAGGTTGGTGCCACCGGCACATTCACCGAAGGGATAGTTCGAGCGCTGGCCGTTGACCTTGCCGTCGGTGGGATAGAGGTGCATGATGTCCGAGTACATGGGTGAGCTGCCGTCGAACCAACTCTTGGGGAACGAGTGTTCCTTGTTGTAACAGTCGCCCACGTTCTTGTAGTTGCCGCACTTTTCGGAAGGCTTCCAGTGCTTGGTCGAATATATATCCCAGAGGGTACCGTCGGGATAGGCATCCGTCTTGGGATAGTAGTCGTTGAGGGAGTTGTACGATAGTGTGGTATGATTGGAGATGATTGAGCTCAGCGCTTCCAGGAGAGAACGCTGATTTTTGTTCTCTGCCTTGGTGTAATAGTTGGCCGGAGGTGCTGCGATGGCACCGAAAGCGGCCGATAAGGCACTGAGAGCTAAAGCGCGTAGAAATTTCATGGCAAATATGCTGTGTTTGGTGTGTTCGATGGTAGTCAGGGGCGCGTCTGTCCTGCGCCGCTGATGAGGTACTTATATGTACATAATTCGCGGAGAGCCATGGGGCCTCGGGCGTGTAGTTTCTGTGTGGATATGCCTATCTCGGCGCCGAAGCCGAACTGTCCGCCGTCGGTGAAGGCGGTGCTGACATTGGCGTATACGCAGGCGGCATCCACCAGACGCATGAAACGCTCCACGGCATCGGCTGTCTCGGCGATGATACACTCGCTGTGGCGCGAACCGTAACGGTCGATGTAGGCTATGGCGGCATCAATATCATCGACTGTGATGACGGTCATCTTGTAGTCGAGCCATTCGCGGCCATTATCTGCCTCGGTAGCATGTCGGAGGTAGGGGTAGGCACCGTCGAGGGCATCATACGCGGCTTCGTCGGCATAGAGTTCGACGTGACGGTCGGCGAGCCGGTAGCAGATAGCGGGCAGCTCAGTTAGCCGGGAGCGGTCTATGAGCAGACAGTCCATGGCATTGCATACACCCACGCGGCGCGTTTTGGCGTTGAAGATGACGTCGCGGCCGGTGGCGATGTCGCCGGAGGCGTGGAAGTAAGTGTGGCACACACCGGCGCCGGTCTCTATGACGGGTACTGTGGCATGTTCGCGTACGTAGTCGATGAGTCGTCGGCTGCCACGCGGTATCAGGAGGTCTATGTCACCGCGGGCGTGCATCATCTCGTCGGCGGTTTCGTGGCCGTCGGGGAGGAGGACGACACAGTCGGCCGGCAGACCGGCGTCACGGAGTACTTCGCGAATAACAGCTACCTCGGCTGCTGCTGTAGCGGCAGCTTCGTGGCCGGCCTTGAGCACACAGGCGCTACCGGCCTTGAAGGTGAGGGCGAAGACGTCGAACACCACATTGGGACGTGCTTCGAAGATGACGCCTATCACGCCGAAGGGTACGGTGACCCGACGTATCGTCATGCCGTTGGGACGGGTGGAACTGTCGAGGATTATGTCGAGGGGCGACGGCAGAGCGGCTACGGTGCGGATACCGTCGGCGATGTCGGATATTCTTTCGGGGGTGAGGAGCAGACGGTCGTAGCGACTGTCATCGCTGCGCATAGCGGCGCAGTCCTCTGCATTGGCGGCGAGGATAGCGGCGCGGCGCGATTCGATAGCATCCGCAAGAGTTATCAACAGTCTGTCGATATCTTCTTTCTTATATGTAGCCAGGGCGCTCGCTGCCCGGCGGGATGTGGAAAAATCCATAAGATTTATTATTAGCACGCAAAAATAATGAATAATCATTAAACTATCCATTTCAAGCGCGTTAAATATCTTTTACTCCATGGATCAATTTTGTCACATTAGCCTCCTACATCTACTGTCTACAACTGTCAACACTTGTCGACAAACACTTATCTACATACTGTTGATAACTTCACTTGTATTTTATTATTCGTTTGAATAATAGCTATTTATTATCGGAAGGTATTGTTGATAACTTGTAGATAAAGCTGTAGATAACACCGTAGCCCGATACCCGTCAAGAGCTTCCTCCGGCCACGATACTGTTTCATAATTCTCCGCATGTCTCTGCTCCTCTGCGTGAGCCAATTCCATGTAGCGCTCCCGAATGACGCCCGAAAAATTTGTCTCACGCAGAGGCCAGCAGAGGAGCAGAGACACGCAGAGAACATCTCCCGGAAGCAGTCGCTCCATACTTGTTGACAATGTCTGTTGATAAGTCTGTTGATAAGCGATGATAAGTTACCAACAACTTTATTTGGATTGAGACCCTAAATGTTATAAGCCACTAATGGTCGGCGATTTCCAAATTTTTACGGCACTTTTTTCTCACTACTTATCATGGCCTTTTCAACAGGAAAAAGGACGGTTATGAACGTTTTTCTACCATTTTTCACTTATCAAAATATCAACATCAACACTTATCTACATACTGTTGATAACTATATCTCAACGGCCATTGAATATCGTCTAATCGTCTATAAAACAATTTATTAATTTCAACACACAGACTGTTGATAACTGTAGATAAGTTGTAAGTAACCCTCGTCGGATAATCAATAAGTACAAAAAGCAAATATTAGCCTCTAAACTTATCGAAGGTTTCAACAGCCTTTATTATTCTTGATGAGATTTCATTGAAAAAATGATTTTTTTAAACTAAAAACGAAATAATAAAAAAGAGCTGTTGATAATTGTCGAAAAGTGAAAAAGCAAATCCCGAAAAGAAAAAGCCGGGGCCCCCGCCGCGACTGAAAAGTAATCATAAAATAATAAAGTCCCCCGGCCGCAGAGTGTGGTGATAGAAAAAAGGCGAGGAGTGCCCCCGCCGCTGCAAACTGTGGTAACAGAAGAAAGGCCTCCCACCGCAGAGAAGTACGGAGAAGGGGCATGCCCTTAGTCCTTATATTTGATTCGGAATTTGTCTAAGAGTAGTTTAAAACTGTCCTGTGCCGACAGGCAGGTGTCCATCAGATAACCTTTGATATCGGGCCAATTGCGTAGCCCGGTATAGTAGAACATCTTCAAGCTATCAGTGATGATAAAAGGTACATATCCGAGCCTTAGACATTCGCGGAACATTATCAACCGTCCTACACGCCCATTACCGTCCTGAAATGGATGGATAGCTTCAAACCGTTGATGGAAGTCAAGTATATCCTCAAATGTTGGATACTTGCGGGCGTTGTACTCCTTCAGTAATTTTCGAATCTCCTTTCCTACATTCTCAGGTGCTACTGTATCCATACCTCCCACCTCATTGGGTAGCATTTTGTAGTCTCCAACCTTGAACCAATCTTTGCGTTCATCAGAAGTGCCGGACTTCAGAAGAAAGTGAAGATACTTTATATATGCTTCCGTAAGAGGCTCCTCGGCTGTATCTATTATATAATCTATGACTCGGAAATGATTAGTCGTTTCGATGATGTCATCAACATTTACAGGACCGTCGGGAGAACCGATAGTATTTGTCTCAAAAATAAAACGAGTCTGATCATGGGTGAGTCGGCTACCCTCTATGTGATTTGAATTATATGTAAGGTCTATCTGTACACGATGGTAAATATTACCTTTGATTCGGGCTGCCTTTTGCTCCTTCAAGGTTGCCAGTAATGGAGATATATTACTCTTTTTCCTGCGCTGAGGTAAGGCAGCGTCGACGGGGATATTCCATGTCTTTCCTATTAAGCGTGCGCCGTCGATTTTACCTTGAGCACAGTAGTTACGAGCCGTACGTTCAGATACTCCATGGCTCGCTGCCCATTCTTTTACTGAGATATATTCCATCTATCGGCAAGAATTTGTATTAAATATGATGCAAATATAGTCAAAACTTGCCGATATCGGCAAGTTCCGGGCCTGAAATTCGCGCTCGCCCACCGTTTCGGTCAACTTATTTGAAATGCTCAGATACTTTATATCCGAAAGGTAATGAATAATTGTTCTATTGTTAAAAAAACATTACCTTTGCGGGAGAGAGTAAAAAATCAGCTCAGAGAAATCAGACTATGTGTACACCGCACGAATGTATAAGGCTGCTGAATGAGAATATGCCTCGAATTCAATCTGAATTCGGAGTCACCGGTCTGTGTATTTTCGGCTCAATGGCTCGCGGAGACTATCGCACTGACAGTGATGTTGATATCTTGGTGGATATGCCACCGAAGATTTTTTTGATGTCGGCACTGAAAGATTTTCTCGAACAACTGCTCCATACTTCTGTAGATCTGGTGCGACGTCACGCCCATCTCTCACCACCTTTCCTCAAACAAATCACACGCGATGCCATCACAATACTCTGACCCGGCAAAAGAAAGAGCCCTTCAGACATTAGAATCAATAGGGGTAAAGTTTTATTGGGAGTCCGGAGTGATTATGTCGTGGTGGGGTGGTGGTTTATTCGTGATTTTATCGTAAATTTGCAGTCGCAAGGGTGTATAGCACCCGTTGCGATTCTTTTTATATGATAGAACGAATAGTAATAATCGATTCAGTCGACCCTCAGTGCTTCTACGGCGTCAATAACGCCCACATGCAACTTATCAAAAATCTCTACCCGAAGCTGCGTATCTCGGCTCGAGGGTCGGTGATTCGTGTGGTCGGCGAGGAGAATGAGACTGCCGACTTCGAGAAAAAAATGAAGGAGCTCTGCTCATACGCCGAGCACTACAATACCCTTACCGAAGAGGTTATCATCGACACTATCAAGGGTGAGGCTCCCAAGGAGTTGCGCCGCGACGGTGTCATCATCTACGGTATCAACGGCAAGCCTATCAGTGCCCGCAATCCCCGTCAGCAGGATCTTGTGGAGAGTTTCGAGAAGAATGATCTCACTTTCGCCATGGGTCCCGCCGGTACGGGCAAGACGTATATTGCCATAGCTCTTGCCGTGCGTGCGCTCAAGAACCGCGAAGTGCGCAAGATCATTCTGAGCCGTCCGGCCGTGGAAGCGGGTGAGAAACTCGGTTTCCTCCCCGGCGACATGAAGGACAAAATTGACCCGTATCTGCAGCCACTCTACGATGCGCTGGAGGATATGATACCGCAGATCAAGCTCCGCGAATATATGGAGACGAAGGTGATACAGATAGCGCCACTTGCCTTCATGCGTGGTCGCACACTCAACGATGCTGTCATTGTCCTCGACGAAGCGCAGAATACTACCGTACAGCAGATCAAGATGTTCCTCACCCGTCTGGGTATGAATGCCAAGATGGTGGTGACGGGTGACGTGACACAGATAGACCTTCCGAGCCGTTCGCAGTCGGGCCTGATACAGGCTCTCAAGATTCTGCGCGATGTGCCGGGGGTGGGCCAGGTGGAATTCGCTAAGAAAGACATCGTGCGTCACAGCCTGGTGCAGCGTATTGTGGAGGCCTACGAGCGTCATGATGCCGAGATGAAGGCTCTCGCAAAGGCCGGCAAGGAAGTTGCCCGCGAGGAGTCCAACGAAGAAAATTCATCCGACGACTGAGCTCTTATCTATCATAGCAGCCTCCGTCACGGAAGAGTTGCCTCCAAAAGAACAACAAAAGACAACACAAAACATAATTCAGCTATGTCACTCACATACACAGACTTCCACTTCCCCGCACAGACAGGTGTTTACCACGGTAAGGTTCGCGACGTATATTCTATCGGCGACGATCTTCTGGTGATGATTGCAACGGACCGTATATCGGCCTTCGACGTTGTGCTCCCCAAGGGTATCCCCTACAAGGGTCAGGTTCTCAACCAGATTGCCAACTACTTCCTTGATGCCACCGCTGCCGAGATACCGAACTGGAAACTTGCCGAGGTCGACCCCATGGTCACCGCCGGCGTTCGTGCCGAGGGATTCCGTGTGGAGATGATCATCCGCGGCTACCTCGCAGGTAGTGCCTGGCGCGATTATGCCGCCGGCAACCGTACCATCTGCGGCGTGACTCTCCCCGAAGGTCTGCATGAGAACGAGAAGCTCTCCGAACCCATCATCACTCCCACCACCAAGGCCGATGAGGGTCACGACATGAATATTGCTCCCGCCGATATCATCGCTCAGGGTCTTGCCACCGCCGAGGAATATGCTCAGATGGAGGCTTACACCCGCCGCCTCTTCGAGATAGGCACCAAGATGGCTGCCGAGAAGGGTCTCATACTCGTCGACACCAAGTACGAATTCGGCAAGCACGACGGCAAGGTGATTCTTATCGACGAAATCCATACCCCCGACAGCAGCCGCTACTTCTACGCCGACAGTTATGCCGAGCTCTTCGCCGCTGGCAAGCCTCAGCGTCAGCTCTCCAAGGAATTCGTGCGCCAGTGGCTCATGGAGAACGGTTTCATGGGGCGTCCCGGCGAGAAGGTACCCGAGATGACCGAGGAGGTATGCCGCTCTATCTCCGAGCGTTATATTGAGCTCTACGAGCATGTGACCGGTCTTAAGTTCGTGCCCGCCAGCGACGATGCCGCCGCTGAGAAGCGCATAGAGACTGGTGTGCTCGACTTCCTCGCCACCGTACACGAATAATACGTGCTCAAGGGCGTAGAAATGAATAAGGTAGAACAGATAAATCCCTACGAGGACGAGCGTTCGAAGAAGGCGCAGGTGGAGGATATGTTCGACGGCATAGCGCCGGCCTACGACCTCATGAACCGCGCCATGACCTTCGGGCTGGACCGTCTGTGGCTCCACGCCCTCGTGAATGCTGTGGCTGGTGCCGCTCCTGCCGATATCGTGGATATGGCCACAGGTACGGGGGATGTTGCGCTGGCCCTGGCACGCGCCATACCGTCGGCGCACATCACAGGCCTCGACATCAGCGAGGGTATGCTCGCTGAGGCGCGTCGCAAGGCTGCCGCAGTGCCGCAAGGCAAGCGCGTGGACTTCGCCGCCGCCGACTGTACGGCTACCGCCCTGCCCGATGCCTGCTGCGATGCCCTGACGGTGGCCTACGGCGTGCGCAACTTCGCCGACATCGGTGCCGGCTATAGCGAGATGTACCGCCTGCTACGCCCCGGCGGTATGGTGGCCGTACTCGAGCTGTCTGTGCCCGCCTCGGCGCTACTGCGCCCGTTCTACGCCTTGTATACTCGCACACTCATACCCATTGCCGGACGCTTGGTAGCCGGCGACAGGAAGGCCTATACCTACCTCCTGGATAGCATCAAGGCTGCGCCGCAGCGCGCCGATATGTGCAGACTGATGGAGGAGGCCGGATTCGTCGATGCCCGCTACCGGTCACTCGTGCCGGGTGCATGTATCCTCTACACCGCCCGCAAACCATCACAATAATTCCTCACTCAATCCTCAGCATAACTATCATCACATGAACACCCTCCGCACCCTTATTGCCTGCCTCAGTCTGTTCAGCATCTCGTCCGTCTTTGCTTCTCCGGCGCTACGACCGGTGTACGACTTCCCCGCCAAAGTCCAATATGCTGCGGCAGACAGCGATACAGTCCCTGCCACGCGCAGCGTAGAGGAGCTCAACGCCTACCTCGACACCGTAGATATGAATGGCTACGAGCTGCTTACCTCAGGGCGTGCCCTGCCACCGGTATTCTTCATGCCGTCCGTATTCACCGGCTATGAGTTCACGGATGAATACAACCCTTTCACTCCCGATTTCTCCGGCGTGGAGGGTATGGAATGGATAGAGAGTGAAAATGCCCTGAGTCGCCGCGAGAAGGAGATGCAGAAGTATCTCTATACGAACTATCCCGAGCGCGTCCCCTACAATGTGAATCTGCTGCCGGAGGCTCCCAAGCGCTACTATGCTCAGGTGGACCCTGCCAAGCATACGATATCCTTCACCGAGCTGCCGACGGCTGCCGACGGCCCGGCTAAGATTGATGTGGCGCCCGTCAAGAAGCGTCATTGGTTGCGTACCTTCACGGCCTCGCTCCAGTTCTCGCAGGCCTATGTGTCGCCCAACTGGTATCAGGGCGGCAACAACAACCTCAACATGCTGGCGAATATCCTCTACAACGTGAAGCTCAATACGGAGTATCATCCGAATCTGCTCTTCGAGACAACGGCTCAGTACAAGCTCGGCCTCAACAACGCTCCGGACGACAGTATCCATGCATACAATATCTCGGATGATGTGTTCCAGGTCAACACTACCTTTGGTGTCAAGGCTGCCCGCAGATGGTACTACTCGTTCACGGGTCAGTTCAAGACTCAGTTGCTCAATTCGTACAACTCCAATTCGCACGATATGCGCTCGGCCTTCCTCTCACCCGGTGAGTTGAACCTCGGTATCGGTATGACTTACAACTATGCCAACGCCAAAAAGACTGTTACCTTCGACGCTTCCATGTCGCCTCTGTCGTACAACCTGAAGACTTGTATCAACGATGCTATCGATGCGACTCTCTATAATATAGAGGCCGGTCGACATACCAAGAGCAAGTTCGGTTCGAGCGCCGACCTTAAGTTCTTCTGGAAGATTTGTCACAATATCGGCTTCACATCGCACATGTTCATGTTCACGGACTATGACAGTGCTCAGGTGGACTGGGAGAACACTCTTCAATTCGAAATCAACCGCTTCCTCACCACACAGATCTATGCCCATCTGCGCTACGACAGCGCTACTCCGGCATGTGATGATCCTTCGTGGAAGAAGTTGCAGGTCAAGGAGATACTCTCCATCGGCTTCGCTTATAAATTCAGCACTCTGTGAGGCTTGCATTATTCATAGCGGCGGCGGTGATGGCAGTATTTACGGCCACATCGGCGCCGCTGCGCATTGATATTGACAGTATTGCCTCTCCTGGTCCCGAGGGGCTCTGGCAGATGCCCGGCGGCACGGTGCTCCGCATAGCGGCCACACCGGGTCACTACGGCTGTTTCGAAGTGATTGCCGTGGATGTAGCAGCGGCTGATATGGCACCCGGTACTGTGATAGGAACGCTACGTCTGGGAGCGGACCGTCATAAGGCCGATGCACTCCTGCTCACCGATATGCGCACAGGCCGCACAAGGCATCGTATGACTACCTACGCCATTACTTTCTCGCCGGACTATCGGTCAATGTCCTTCGACCGCTATCGCCAGGGGTGGACGGTGGACCTGGTGCGTATGCTACCCTATCTTTTCCGCCCCGGATATGAACGCCGCGACAGTCGTCCGACCGGGCTCGACGGGGCTGCGAAAATGCCTGTACTGCCCTCCCCCGTACAATTATAACTAATTCTCAGTACCTTTTGCCAAGCACTTATCGCCATGAAAAAAATCGTCACAGTCATATTGCTGACTATCGCCGTAATGGCCGTAGCGCAGAATACCACCCGCAAGCGTCTTAAAGCTGCTGCCGAGCCTGCCGCTGCACCCGCTGTAGTAGTGTTCGACACTATCGTGTCGCCGGATATGCACCTGGTGGATATCAACGGATATGACAAGCCGCTGCGTTCGCGCCGCGAGACTTTCTTTGCCACCAATAATGGCAAGCAACCTGTTGAGATTATGGTGTTTACGGTGAAGTATAAGGACACGCAGGGACGTCTGCTGCATAGCCGACAGGTGCGCGTGCCGGTAGAGATTCCGGCAGGAGAGACACGTCAGGTATCGTACAAGTCGTGGGATGAGCAGCAATCGTTCTACTACCGCAACAGCACCGTGCCGACCCGAGCACAGCAGGCTACCCCCTACGATATCACCATCGGCCTCGATACACTCTATACCCTCCGCTGATAGCAGATGAAAGGAAGGTTTCCCAAAGCCGAAAAATTTTTAAGCGCGTCTATATACTTTCTTGTACCAAAGGTTCTATATAATGTATAGTTTAACATTAACAAATGAATATCGCCATAATTTGGGCAAGAATAACATCAATAATTAGAATATCTAATCTTTTGAAGCCTTTTCTTTCTGCTTTTGGGCCTTTTCTTTTTCTAGGTCACTAATAACTTTCCTTCGCGACCACATATTGAAATCATCGTTAAACAAATTTATAGCATTATTCAGCTTCTCTCTGTTATTACGCAATTCCGACATCGTTTCATTATATGGCTTGCGGTATTTAAAATGTGGCAGAATAAATGGGAAAATTATACTGTTAACAAGAGCAAAAAATATTACGCAACCATTCAGTGCATTATAATTGAAAAATAAAATATCACATGCATTGTAGCCACAATCATTGTATATAAATCCTAATATTGTAGAATAAACGATGAATGCTGCAATATGACCCAAAACGTGCATAGGCGAATATTTCCCTTTTACACTACACCAAATCAAACGACAAATACCAATTATACAAATAGATAGCAGTAATACGCATACTACTAATGTAAACTGCCACAATACAGGAATATTTACTATATAATTATTACTTGCTCGCAGGATTATGAGTGCAACTCCACCACATAAAATGATTTTAATTGTACTACCCAACAGCCAATTACACCTTTCGTCAATTTTTGACCAAAAACTGCTGGGTCTTTTAGTTTTCTCCTCTCTCTGTTCTTTCATGCTTCTAAAACAGAATGCAATCCAAATGGAACTCCAATATATAATAGATAAAAGTGTAAAAATCCACACTGATGGTAATACTAACTCTATATTCTCATTAGAACACCATTTACAAATCATATTGATGGAAAAGATTGCAAGACCAAACAATAAGGTAAAAAACGGGGCACGGATTTGTTCGTTAGAGTTCTCTATACGATCCATTCTCAAAAGGCATGGCGTTAAATCGGTCTTTAATTGCTGAATGGTATTTTCAAAAGTATACTGTATTTGAAGTGCAAGTTGGGTAATAGTGTCATCTTGACATGAGACACTTCCCTCGGTTATATCATGTAAAGCTTTTAGGCGTTCATCGGTTTTATAACGATCAGCATCTTCTGTAATGGACTTTTGTAAACTTTTTATTGAAACTTTGAGTTGTTGCCATAACTCCGAAAGCAAGCCAAAAATAAAATTGTTCTGCTTACTGAAGAACATACAAAGGACATTGAGAGTTAGTATAACCCCCAAAAAAGTATCTTCACTGAGAAATCCGTTATTAGCAGTTTGCAATGTTAACACGGCTTGAGGCTTCAAGAAGTGTATTAAAAGACTCTACGGGAGAGTTAATTTTGTCAGACAAACCTATCTTACATAGAGCAGTATGCTGTACTGGATCGGTTTCCAAACGTGTAATCTCAGAATTATCAATGAATGAGAAATGATTTAAATTAGATTTTTCTCTGATGATATTAGGGATTTGGAATATATTGACAGAGTCATTATTAAGATATGACACATCAAAGATGAGATCATCGATTAGATTATTCGGTTCCTTCTCTAATATTATGTCAATATGAGTACCGGGACGATTTATAAAGTCAACGAAGGCTTCACATACCTGTCGCTTTATATCTATATCCGGCTTACCGTTGTCATCAAGTATATTCGAATAAAATTTATTTTTGAATATCGACATTGAGCCACAGTACATTGATATGCGAGTTCCCTTCTCCAACATCAGCTTCATAATGGCTGCATTGTGGAGACAGTCGGTGTTACGGGTAAAGAACAATTCTCCGCTAGCGAAAGCCTCGGCAAGACTTGTGTAGTAATTATTAAATTCAGTATTCATGCTGTATCTATGGCCTCATTTGTAACATAATGGGTTGTCAAGTTTATCACAAAATCTGTGACTAATAACGCACAAAGGTACAAAAATATTTTGTTATTACATTGTTTGTAATGCCTAAATACTCTCTTGCACATATAATTCTGTATCATTCTCGGTTTGCGCTTGTTTTTCCTCCTCTTCTTCCGGTTCCAAAGCAGCCTTAATCGGCATTTCTGACTTGTGTTCTAAGGAGTTTGCGTATAGTGCTTCTTGTAGTGTCTGCATCATCTTTTTTTGGGGTTAATATATTTATTCCAAAGAAAAGAAAGAAAAATTTCATCGAAGCATAATTTTCTTTCCTCAAAATTTAACAAACGCGTGTTTGGACGGTACAATTACTCTGTAATAAAATTTAAGAACAAAGTAAATGACTCCATTCCGCTCAAAAAGTGGTTCTATGCTATATACCTCTTTATATCCCACCAGAAAGGTATAAGTTCGGCTCAACTTGCCCGCGACATAAATGTTACCCAAAAGACTGCATGGTTTATGCTCGGTCGTATTCGCGAAAATCTACGTGATGATGACGCAGAATTTGATAATGATACGCAAGTAGACGAAACTTATGTAGGAGGTAAATGTTAAAATATCTTTGGTTTGCAACAAAACATAATTTGATAAGTATAATGCCAAATACCCACTCGGAACAATACGGGTGGGTATTTTTATGATGAGACAACCACCAAATTTTTAGGCAGTTCTGCGATATGGATTTGTGTATGTCAGAAATTTTTGCTTAATTTGCGGATGGTAAAACTAAAAATCCGCCGAAGCAAGAAACAGAAAGACTAAAGCAAGACATATTTCAAACATGACTTTTTAGACAAGTTATTTGGGTTAATTAAATCTGGAAAATTTACATTGACGCCCACAAATAATAAGTCGAAATGTTGGTTTGTACCCGACAAGGGCGCAGACTGCTTTTTACTTATTTGAGCGTCAAGGCATTCCAGAGCCTAATTAACCAAATAGGAGAAAGTTTTGGCTGTCGCTCTTTTTTCGTGTATAGATACAAACCAACGAGATATGGACTACAAATTAGATTACATTACCCGAATGCTAACCAAAATCTCCCACAAGAGATTGGAAAGCTATGTAATACACCGCATTTGGAATGCCCTTGATAACACAGACATCCATTTCATTTTCCAGCAGTATGTTGTGAGAAAAGAGGGAAAGTATGCTCTTGCAGATTTATATCTTCCTCAAATTAATCTCGTTGTTGAAATAAACGAGCCTGCCCACTACAAAAATCAAGAAGCCGACAGAATCCGCAATACTGAAATATCGCAATATGCAGATGTCAAGGTTATTGATTGCTACAATGTAGTAAACGGCAACGCTGTCGCTTGCTCTCTTGATGAACTTAATCAGCGTACAGATAAGGTTATCGATTTCATAAGAAAGAAGATAAACGAAAAACCTCTTATTCCATGGAAAGGCACTGACACTCCCGAAGAAGTGCGACAAAGAGGTGTAATAAGCGTAGATGATAATGTTTCGCTCAATACCATAGATGATATAGCTGCTATATTTGGCACAAAACCAAAGCATAAAGGATTTTTGAGAGTATCGGCAGTCTGGGTACCAAATAAGGAAAATAAAGACCTCGTTTGGTGGCCTAACGAAAATCACTCTAAATGGTACAATAAGTTATCTGACGACAAACTGACAATTACTGAATATCCAAAGGAGGAGTCGGAGCGTCGCGGACACATGATGTCGCATATTGACAAAGGTGTTAAGCGAATAACCTTCTTGAAATATGCCGATTGGCTTGGTATGAATACCTACCGCTTTGTCGGCGTGTTCCGGCTGAACAAAGAAAAATCAATCAAAGAAAACATGTGTGTTTGGGAACGTATCTCGGACACATATAAACTTGATACCGAACAATGAGCAAAGAATATTATAAAAAACGCATTATCGACCTTAGAGCTTCTATCGCCAAAGAACGGGAAGCCAAGAAGAAAGATAATGCCTATTATGCGAACTTAATAAAGAAAACTTCCACTCCATCAGGCAAAGCCAGCTATCGTAAATCAAAGATAGACAGGGCAGCTGCTCATGATAGGAGAATAGAAAGTCTCAAGCGGGATATTGAGAACGCGAAAGCATCTTTGAAAAGAATAAAATAAACCACGAAAACATAGAAAATTATGGGTGTACTAAACAATCTTATCAACTCCATAAAAGACAATTTTACTATGGCAGAATTCAACATCAATGGCCGTATGACGGTCAGCAGTCTGAGAAAACAATTCAAGGACGCATTCGGAGCGACCCTGCGCGTGTACAAAGGCGCGAAGTTCGCACCCGAAAATGCCACCCTCGCATCCATCCGTAGCGGTGAGAATGTAAAGGGAGGCGAACTTACCTGCAAGGGAAACCTGCAGGTCGGCAACTTTGAAGCAAAGATGAAGGACATCTTTGGCATCACAGTAAAAGTGGCTAACTCTGATAACACAAAGTTGATGCCAGGCAACATGACGATTGCCGCCGCTGGGCGTGAGGCGGTGGAAACCGACAATATGAGCGACGAGCAGTTGCAGCTCTACTTCTGGAACGCGTTGCAAGACCAACTCATCGCCAAAGGGTACGACATCGAGAAGAAAGACTTCACAGCCGATGTGGCAGACTACGTCAAAAATCCCCGTTACAAACGCTACGGTGTTACTTTTGACATCTATAAAACAAAAGACCGTAAAAACAAGGCTGTGACATTCTCTATCATCATGAAAGAGAGATATTTCTTTGGAGTGCGCTACAAAGGAGAGGTCGCAACCGGTCCTGCATTAGTCGCAGCTTTAACCGGCGTTGACCCGTTAATAGATGTTGACGTTGACCATTCCGCATGGGCTGCGTGTGCCACTGCCTCACCTCGCAACGAACTCAACTTCAAAACAATGACATCGGAGGGATTTGGCAAACTTAAAAATCCCACTGCCCGAGCCGCTTTCATGGGCGGTATCGCCAACGAAATAGACAACTTAATCAAGAAGATGGTTAAGTCATTCAAAGCCAAGGGGCTCTAATGAAATAATGTGGAAGTATCTTCTGCTAATTTTGCTTTACATGTGGCGCAACTTCTTCAAGATGTTGTTTTGGGGACTTGTGTTCCTCATGTTCTATGGGCTTAACAAACTAATCGGAAACATATGAAAATCCCCGGACTTAGTTTTTCACTCAAAAGAGCAGCCGGCATTACCGCAGCCAAGCAGAAAATAGCCAGAAAGACTGGCATCCCCACGACCAAACAAGGTTTGGAACGAAAGGTGGGCAGAATGGTTCTCGGTGCTATGTTTGGCAAAAAGAAATGACAGATTGAAGAGTTCTAACAATAGTATAAAGACGACAAAAGCGTGCTGGATCTCTCTGGCACGCTTTTTGCTTGGTAGATAATATAACATTTAAATCAAAAAAAATATGAAAAAATTAGACAACCATTTTACAATTAAAGGGAAGAGCGGTCGTGAGTACAAGTTCAATATGTACTCCATTGACTGTTTTGAAGACGTCAAGGGTGTGTTTAACGATGTAAGTGCTGTTTATATTTTTACCAGAAGATATAAACAACAAAATGGGTCATTTTCACACACTTTGATTTACTGTGGCGAAACTGAGCATTTAAATCGTCGTTTTTATGACCACGACCATGAGAACGATATTAATGTGCATAATGCCAATTGCTTTTGCGTAATGGGGGTTAGTAATGCCGAACGTGAAAATATTGAAGCTGATATTTTGGAAGGTAACGATTTCACCTGTAATACTCAACACAACTGCTAACGCGGGTTTGGCAAAGTCTTAAGAACTTCAAATGCTTCTGGAAAAATATGGGTGGTATCATCATACTGCCCATTATTATTTTTCAACTTAATAGTATAGCAATGGTCATCCCTGACAATTTGACATATACCGCCATACTCAACTGCTAATGTTGCGACTGGTTTACTGTGAGCACCGTTGGGTAACGTAATTTCGGGTGTAGTTTCAATTTGTTTGTACATATGAATTGATTTTGGATTACGATAAAATTATACCGCTACTTAATCAATACATTTACAAATCTAAAAGCTCAAACAATATGTTTAAGACACTCCAAGAATCCCTCGAAGCAAATTCCTTAGAGCATAAGTTAGAAATGCAAATTAAGGCATCCCTTGATCCAACCGAAGAAAGTGGTGCGCCTGAGCAAACCAAGAATGGTACAGAACCGTTGGTGCAAGAAAGTATATAGACGCGCTTTTTCGACTTGAAAATGGTTGACATGTGAGAAATATTTGGTAACTTTGTCAACCAAAACAAGTCAGTATGAGTAAGGACACTTCAAATATATTCGGTCGCAGGCTCAATCAAGCGAGACTGATTAAAGGAATAAGCATGGAAGAGCTGGGCCAGTCGGTTCAGCCCAGTGTGTCACGTCAGGCTATCAACAAATATGAAAAAGGTCAGTCAATGCCTGATAGCCGGATGTTGATTTCTCTCGGCATGGTTCTCGGCGTAAAACCTGATTATTTCTTCCGTCCTTTTACTGTGGAAGTTGACAAGGTGATGTTCCGCAAAAAGAGCAGATTCTCAGAAAAGGATGCGCTTGCAGTCAAGGAGAAAGTGCGCGAGGAACTTGAACGCTATCTGGAAGTTGAACAACTCTCCGGTGTTGCGTCTTCTTTTAGTCTTCAGCACAAACAGATTTCCAATGGTGGTGACGTGATAGCTTTAGCCAATTCAGTCAGGCAAAAACTCGGCTTAGGTGTCAATGGTATCTCCAATGTTATCGAGGTCTTGGAGGACAATGGCATTAAGATTATCGAGGTGTCCGAATCTGAATCATTCGAGGGATTAAGCGGATATGCGAATGACAATATCCCTTTGATTGTCATAAATTGCAATCTGACTTCCGAGAGGAAGCGCTTCACCCTTCTTCACGAGTTCGGTCATCTGCTGATGAAGTTTGGCGAAGATGTTTCAAATAAAGTCATGGAAGATGCCTGTAACACTTTCGCCAGAGAGATTCTTCTGCCTTCCGGGGTTCTGAAATCAAGGCTCGGAAAAAGCAGACATGATATATCATTGGCTGAACTGACCGATATTCAAAAGCAGTACGGTATTTCCATCGATTCTATAATGGAATCATTGGCACATAACGGAGTCATTACCGGACGGCGATATGAGGGCTACCTTAAAAAGAAGAAGATTTTCCCTGAGTTCAATTCGTTGGTAGAGCGTTCGCTTGCGATTCCCGAGACCTCAGGGCGATTCGTAAGAATGGTGTATCGTGCGCTTGCCGATGAGATAATCTCTTTCTCAAAAGCGGCGGCCCTGCTGAATACCTCTGTCGATAACGTAAAGGCCCAGCTGCAACTTGTCTAACCAATGAAGATAATCGTAAACGATACAAATATCTTCATTGATATGCACTGCATCGGCTTATTGCAGTTGATGTGTAGTCTGCCATATGAAATACACACAGTGGATTTCGTGGCAGCGGAGATATTCAATCCAGAGCAAAAGTAATTGATTTAGATGTTTTTAGACTGATTTTTCAATTACTTTGGAAATAATTTGCAACTTTGCACCTTTTCCCAAAGTCGAATAATTTTTAAGTTTGGGAAGTAAGAACAAATGCGGCTCCACTATATACTACCTTCATCACTCATGCTTAAGGCAGTGTCTTGGCGGAGCTGGGCGGCGAGGTCGGTGAGGGTGGCGAAGCGGCGTTCGGGGCGCAGGTAGCGGAGGAAGGCTACGTCCAGTCGGCTGCCGTACAGGTCACCGCTGAAGCCGGGGATGTGTACTTCGAGGGTGCGCGCGCGACCGTCGTCGAGGGTGGGACGGAATCCTATATTTGCTACAGCGCGGCGTACTGTTCCGTCGGGCATTGTCACGTTGACGGCATATACGCCGTCAGGGGGCAGGAGCTGCCTGCTGTCGAGGGGTACGACGTTGGCCGTGGGAAAACCTATTGTGCGGCCTATACGCCGTCCCTCAGCCACGTTGCCGCGGATGGTGAATGGTGTGCCGGCGAGCTCTGCCGCACGCGGCATGTCGGTGGCTGCTATGGCAGCGCGGATGGCGCTGCTGCTGGGTACGGTGCCGTCGGCGAGGTGTGCGGCGTCGACGATATCGAGGCTGCTTATTATCTCGGGTACGAGGCTGCGTACCTGGTCTGGCGCGAGGCGGTCGGAGCCGATGGTGTTGTCGTAGCCCATCACGAGGGCTTCGACGTCATAGGTCTTTCGGAGATTGAGGAGGAATTCGCGCGCTGTGGTGGCGAGGTCGGCGGCGCTGTAGTCGAGCACGGTGACGGTGTCTATCCCCGTGGCGGCGATGAGTTCGGCTCGTCGGCCCACATCGGTGAGCACTGCCGGTGCGCGCTCCGGGGAGAGGATAGCAAGAGGATGTGTAGCGAAGGTGAAGGCCTGTGATCGGCGTCCTGTGCGACGGGCAATGTCGGCGGTGGCGCGCAGTACTTTCTGATGTCCGGGGTGTACGCCGTCGAACATGCCTACAGCCGCTACTGTACTCATCGGCGCTCGGGGATATAGTCCGTGAATTCTGTGCCGGGCTGTACGAGGACAGCCTCAAATCCGAGAGCTCGGGCAGCGTCGACATTGGCCTGCGAGTCGTCGAAAAATAGTGTTTCTTCGGGAGCTATGCCGAGGGATTCGATGGCGTAGCGGAATATTCGCTCGTCGGGCTTGGCACAGCGGGCTTCGAAGGATGTCACCATGCCGTCGAAATAATCCTCGCGTCGCAGACCTTCCTTGCCGAATTCGGAGGCTATCTTGCCCCTCCACATGATGGGGTTGGTGTTCGACAGGAGATAGATATTGAAGCCTTTGCAGCGTAGTCGGCGGAGAGCTTCGAGACGGTGCGCGGGAATACCGATGAGGAATTTCTGGAAGGCGCTGTCTATCTGATAGTCTGTAGTGCCTTCGGGCAGTTTTTCGCGGAGGGCTGCGTGGAAGCCCTCGGTGTTGATAGTACCATCTTCTATCTGCATGAAAATTCCGGTCTGGGCATAGTCGCCGAAGTAATCGTCGGCCTTGGCAAGTCCGAGGGCATCGAACGCTGCCACGCATCGGCTACGGTCGATGTCCATTATTACGCCACCCAGATCGAAAAGTAGATTTTTTATCATAAGCCATAAAAATTTAACTCCGGCCGCCGTTACGCGACCGGAGTTAATTTGTAGCCCATAGCAGAATCGAACTGCTCTTTCAAGAATGAAAATCTTGCGTCCTAACCGATAGACGAATGGGCCGCGCGGCCTGTTTAAAGGCTAAAGAGGTATGCGACCGCGATATTAAGCTGACAGCTTGGCGATGTGCTTAGCGAGCTTGCTCTTGAGGTTGGAGGCCTTGTTCTTCGAGATAGTGTTCTTCGAAGCAAGACGGTCGAGCATAGCTTCTACTTCGCGGTAACGAACTTCGGCTTCTGCTTTGTCGGTGAGAGCGCGGAGCTTGCGCACGGCATTGCGGGCGGTCTTTGCGTAATAGCGATTGCGCAGACGGCGGCTGGCTGTCTGGCGGATACGCTTGATGGATGATTTGTGGTTTGCCATATTATTTGAGGCGGTTGTGTTCGCTATTTTATTATTTGTAGCCCATAGCAGAATCGAACTGCTCTTTCAAGAATGAAAATCTTGCGTCCTAACCGATAGACGAATGGGCCATGCGGCGTTAAGCGAGTGCAAAGTTAGTAACTCTTTCAGACTTGAACAAATATTTCAGCGGTCAAATGCAAAATTTAAGATAATTTCACAGTTAGGGGCGGTCTCGGTGGTCTATCGCGTCTTTACATGACACCTGAGTAGTTACGCTCTTTGACTCTCTCACTTGCCTGCCGACAGACCGCCGTCGATAAGGTAGAGGCCACCGGAGCAGAAGGATGAGGCATCCGATGCGAGGAAATATACCAGAGCTGCCACTTCTGCAGGCTCTCCTACGCGTCCGCAGGCGTACTCGGCGGCTTCGCTCTTCCATAGTTCGTCCACGGTGGCATCGCCGTTGGCTGCGATGCGCTCGAAGATGGCGTCGACCATGGGTGTACGTATGGTGCCGGGGCAGATGGCGTTGACGCGGACACCTTGCGGCAGGAGGTCGAGGGAGAGGCTCTTGGTCATCTGTCCGAGAGCGCCTTTGGTGAGGCCGTAGGCGAAGCTGCGGTGCTTGCCGACGGTGGACTGGTCGGAGGCGGTGATTACTACGGTGCCTCCGCCGGAGGCTATGATGGCGGGTACGGCTGCGCGGAGGGTATGAAAGGTGCCGTAGATGTTGGTGCGGACGATACGGTCGAACTCTTCCTCGCTGATGTCGAGGAGGGTGTTGTGGCGGTGTATGCCGGCGTTGGCGAAGACGCTGGTGAGGGGCCCGTGCTGAGCCTCGGCGGCGGCAACGGCGCTCTCCATGTCGGCGGCGCTGCATACGTCGCCGTGGACGTAGTGGGCACGCGGGCCGAGTTCGGCGGCGAGAGCGGCGCCGACGGTGTCGTTGATGTCTACCATGGTGACGTACCAGCCTTCGTCGACGAAGCGGCGCGCGGCAGCGGCGCCTATGCCTGTGGCGGCGCCGGTGATGAGGATATGTTGGTGCTTGGGAGTGTTCATGATTTGTGCGCTGATATACAGTCTATTAAGGGTGCGGACGGAGAGGCTGTTTATCTGTCGATGAACAGGTAATCGGCGTGTACGAGGACGGGGCATCCTGAGGCGGATAGGTAGCCTCGGGCGGTGGTGCTGTCGTACTCGGCGCGTCCCCAGCCTATGGTGGTGCCGTAGGCGTCGGATATTATGATGATGTCGTCGGCGTCGAAGTCTTCCACTATCTCGGTGACTCCTACTGGTAGGAGACTTGCTCCTGCTGCGAGGGCTTCGGCGGCGCCGGCATCGACGCGGACGGCTCCTGTGGCGAAGGCGTCGCTGTGAGCTATCCATTTCTTGATGCCTTCGACGGTGCGTGCGGAGGCTTCGAAGATGGTGCAGGGTACGTCGCTGTCGGTGGCGAGGGCTTCGATGATACCGGGACGTGTGCCGTTGGCGATGCGTACCTCTATGCCTTCGGCGGCTACGCGCCTGGCTATCCTGCTCTTGGACTGCATACCGCCGCGGCCGTGGCTGGAGTGGGTGCCGGCTATGAAGTCGGATATGTCATCGCCGGGGCGTACACGCTGTATGAGCTGTGAGGTACTGTCGGAGGGGTCGCCGGTGTAGAGACCATCGATATTGCTGAGGATGAAGAGTCGGTCGGCGTTGACCATCGTGGCGATGAGACCGGCGAGTTCGTCGTTGTCGGTGAACATGAGCTCGGTGACGCTCACGGTGTCGTTCTCGTTGACAATGGGTACTACCCCGTGGGCGAGCATGGTCTCTATGCAGTGACGCTGGTTGAGGTAGTGTCCGCGGCGCCCGAGGTTCTCCTTGGTGGCGAGCACCTGGCCGCAGTGGAGGCCATGCTCGCGGAAGAAGTCGTAGTAGTGGTTGATGAGTTTGGCCTGTCCTACGGCGCTGAAGAGCTGGCGGGAGGATACGGAGTCAAGGTGCGTGAGACCCATGTCGCGCAGTTCGCCGCGACCGGATGCCACGGCGCCTGAGCTGACGAGCACCACCTTGTGTCCGAGGCGGCGCAGGGCGGCTGTCTGGTCCACTATCGAACTAAGGCGTGTGATGTCGAGGGTGCCGTCGGCGCGGGTGAGGACGTTGCTGCCTATCTTGATGACTATTAACATAGTGACGGTATGGGTGATGGCTGACCGCCTGCAGAGGCGGTATATTATATGCGGCGCATGCCGAACTCTGCTATGAATTCGCGGAGTGCGGGATGCTCGTTGAGCATTTCGTTGTAGAGTTTTTCGTCGGGCCACAGTTCGGGCGGCAACTGGCTCATGTCGTCGTCGCATACGAGTTCGAAGACATCGTTGGAGAGGACATCGGCCATGTGCCGCTGTATCGCCGGCAGGAATGGCTGTGTCATGTCGAGGATGACCTTGCCGGGGAAGTGGAGGATGACCTTGTTGCCATCTACTACGGGCTTGACGATGCTGAGCGTTGAGGCGAGGCCTTGCTGACCGCTCACAATGTCTGCTACGCCGGCCCAGGCCCGTTCCAGGTCGGCGTCAGTGAAAGGGTTGGTACGCTTTTCGGCAGGTGCTTCCGGTGCGGATTGAGGTTGTGCCGAGGCTGTTGTGCCGGGTCGACCGGCCTGGGCGGCGGTGCTTCGTAGCCGTTCTTTCATGGCTCCGAGCGACATGCCGGAGGGCGTTCCCGCAGCAGGAGCAGCCGGCCTCGTAGCGGTGGAGGCAGGTGCGTGTGTAGCTTGTTGAGGTGCTGCATACTGAGGTGCCGACTGTTGAGGCGCGGCAGTCGTGGCGGCGGGAGCTGTATAGGCCGGGGTGGCAGGACGTGCTGCCTGAGGTGCGGTTGTTGCAGGAGTTGCTGATGTCGATGCGGGAGTTGATGCGGGAGTTGATGCTGGAGCTGATGTTACTGTGGCGCGGGGTGTGCCGGCCATGCTCTGCATACTGCTCTTGGCGCCGGAGGCATCGGTGGCACCCGGACTGAGGAGCTGGCACAGTTTGATGAGGGTGAGCTCTACGAGGAACTGCTTGTTGCCGGCCAGGCGGAAATTGAAGTCGGCCTCGTTGCAGAGGTCCATGGCACGGTAGAGGAAAGTGGGATGGAGCTTGGAGGCGCGTTCGGCCAATCGTGCGCGCATGTCGTCGGTGCCTTCGATGAGGCTGAGAGTGGCCGGCGACTGAGCCACGGAGAGGTCGCGGAGATATCCTGCCAGTCCGCCGATGAACTGCTGCGAGTCGAAGCCCTTCATGCGTATGTCGCGGTAGATGAGGAGGGCGTCGGCAACGTTCTGTGCCACGAAGGCATCGAGGAGACGGTTGAAGTACGATTCGTCGAGGACGTTGAGATTCGCTATAGTGTCGGCGTAAGTGATGTTTCCACCGCCGGAGGCTGCTATCTGGTCGAAGATACTGAGAGCGTCGCGCATACCGCCGTCGGCCTTTGTGGCGATGACGTTGAGGGCTTCCGGTTCGGCGGTGATACCCTGGTCGGCAGCTACGCGCTGCAGTTGCCCCACGATGTCAGGTACAGAGATACGGTTGAAGTCGTATATCTGACAGCGGGAGAGGATAGTAGGAATAATCTTGTGCTTCTCCGTCGTGGCGAGGATGAAGACGACATAGGACGGCGGCTCCTCGAGTGTCTTGAGGAAAGCATTGAATGCAGCGGTAGAAAGCATGTGCACCTCATCGATGATGAACACACGGTAGCGTCCGATTGCCGGCGGCGTCATCACCTGGTCGACGAGTTCTCGCATGGGCTCGACGCCATTGTTCGAGGCCGCATCGAGCTCGACGATGTTCATCGAGCGACCCTCGTTGAACATGCGGCAAGAGTCGCATTCATTGCACGCCTCGCCGGCGGCGGTGCGGTTGGTACAGTTGATGGTCTTGGCGAAGATACGCGCGCATGAAGTCTTGCCCACACCACGGGTGCCGCAGAAGAGATAGGCGTGAGCCAGACGACCGGTGGTGATAGCGTTTTTAAGAGTGCTCGTGAGCGCCTGCTGCCCCACCACACTGTCGAAGGTAGCAGGGCGATATTTACGTGCCGATACTATATATTGCTCCATATTGCCGCAAAGATAACAATAATCCGCCAAACTCCCCTACGCCCCGGCAAATAAAATCGAGGCACCTAATCATTACCAAAAATTTGTGTATATTTGCCGAGAAGTTCTGTATTCACTTATGAATAATCGGAAAATTCAGTTAAGACGATATGCGGAAAATTATAATAGCCATCATTCTTTTTATCCTTTGTGCCGGGGGCGCGGATGCACGCGGGCGTGACCCTCAGAAGGGATATCGCGGCTTTGTGGATGCGGAGTGTTTCTTATTTCCCAATCTCGGTTTTCTTGCCGGCGAAGGCGGTGACTCGGATTTCTGGCTCGGTTTCGGCACAGTGCATGGCTATCAGTTCAATCCTCATCTGTTCGTTGGCGGCGGCATGAGTTTCGTGTGGATGCTCAATGACCAGGATTATTATACCAGCGATGCGACATTGAAATACCTGCCGCTCTTTGCCGATATCCGCACAGACCTTCGCTTCGGGCGCTTCACTCCGTTTGCCGATCTTCGCATGGGCTGTAATCTGCTCGAGCATGGATCATTCTCCGGTGCCCTCACATTGGGCTACAGATTCAGCTGGGGCAGCCGCGTGGCCATCAATCTGGCACTGGGAGTGAACATGCGCGGTGTCCGCCATGATGAATATATCAGTGGCTGGAACGAAGAAGAAGGCATGTGGAGCCGACCCACCGGCGGCCACTATACCGGCTACGACGTAATGCCCGCCCTCCGCCTTGGCATAGAGTTTTAGCGCGGCTTTCCATTTATATACACCTTATATTCGGGGATTTCTTCTGTTTTATCAATCTTTTGTTTGAAAAACTTACACTTTTGTGCTTCATATTTGTCTGCGTATGTAGGACAAGGAGGGTTTTCTGTACAGCGATTCCATTCATAGAATTCACACATAGGGCAGTATCTAATTCCGATATTGATTTGAGCTAATATCTTAAATGCAAAATCACGATTAATTTTATATCTTGCCTGTATGCAGAATACTGAGTTTTCGATGCTTGAAATATTAGAGGATAAACACCGTCCTGACCCATAAAAAACAGATGGTTCATCAGATTGATACCCATAGTTAGGTTTAATCCACCAACTATGTTTATATGCCTGATGTTTTTCGTCTGGTCTTTCAAATACTGGAGTATCATCGAAGTTATAGAAGATAGTGGGGATTGATATATCTTCATCAAGCTCAGATTCTTCATATTCCTCATTATCGTTGTCGTAGGGATTCCTTTGCTCAGGTTCTTTGATAGTTTCGCTTATGGTCGCTTTGCCTACTATTTCCAATAAATCTTCCTCACTACTGATATGTAGATTTATTTTCTTATAGTCTGTTACTGCACAAGGTTCACAATATGTAGTGGAGACTGAGATATTAATTAGTATCGGAGGAATGTTTTCATTTGATTTAGACACAATCAATAAATCTGCATGAAATTTGTCTGACATTGCATCAATGACGCATGTATCATAGTTCTCTTTCAAGTTAATAGGAGAACCTTCCTTTTCCCATTCACAAGGCTTTAATCGGCCTACAGGGCAGTCTTCTACATTACAAATTACTCGTTGAGCGGGTTTGATGATAAAGGACGAGGATTCTTCAAAGCACTGCTTAATGCGGAGCTTTGCTACTTTGTAGAGATATGTCTCGGCACAGCAATTTTCCTTGTCGGCTTTATGTGCGAAGTGCCAAGCTTGTTTTTTACCTTGTTTAGGTATCATAGGTGCCCCACAGGCGGGACAAGTATAGCTGTGTTCCTTTCCTTTTTGGGCGTCGTTTATGTGTATGAGGTGATTATCCCGATTGAGGGCATGTAAATGGTTAGTCATTTCAGATATCTATTAAGTCAATTTTCTTACCTAATGAGGCTGCAATCTTAGACAGGATGTCTATTCCGACGGAGTATTTCCCATTTTCTATTCGGCTTAAGTTGGCGGGGTCAATACCCACGAGAGTGGCAAGGTCGCGAGCTTCGATTCCTCGCTCTGTTCGTATCTGTTTGATGCGGGCACCGATACGGCTTCGTTCACATTGCCTGTCTCCGGGACTTATTCCGATGAAGGAGAGTTCGTTTGACATTGCATTTTTCCATATGTTATTGAGCATCTGCTCTTTGTCGTCTGAAAAACAATTGTCAAAGATACTCTCGATCAAGAATAACTCGTGGTCGCGCGTTGCTTCGCTGATATATTGTCCTGCTTGGCATAGCACTTGGAATACTTCGCCATCGGGCGCCGTTACTTCTACTACTTTGTTGCTCAAAATAGTAGCTTTGGAATTAGGTGTGGGCTGCAAAGTTATTTTTTTCATGAAATTCATGTTGTTCTACGGTGACCGGAACGTTGATATTTTTATTTTGCTGCAAAGTTATATATAAATATTGTAATTGGCAAATATAACAATTATAAATTTATATATAAATCTATTTATATCGTGTGTACAATAATCTGATATAGGAGAGATATTAGGTTTGTTGCGTTAAAAATTAACGGATTCTTTTGAGTAATTGAATTTAATTTTGCTTATATGGGATTAATGATTATCTTTGCGGTGAAGTTTAAACGGAATATGATTTATGCTATTACGATTTGCCGCTGAAAATATTCTATCGTTCAAGGATGCTGTAGAGTTCAACACCTTTCCCTCCAGTAAGAGTCATAGTCATGACTGGCATAAGGTAAAATGCGGTCATGTGACGGCCTTGCGAATGAGTGCCGTATATGGTGCCAACGGTGCGGGAAAAAGTAATCTCCTCCGCTGTATATATCTGTTAAAGCAGATGATGCTTGAAGAAAAATTGGGTGATGTTTATTTCGCAGATGATTTGTTTTTCAAGTTTGATGCCGAGAGCAGAATGAAGCCGTCGGAGTTGGCGATAGAGTTCTTCGTCAACGAATCGATATATTACTATCATATCGTATTTACTCGCACGCAGATTGAGCAGGAAGAACTCTATCTATGTGAGAAGAAGGACGATATCCCACTCTTTGTGCGCAAAGGCAACGAAATATCCCTCTCCCCGTCCGAGATTTCAGAGGAGGATAATAAAACGTTCTCCGATGTATTGACGCGTATTGTGCGGCCCGATATGCTCTTGCTGGCTTTTTTCGGCAAGTATTATCCTCAGGAGTTCCCGCCGATAGCGGAGGCTTACCGTTGGCTGATAGATCTTCAGGTGGTGCTTCCTGATATGAAGATGGGGTATATCTCGCACTATATGGACTCGGATGCTGAATTCAAAGACTATATCAATTCTGTATTCCCGAAATTTCAGACCGGTATCTATCGCCTTGATGTAAAAAAAGAAGTGGTGGACATTGAAGATGCCAAGGGCGACCCCGGCTTGTCACGTGCCATCGAAGCTGCCAGAGAAAATCCCGGCGAACCTGTAATGTTCCAGAAGAACATGTATAGCTATCTTTCTAATATAGTCTGTGAGAATGACACTATATTTCTGAAGTCGATAGTTACCGTCCATCGCACCCGTGATGGTAAAGATATAGAGATGCAGGTGATGGATGAATCAGATGGTACGCGTCGGCTCATCGAGTATCTTCCCTTACTTTACTGGATATTGAAAGAGAGCAGGATTTTTATCGTCGACGAGATAGAGCGCAGCATTCATCCTATTATGATAAAGACTATCATGAGCAGGATTTCGGAAAATACTTCTGCCAAGGGGCAGATTATCTTTACAACTCACGAGAGCTGTCTACTTGATCAGTCAATATTTCGTCCGGACGAGATATGGTTCGCTCAAAAGGATGTGGAACAGGCTACTCAACTCTATCCACTGAGTGACTATAATGTCCACAAGACGGCAAATATAGAGAATGGCTATCTCCATGGCCGTTACGGCGCTATTCCATTTTTGTCGAATCTTTCAGACTTGAACTGGTGATATGATAGCTCGAAGAAAAGATTATCATAAACTGGCTCCCTCCAAGAATGCCAACAAGATTTACGTCATATGCGAGGGCAATGGTACTGAGCCGGATTATTATAAGTTCTTTGAGGGTCTGTCCTCGAATCTTGAGATAATAGCAGTGCCATCGGAAGACGGGCATACCGATCCCGTTAAATTACTTGAGTTGGCCGAACGTATATTCTTCAGTGATTCCTGTCGATATATCATTGACTATATGCAACAGGATCAGATATGGTTCGCTATAGATACCGACCAATGGGAGGAACACGGTAAGATAGATGTTCTCAGAGAGTATTGTAGCCGTAAAAATAATTCAATATCAGATGAATACGATGAAGTCAAGCCATATTCGGCATGGTGTGTAGCTCAGTGTAATCCGTGTTTTGAATTATGGCTCTATTATCATCTCTATGACTCAATTAAAGCAGAGGATGTGGAACAGTATGTGACCTTCAAACAATTTGTGGATGCTAAAATAACCGGTGGTTTTAACTTCCAGTTGCATCCTGTGTTACTCGAAAATGCAATCACAAACTCTGAGCTTAATTTTCAACGGGATATGGCCGGTAAACCGAGCTTGTACTCTACTGAAAAATTTCTCTTGGGTAAGGTGATTTTATCGTTCTGCAAAAAGGAACTGGACAAACTAAAGAATAAGATGCCTTAGTAGCGGGGGATTTGGAAGTGAGGGGGAGTTTCTGTAATTTTGCAGGAAAATATTTGTCATGCGTATCGATATCATCACTGTCCTTCCCGAAATGCTGGAATCACCCCTGAACTGTTCTATCCTCAAACGTGCTCAGGATAAGGGGCTTTGCACTATCAAGGTGCACAATCTCCGCGACTATACCACGAACCGCTACCGCAAGGTGGATGACTATCCTTTCGGTGGTGATGCGGGTATGGTGATTCAGGTGGAGCCTGTCGATAGATGTATCAGTGCTCTCAAGGCGGAGCGTCACTATGATGAGGTGATTTTCACCGCGCCGGACGGTGAGGTGTTCAATCAGCGTATGGCGAATTCTATGTCGCTGCTTGACAATATCATCATTCTCTGCGGTCACTACAAGGGTATCGACTACCGTATCCGCGAGCACCTTATCACTAAGGAGATTTCTATCGGCGACTATGTGCTGACCGGTGGCGAGTTGCCGGCGGCTATCATCACGGATGCTATCGTACGTCTTATCCCGGGAGCTATCGGTGATGAGCAGAGCGCGCTGACGGATTCGTTCCAGGACAATCTGCTGGAGCCGCCTATTTACACTCGTCCGGCGGTGTACAATGGCTGGGAGGTGCCTCAGATTCTGCTTTCAGGCCATCAGGCGAAGATAGATGAGTGGCGTCACGAGCAGGCTATGGAGCGCACGCGACGCCTCCGTCCTGACCTGCTGGAGGATTGACAGACTTACTGATACCTTGCAGTCACCCTGCGGGGCGCTTTTTATTTTGAGGTGAAGAGGCGGGAGATGGCGGTGAGGAGGGTGGCTACGGTTTCCTTGTTATCGATGGGTATGCGGAGCTCGGTGTGGCCTTCGCTGTCGGTGGTCACTATGCTGTCGACGAGGGCTTTGCGGCTTTCTTCGCTGGCTAATGTTCGTCCGAGTGCCGAGAGTGCTGTGCCGAGGATGACCGCGGGATTGGCTTGACTTTCAGGGTCTTGTGCCGGCGAGCTTCGGTGCTTGCCTTCTTCTTCGATGTTTTTATCTGCGGCCTCAGAGACGGAGGTGTCCTCTGCGTCGGCTGAGGCTTCCGCTTCGGATGAGGCCTCGGCTTCGGAGGCAGTATCTGCGGCGGGTGCAGCTTCGGTCGTCTCGTCCGTCTCGTCGTCAAAGAGGGTGGCTACAGCAGCAGCGAGACGTGTCAGGCGGTTGTCGTCGAGGGTGATGCTGTCATCGCCTCCATCGAAGATGCCTTCGAAAAGATTGCGCTTGAAGTCGAGAGTGGTGAGCATACGCTCCTCTATGGTGTCGGCAGCCACAAGGTTGATTACCTGGATGTTGTGGCGCTGCCCTATGCGGTGTATGCGTGCTATGCGCTGCTCGAGTACGGCAGGATTCCATGGTAGGTCGATGTTGACGATGGTGGATGCTGCCTGGAGGTTGAGGCCCGTGCTGCCGGCGTCAGTGCTGAGGAACACCGTGCAGGCCGGGTCGGAGGAGAAGCGCTCCGTCATGGTGCCACGGCGATGGGATGGTATGCCGCCGTGGAGGTATTCGTAGCCGATGCCGAGGCGCTCGAGCTCTTCAGCAACGAGGCGTGTCATGCGTTCCCACTGACTGAATACCACTACTTTCTCGTTCTCTGCGCGGGCGTTGTCGATGATTTCCATCACCTCGGAGAGCTTTGAGCCGAAGCGTGTGTGCTGGTCAAGGATATATGTGCTGTCGCATACCATGCGCATCTGTCCGAGTGACAGGAGGAGTCGCTTGCGGTCCTTCTCGGACAGGAATCTCTGCCGTTGCCATTTATTGGCGAGCTGTGCCACGGTGCTCTGGGCATCGTTGTGGATGGCCTGCTGCTCGGCAGTCATGGTGACGAAGAGTACCTTGTCGCGCCGCTCGGGTAGCTGCAGCGCCACCTGGCTCTTGGTGCGACGTATCATGCAGTCGCTCAGCCTCTCCGACACGGTGTGTAGGTCGCGGTAGCCGGTCACCTTGCCAGTGTCGGACTTGATGATGCTACGCTGCATGAAGTCGTGATAAGGCCCGAGGGCGTACTGGTCGACGAACTGCATGACGGAGTACAGTTCCTCGATACGGTTCTCGAGCGGTGTGCCGGACAGTATGACTGCGTACTCGCTCTCTATGCGTCTGGCGGCGCGCGCTATCTGCGTGTTCCAGTTCTTGAGGCGCTGCACCTCGTCCATGATGAGGAGGTCGGTATGGAGCGAGCCTATGGCTTTCATGTCGTTGGCCAGAGTGTGGTACGACACTATCTTGTACATGGCGGGGAGGTCGTACATCTGTCGGCGACGGGTGTGTACGCCTTCTATCACCACTACGCTCTCGCCGGTGAAGCGTTCTATCTCCTTCTTCCACTGATATTTGAGCGACGACGGACACACCACCACCACCGATGCCACCATGCTGTATTTCTTAAATAGCTGTGCTGTGGCGAGTGCCTCGATGGTCTTGCCGAGGCCCATCTGGTCGGCTATGAGTGACCGTCCGGCGCGGAAGGCAAAGCGTACGCCGTAGCACTGATAGGGTAGAAGGCGTGCTGAGAGGATGCCGGCAATTTCCTCCTCGTCGATGGCCGCGGCGAGCTCGTGACGGCGGCGACGGTCGCGCTCCTCGAGGATGAGGTTGAGGGCGTCGGCGGTGCAGTGGAAGCGCGGTTCGAGACGCTTGGCGTGGTCGATGAAAGTGGGGATGTCGGCCACTATGCCCTCGTTGGCGATGCCGGCGTCGTCGAAGTAACGCATGGCGGCCAGCGACAGCTCTTCGGGCGAGCCGGAGCCTGTGCGCAGGCGAATCTTGCGGCCGTCGGGCGAATAGAGTACGTCGATGCCACTGTTGCGCGGCAGGCGCGCGTCGGCTTTCCGGCCGCGGCGGGTGAGCCACTGTTCTACGGCCTCGAGGTGCTTGCATGTGCCCAGACCGTTGGTGCGGAAGTCCATACAGTCGCAGGAGTTCCACTGGTTGCCTGCGCCGTGATATAGTACGCGGTATTTGCTCTGCGTCTTCGGACTCACCACGGCGAAGGCTCCCGGCACGTTGCGGTCCGGCAGTTCATGGATGATGAACTGCCCCTTCTCGGCGGCTTGCCGGCGGAGATTGATCTGCCAATCGGCGATGGACATGCCCTCGGGGCATACGTCGGGGGTATAGTTTTTCTTTTTCATGGTGAGTTCGTTTTATAATGGTGACGCACTGTCAATATGGCTCCTCTCACTTTAGTAAGTACGGAAGTAAGAGGTGAGCCGTCATACACGTAGGGTCGCTCCATGGAGCGACCGCTTCCGGGCTGCGCATTGGTGGGTCGGCGGTCGCTCCGTGGAGCTACCCTACGTCAGAGAAGCCATTTTGATGCCGGAACCGAATCCGGAGACTGCTTTAGAGGTCCTCTTCGATGGAGAATTCGTCGGGCAGATCGTCCAGGTCGTCCGTCAGAGCGTCGGCATCATTGTCGGCATCGGCGTCATCGTCCTTGTCGGCGGCCTTAGCAGCTTTTTTGTCGGTTCCCTTGGTGAAGGGGTCGCTCACGGCGAGGGCTTCGGTGATGCGTGCTTCGATTTCTGCCGCCAGTTCGGGGTTGTCCTCAAGCATACGCTTGGCAGCCTCGCGTCCCTGGGCGAGCTTAGAGCCGTTGTAGCTGAACCACGAGCCGCTCTTGGTGATGATGTCCAGTTCGACGCCGAGGTCGATGAGCTCGCTCGAGCGGGAGATGCCTTCGCCGAACATGATGTCGAATTCGGCGCGCTTGAAGGGAGGCGCAACCTTGTTCTTCACCACTTTCACGGCAGTGTGACGGCCGAGGACATTATCGCCGTCCTTGATGGTGGTACGCGAGCGGATGTCGATACGCACGGAGGCGTAGAATTTGAGAGCGTTACCACCGGTAGTAGTCTCGGTGGGGCCGAACATCTGACCTATCTTCTCGCGTAGCTGGTTGATGAAGATGGCAGTAGTGTTGGTGCGCGAGATAGTGCCGGTGAGCTTGCGCATGGCCTGCGACATGAGGCGTGCCTGGAGACCCATGTTGC
>CAMWKV010000006.1 GCA_947174915.1 uncultured Porphyromonadaceae bacterium | reverse complement strand
TTCTGGCACAGCTCGGCACACCTTCTCGCCGAAGCACTCCAGGAACTTTATCCCGGCGTGAAGTTCGGCATAGGTCCGGCCAGCGAGAATGGTTTCTACTACGATATCGATCCGGGCGAGAACAAACTCACCTCCGACGATTTTGCCCGCATTGAGGCTAAGATGCTCGAACTTGCCAAGAAAGACGAGGCTATCGTTCGTGCAGATATCGCCAAGGCAGACGCCCTCAAGATGTTCGGTGACCGTGGTGAAGAGTACAAGTGCGAACTTATCGATGAGCTTGCCGACGGTACCATCAGCACCTACACCCAGGGCGCCTTTACAGACCTCTGCCGCGGCCCGCACCTCCCCTCGACAGGCGCTATCAAGGCCGTAAAGATTACATCGCTCGCCGGTGCATACTGGCGTGGCGACGAAAAGCGCAACCAGCTCGTCCGTGTCTACGGCATCACATTCCCCAAGAAGAGCATGCTCGATGAGTACCTCGCTCTCCTGGAGGAAGCCAAGAAGCGCGACCACCGCAAGCTCGGCAAAGAAATGGAACTCTTCGCCTTCTCCTCGAAGGTTGGTCCCGGTCTGCCCCTCTGGCTCCCCAAGGGCGCCGCTCTCCGCGACCACCTCGAGCAGTTCCTCCGCAAGATTCAGCGCCGCTACGGTTACAAGCAGGTAATCACCCCCCATATCGGCAACAAGCAGCTCTACGTTACTTCTGGCCACTATGCCAAGTATGGCAAGGACTCCTTCCAGCCGATCCATACTCCCGAGGAAGGTGAAGAGTACCTGCTTAAGCCCATGAACTGCCCTCACCACTGCGAAATATTCCGCGCCCTTCCTCGTTCGTACCGCGACCTGCCACTCCGCCTTGCAGAGTTCGGCACCGTATATCGCTATGAGCAGTCTGGCGAGCTTCACGGTCTGACACGTGTACGCGGCTTTACGCAGGACGACGCACATATCTTCTGTGCCCCCGACCAGATTAAGGATGAATTCCTCAAGGTGATGGACATCATCCTCTACATCTTCAAGGCACTTAAGTTCGACAACTTTGAGGCCCAGATTTCCCTCCGCGACCCCGAGCACAAAGAAAAGTATATCGGTAGCGATGAGAACTGGCACCTCGCCGAGCAGGCTATCATCGAAGCCTGTGCCGAAAAAGGCCTCAACGCCCGCACCGAACTCGGTGAGGCGGCCTTCTACGGTCCCAAACTCGACTTCATGGTACGCGATGCTATCGGCCGCCGCTGGCAGCTCGGTACAATTCAGGTCGACTACAACCTCCCCGAACGCTTCGATCTCGAATACACCGGCAGCGACAATGCCAAGCATCGTCCTGTGATGATACACCGTGCTCCCTTCGGTTCGATGGAACGCTTCGTAGCTGTACTCCTCGAACATACCGCCGGCCACTTCCCCCTGTGGCTCGCTCCCGAGCAGGCTATCATCATCCCCGTGAGCGACAAATATCTTGACTACGCACGCAAGGTGGCTCAGGAACTCGAAGACGCAGACATCCGCCTCGAAATCGACGACCGCAATGAGACACTCGGCCGCAAGATTCGCGACAATCAGCTCCGCCGCATCCCCTATATGCTCGTTGTGGGCGAAAAAGAGGAACAAAATGGCGAAGTTTCTGTAAGAAAATCCGGCGAAGGTGATTTAGGGTCGATGAAAATTGCTAACTTTGCAGAGCGTTTGACCAAAGAGGTCAACGAAATGATCAACCAATAACCAACTGAATGGATAAAAAGCCCCCCTTCAATCCCGGCGCACCGCGCCCGGCAGGCCCCCGTCCCGGCGGACCACGACCCGCACAGGGACCCCGACGCGACCCTCGTCAGGCAAAACAAGCCCCCAACAACATCAACGAGCATATCCGTGCTCGTGAGGTGCGATTGGTAGGTGACAATGTCACCCCCGGCATATATTCCATTCAGGAGGCTCGCAAGATGGCCGAGGAGCAGGAACTTGACCTTGTAGAAATCTCAGCACAGGCCGATCCCCCCGTATGCAAGATTCTGGACTATCAGAAGTACCTCTATCAGCAGAAGAAGAAGGCCAAAGAGATCAAGGCCAAGAGCACCAAGGTTGTGGTGAAGGAGATTCGTTTCGGTCCTCAGACAGACGATCACGACTACAACTTCAAGCTCAAGCATGCCATGGGCTTCCTCCAGGAAGGTGCCAAGGTCAAGGCTTATGTCTTCTTCAAAGGCCGCTCCATCCTCTTCAAGGAGCAGGGCGAAGTACTACTCCTTCGCTTCGCAAGCGACCTCGAAGAGTACGGCAAAGTAGAGCAGATGCCCGTGCTTGAAGGCAAGCGAATGATATTGATGATATCGCCCAAAAAGAAATAACCGCCACGTGTGGCAAAACATACAACTCACCAATTAACAAACAACAAAATGCCAAAGGTTAAGACTAACTCCGGTGCCAAAAAGAGGTTCGCCCTTACCGGATCAGGAAAGATCAAGAGAAAACACGCCTTCAAGAGCCACATTCTGACCAAGAAGACCAAGAAGCAGAAACGCAACCTTACCCACTTCGGCCTCGTTGCCCGCGTGGACGTAGGTAATGTTAAGTCGCTCCTCGGCCTCAAGTAATCGAAGGTAGACTTCTTACGACACCCCAACATTAATTCGTGATATTGTAATCAATTATTAACCGGATGTTTAGCCACTAAGAACTGCACAGAGCAGACGCTAACACCCACAAACTACTGAAACAATGCCAAGATCAGTCAATCACGTAGCATCACGTGCACGCCGCAAGAAAATCCTCAAACTTACACGAGGCTACTACGGATGTCGTCGCAATGTATGGACCGTAGCCAAGAACACTTGGGAAAAAGGTCTTACCTACGCTTACCGCGATCGCAAAGACAAGAAGCGCAACTTCCGTGCCCTCTGGATTCAGCGTATCAACGCTGCTGCCCGCATGCACGACCTCAGCTACTCCAAGCTCATGGGTCTCATCCACAAGAGCGGTATCGAAATCAATCGCAAGGTGCTTGCTGACCTCGCCCTCAACAACCCCGCAGCTTTTGCTGCCGTTGTAGAGAAGGTGAAGAACGCATAAATCCTTCCCGACTCATAAAGGCCTAAGCCGCCTTCCCGATAGCCTCTGCCTCGCAGGGGCTATCATTTTTATGCCCCTTCCCCATATTTCTTAGCGCCGGTGTGCTGCAGGGCTGTGCCTGTCGCCTCCGCACCATCCGTGCCAGGCCGACGAGGGCGGTCAAGCGCTAACTAATATTGAAGAACGGTGTCTAATACTGAGGAACGGGACTTAGCTATGTGGCAAATTTTGCCGTAGGGTAGGGGTGGTATCTTGCCTTGAGCGCATTTGGGAGTGGGAGGATTGGAGAATTTTTGTTACCTTTGCAGATGTCAACTATTATATGATGGAACGTCTGTCGCCTTACCGAATTTGTGTCGCAACGAGTACTCGTGCTGACTGGGGTCTGCTGATGCCGCTCTGTCGCGCTCTGCGTGATCGCTGTGGCGTGGAGCTACATATCCTCGCTACCAATATGCACCTGCTCGACCGATACGGCCATACCGTAGACGAAATTATCGCCGACGGTTTTGAGGTGAGCGTTGCAATACATACCGATGTTGACGGCGATGATGATGTGTCTCGGGCACACATTATGGCCAAGTCCCTCGCCGGCACAGCCGATGCCCTGGCGTCGCTGCAGCCGGATGCTATGATAATCCTCGGCGACCGCTTCGAGATGCTCGCAATTGCATCTGCTGCGGCAGTGATGCATGTGTCGCTGATACATATTGCCGGCGGTGAAGTGACAGAGGGTGCACTCGACGATTCATTCCGCCATGCAATAACGAAATTGTCGCAATTACATCTTACTGCGACCGAGGACTACCGCCGACGAGTGATACAACTCGGCGAGGCACCGGATAGCGTCATTAATACCGGTGCCATTGGCGTGTGGAACGCATTCAACACACAATTGATGACCGCTGAAGAACTCGGTGATGATCTGGGGATTGACTTTGACCGCGAACGCGTAGCGCTGGTGACATATCATCCTGCAACGAATGACGACGTGTGCCCCGCTGTACATATGAAGGCACTCCTTGATGCTCTGGAACAGTTGCCCGAACTCACCTATGTGATAACAGCACCGAATAACGACGCCGGTGGAGCCTCACTCTTCCCGCTACTGGAGGAATTTGCATCGCAACACCCTGAAAACGTACACCTTGTATCATCCCTCGGAATGAAGCGCTATCAGAGTCTGCTCCGACAGGCCTGCGTGGTGATAGGCAATTCATCAAGCGGCATAGTCGAAGCACCATCAGCGGGCGTACCTACCGTCGATATAGGCGTTCGTCAGAAAGGACGCCTCGCAGCCGAGTCTGTCATTCATTGCGGCGACAGCACGGAGCTTATCCTCGCGGCCATACGGCTCGCCATCACTCCCGAGTTCGCCGCCCTGGCAGCCCGCAAGCAAAATCCATATTATCAGCCCGATACCCTTGATAAAATGGTGAAAGGCGTGATGACATTCCTTCATCGATTGCCCATACAGGCAAAAAAATTCTACGACCTGCCATGCTGAAACCACTATATATTATCCCTGCCCGTGGCGGGAGCAAAGGTATACCACACAAGAATATCAAAAGCCTCGGCGGACGTCCGCTCATAGCCTATACTATTGACTGCGCCACTGAGGCCGCTAAACATATAGGAGGTACCATTGTTCTGAGCACCGACGACGAGGACATTGCAGCAACGGCTCGCGAGTGTGGGCTCGACGTAGAGTATCTGCGACCCGCCGAACTCGGATTGGATACCACCGGCAGCCGCGAAGTGATGCTTGACGTGATGGACTGGGCCGACAGCAAAGGTATAGAATACAATTGCGTCGTTCTCCTGCAACCCACCTCACCCCTGCGTACTTATGACGACATTGAGATGTCGCTCGTACTCTTTTCCGACGATGTGGATATGGTGGTGAGCGTGTGTCCGTCGGACGATAACCCCTACTACAACCTCTTCGAATGTACCGCCGACGGCACACTGAAAGTATGCAAGGGCGACGGCCTCTACACACGTCGCCAGGATGTGCCGCAGGTGTACAAGTACAACGGCGCCGTGTATGTGATACGTCCCGAGTCCCTGCGCGAGATGCCTATGGGAGCCTTCCCTAAGCGCATACCGTATTATATGCCGGCTGTCCGCAGTATCGACCTCGATACGCCCGATGACTGGCAGCGTGCCGAGCAGATAATCCGAGATATGAAGTCATGAAAGCGCCCAATATCATAGCCCATACAGCAACTATTGTTGATGCCCTGCGGCGTCTCAACAATCTGCCGGGCGGCGAGTTGACACTCTTTGTGGTGGACGATGACGGACGCCTCGTGGGTACACTTACCGACGGCGATATACGTCGTGCCCTCCTTGCCGAGCCGGACCTGACCATGTCAGTATCGGCCGCATGCCACAAAAATTTCCGCAGCGTCAGCGAAGACAAGCTTGACCCGGCATTGCTGCGCGAATATCGCGCGCAAGGTATCACTCAGGTGCCGGTGCTCGATTCATCCCGACGTCTTGTGCGCATCATCAATCTCATCGAGGTACGTACCGTCCTGCCGCTCAGAGCTTTGCTGATGGCCGGCGGCAAAGGCGAGCGACTGCGTCCGGCCACGCAGAATACACCCAAGCCGCTCCTTCAAATTGAAGGTAAAGCGCTGATAGACTACAATGTAGAAGCACTTGCCGCATGCGGTATCACTGATATCAACGTTGCTACCGGCTACCTCGCCGAGCAGATAGAGCAGCACTTTGCAAGCCCGCGAGGCGATGTAAAGGTGACATGCC
Organism: uncultured Porphyromonadaceae bacterium; assembly: GCA_947174915.1. GTDB lineage: Bacteria > Bacteroidota > Bacteroidia > Bacteroidales > Muribaculaceae > CAG-873. The sequence continues at coordinate 27,445 of CAMWKV010000006.1, read as the reverse complement.
GACGCGAAGAGAAGCCCCTCGGTACGATAGGCGCTGCAGCTTTCCTGTCGCCGGCAAAAGCGACGACAGATACCCTTGTGATGAATTCAGACCTCATCACCACCATTTCTTTCGAAGAGATGTATCTGCATCACCGCGACCTCGGAGCCGATATCACTATTGCAGCCGTGCCCTATCAGGTGTCAGTACCCTATGCAATCCTCACAACCGATAGCACTAATCCCAATAAGGTCAGTGCCATAGAGGAGAAACCTGCCTACTCGTACTACGCCAATGCCGGAATCTACATCTTCCGCGACAGCGTGCTTGCCGGCCTCGTCCCCGGAGAGCGATGTGATGCTACAGACCTTATCGAACGCACCATCAATGCCGGAGGACTCGTGACTTACTACCCCATCAAAGGCACATGGATAGATGTCGGATCGCCGGTGGATTTCCGCCAGGCAGCCGAACTTATGCGCCATCACCGTAATATGACCGAGTAGACCGCCTAAGAGGTAGCAACTAAAGCAATCCCAAGTACATCAACCCAAGCAAAGTGAACACTGGCGGAATACAGACGTTATTATTTAAAATAAAGACATAAAACACTATGGCAGATTCGAATTTCATCGATTATGTAAAGATATTGTGCCGCTCGGGAAAGGGTGGCGCCGGCTCACGTCATTTTTATCGTGCTAAGTACGTCCCCAAGGGTGGTCCCGATGGTGGCGACGGCGGTCGTGGCGGCCATATCATCCTCCGTGGCAACCGCAACATGTGGACACTGCTGCCACTGAAGTATCGTCGACACATCTTTGCCGGCAATGGCCAGAGCGGCTCCGGTGGCCGCAGTTTCGGTAAGGATGGTGAGGACGTTATTGTAGAAGTACCCTGCGGCACCGTCGTATTCGATGCCGAGACGGGCGAATATCTCTGCGAAGTGACCGATGACGGCCAGGAGGTGCGCCTCCTCAAAGGCGGACGTGGCGGTCTGGGCAACTGGCATTTCAAGAGCGCCACCAACCGCACACCACGCTATGCACAGCCGGGTGAGCCGGCTATCGAGAAGAGCATCGTGCTCGAACTCAAGATGCTTGCCGACGTGGGTCTTGTAGGCTTCCCGAATGCAGGTAAGTCGACACTGCTCTCCGCAGTGAGTGCTGCCGAGCCGAAGATTGCCGACTACCCCTTCACTACTATGGAGCCTCAGCTCGGCATCGTGGCCTATCGCGACAACCGTTCATTTGTCATGGCCGATATACCCGGTATCATCGAAGGTGCCAGCGAGGGCAAAGGTCTCGGCTTGCGTTTCCTCCGTCATATCGAACGCAACGCCGTGCTGCTTTTCATGGTGCCTGCCGATGCCGACGACATATCCGAGCAGTACGAAATCCTCCTGAACGAGTTGCGCACCTTCAACCCCCAACTGATGGACAAGCAGCGTGTGCTCGCTGTGAGCAAGAGCGATATGCTCGACGATGAACTCCGCGAAGAGCTTGCCAAGACCCTTCCTGAAGGTGTCCCCCATGTATTCATCTCAGCCGTCACCGGAGAGGGTATCACCGAACTCAAGGACCTCCTGTGGCGTGCCATCACCGACGAAAACAACCGCATCGACGGCAGCGACATCATCCATCGACCCCTCGACGGCCACCATCGCGTACCGGCTGAAGACGACTTCATCTTCAAGTACGAGCGTGATGCCGACGATGAAGAAGAAGAGGCTGAGGACCTGCGCAGTATCAGCCCCGACGCCTGGGGCGATGATATCGACTGGGACGATGCCGATATAGTAGAAGACGAAGTAGAGGAAGACACAGACGATTCGGATGACGATGTGGATCCCTTCCTCTACGAAGCGATAAACGACGACAAATGACCACGATACGCGCCTCTTACAGCGCTATGGAGCAGCGGCTGACTGCCATCCTCAGGGCCGGGGAGGGTAGGGCAGCCGCACGCATTATCTTCGAGGATGTTGCCGGATATTCTCCCAAGTTCATATTCGTCAACGGCGACCGCGAGATGGACGACTACATGCAAACGAAGGTCGATGCTGTTGCTGCTAAGATTGAAGCCGGCGAGCCGGTGCAATACGCTGTGGGTAAGGCGCTTTTCATGGGCGATATGTTCACTGTGACGCCGGCCGTGCTTATCCCGCGACCCGAGACAGCAGGGCTGGTGGACCTTATCACTGACCGCTGGGCCGACAAGCGCGACTTGCGCGTGCTCGACCTTGGTACCGGTTCGGGCTGTATCGCCATCGAGCTTGCCAAAGCTTTGCCATTCAGCGAAGTAAAGGCAGTCGACATCAGCAAAGACGCACTTGACGTAGCGGCACAGAATGCGAAATGTCTGCATGCGAGTGTTACTTTTGAGAACGGAGATATATTGGCTCTGACTCCACCGAAACAAGCTATGTACGATATCATAGTCAGCAATCCGCCGTATATCTGTACACGCGAGGAAGCCGACATGGACAAGCGTGTCAAGGACTACGAACCGTCGACAGCTCTGTTCGTGCCCGACGACGACCCGATGAAATTCTACCGACCCATTGGCAAGTACGCCTATGCTGCGCTTCGCGACGGGGGACAGTTATTCCTCGAGATAAACAGCCTCTACGCCGACCTCACGGCCGATACAATGCGCAAGGCCGGGTTCGACAAAGTAGAGACCATGCGCGACTTCAAAGGCAACTACCGCTTCGTAGTATGTACACGCAGTTCTAAAGATGCCTGAACATAGCGCGAGTTTTTCACACCAGATTAGAGATAACAGCCACAGAATTGATGCGGCAGATAAAGAAAGTCACTCCCGAGAAGGCGCTCGAACGCCTTGAGGAGCAGTGTATGCGCGCCGAACGTAGCACGGGTGAGGCACGTCAGAAATTGCGGCAGTGGGGTATTGTCCCGGACGAGGCGGAGAGAATAATTGCATCACTCGTCAAGCGCCGTTTTATCGATGACAGCCGCTTCGCCCGCGCTTTCGTGCTCGACAAACTACGCTTCGGCCACTGGGGTCGGGTGAAAATCAGCATTCACCTGCGCGCCAAGGGTATTGACACGCGTACAGCCGAGGAAGCACTCGACCTCATCAACGAAGACGAGTACCGTACCATACTTGCTGCTTTGCTGACGGCACGCTCACGACAGCTCGATATGACAGACTATAACGAGCGAGCCAAACTGTATCGCTTCGGCCTCAGCCGCGGTTTTGAGAGCAGCCTTGTCGCAGCCGAAGTGCGCCGCCTGCGCGACAATTGACAAAGGATGAACATTTTGTGCATGTGGATGGTTAGAAAACCATAACACATCACTATTATGAGAATCCAATACGCTCTGTCCCTTGCACTCCTTGCTGCGCTGCCCCTTGCCTCCCACGCCGCCGACCGACGTGGGGACTTGCGGGTAGAACTTGCCGACAACTGGGACGCTGATAATGTCTTCACCGGCGATAGCGGTGAGACCAATGCCCTCTGGTGGCGAAAATTCAATGATCCGCTTCTCGACAGCCTAATAACAGTCGGTCGCGAGAATAATTATAGTGTATCTGCCGCCATCCGCCGCATCGAAGTGGCGAAGGCACAACTCACGCAGGCACGCAGCGCCTACTATCCCTCCATAGACCTCTCGGCCGGATATACGCGTGAACGCACATCCGGCCGTATGGTATCCTCCTCCGGTTCGGCCAGTACCATGAGTTATTTCAATGGCGGTGCCACTCTCAGTTGGGAGATAGACGTATTCGGGAAAGTCCGTCAGCAGACCAAACGTGCCGGTGCGGCAGTGAAGGTTTCCGCAGCCGAATACGCCGGTGTGATGACGGCAATTGAGGCAAACATCGCCAAGACCTATGTCAATCTTATCGTCGAGCGTCTGCAGCTCCAGGTAGCCAACGAACACGGTGCCAATCAGGCACACCTCGTAGAGATGGTTGAGACACGCTATCGCACAGGCTTGGCCTCCAAGCTCGAGCTCGCCCAGGCTAAGACACTTTATTACTCCACCATAGCCCCCGTGCCACAGCTCGAAGCATCCATCCAGGCTTCGCTCAATGCTCTGGCAGTCCTTCTCGGTGTTACTCCCGACCAACTTCCTCCCGAACTCGCGCAGGTCAATCTTATGCCTACCGCGACCGGCAATGTGGCACTCGGCGCTCCCGTCGATCTGCTGCGGCGTCGTCCCGATATAGTGGAAGCCGAGCGGAATATTGACGTGGCAGCGGCCGAACTCGGTATCGCCCGCAGCGCCTACCTTCCCTCGTTGAGTCTCAACGCCGCTGTCGGTACGCAAGCCCACCGTTTCGGCGACCTTTTCAGCGGCCCGTCTTTCACCTACTCCGTCGCGCCCACACTGTCGTGGACTCTCTTCGACGGTATGCAGCGACGTGGCGCCACCGTGGCAGCTCAGCAGTCACTCGAGGCTGCTGTGGACAACTACAATCTCACCGTCCTCACGGCACTGGAAGACATCCGCAATTCCATAGCATCATACACCGCAGACCAGGAGTACATCTCCCGTATCGAAGAGGTCGTGACCAATGCCGAAGAAGAAGTAAGACTGTCAGTTGACCTCTATAAGCAGGGCCTTACAGTATTCTCGAATGTCGTGGACGCTCAGTTGAATTATCTCACATATCAAAATACACTTGTCGCAGCACGCGGTGAAGCACTGACTTCCCTCATCACATTATTTGAGGCACTTGGCGGCGGCTGGGAGCAATAAACATTAAAGACATGAAAACTCTTACTTTTGCTGCTTTCGGTGCAGCCGTCGTATTTATCAGTGCTTGTAGCCACAAAGAAACACATACTGCAGAAACATTTCCTGTCGATGTAGCATATCCCGTAGTGGACTCCCTCACCTTATATCAGTCATATCCGGGCACTTTAGGAGCAGATAACGAGGTGCCCCTCGTGGCGCGCGTCAACGGCTACCTTACAGGACAGTTGTATACCAACGGACAATTTGTCCACAAAGGTGATGTGCTCTTTACAATCGAATCCGGCAACTATCGGGACGCCGTACAGCAGGCGCAGAGCAATCTCGCATCCGCCAAGTCTACCCTTGAGTATGCTCAGACAAGATATGAGGCACTCAAAGAGGCACTCAAGACCGATGCGGTGAGCCGCATGGAAGTAGAGCAGGGTCTCAATACCCTTGAGGAAGCCAAAGCGAGCGTTAAGTCAGCTCAGGCCGCCCTTCAGACAGCTCAGACGCAGCTGTCGTACTGCACCGTGCGTGCACCATACGACGGACATATGTCGAAATGCAATTTCAGCGTGGGTGCTTATGTCGGCGGTGAAGGAGCACCCGTCACTCTGGCTACACTTTACGACGATGCCTCGATGAACGCTACCTTCGCCATCGATGATGCCGGCGCACTATCGAATCTGCTTGTCAACCTCGAGAAGAACGGCATGGACTACCACAAGATTCCCGTATCTTTTTCCGATACTCTGGCTCACGAGTATACTGCATCACTTACCTATATGGCACCTAAGGTGAATACCTCCACAGGTACGCTCGAACTGCAGGGCCGTATAGAGAATCCTTATGGCGAACTTCGCAGCGGTATGTTCGTATCAGTAGACCTGCCGACAGGTACTGACCCACATGCAATCATCATCCGCGACGCTGCAATCTCTACCGACCAGCTTGGCAAATATGTCTATGTAGTCAATGATAGCAATAAGGTAGTCTATACACCTATCACCATAGGGCCGCTCGCCAATGACTCCATGCGCATCGTCACCAAAGGTCTCTCCGACAAGGACAAGTACGTGACCAAGGCGCTCTTGAAGGTACGCAACGGTATCACTGTCAAACCGGTTGTCAAACAATAATCCCGCACGATCATGTTCAGCAGATTCTTTATCAAACGCCCCATCTTCGCCACAGTGCTGGCGATATTGATGATACTGGCGGGATTGCTTACTGTGAAAACACTTCCGGTAGCGCAATATCCCGACATCACACCGCCCACAGTCTTCGTATCGGCCAGCTATCCTGGTGCTGATGCCAAGACCGTCGCTGAGACCGTTGGCGTTCCCATCGAGGAACAGGTCAACGGTGTCGAGGGCATGATGTATATGAGTTCGACCAGCGGTTCGGACGGCTCCTACTCCCTCGAGATTACCTTCGAAAACGGTACGGACCTCGATATGGCTACCGTGAAAGTTCAGAATCGCGTGTCGCGCGCCGAGCCCCGTCTGCCCAATGTGGTGCAGCAGCAGGGTGTGGATGTGATGTCCCGCTCGTCGGATATCATCATGTTCATGGCTATCGAGAGCGACGACCCCGCACGCTACGACGGACTATATCTCACCAACTATGCACAGCTTAACATCGTAGAGGAACTGTCGCGCATCGACGGCGTCGGCCAGGTAGGAGCATTCGGCTCCGGCAACTATAGCATGCGTGTGTGGCTCGACCCCGAGCTGATGCGTGTACGTGGTGTCACTCCGTCGGATGTCAGTCAGGCTATCGCAAACCAAAACATTGAGGTTTCTGCCGGTTCTGTCGGCACACCTCCTACCAATGGTGACGAACAGTTCGAATACACCCTTACTGCCACCGGCCAGCTCTCCGAGGTGTCCGAATTCGAGAATATCATCATCCGCACCGACCCAGACGGCGGTATCCTCCGCCTCCGCGACATTGCACGTGTCGACCTCGGCAGCGACAGCTACTCCACAATATCGCACGTATCCGGCGAACAGGCCGGCCTGATAGGTGTGTATCAGCTCCCCGGCGCCAATGCCATGAAGGTGGCAAAGGCTGTCAAGGCCAAGATGAACGACCTGCAGCAGTACTTCCCCGATGGTGTCAACTACCGTATCATCCTCGATACCACCGACTTCGTGTCAGCATCTATTGACGACCTGCTCGTGACTTTCCTGGAGACGACGCTTATCGTGATGCTCGTCATCCTGCTCTTCCTGCAAAACTGGCGCGCGGTGATTATCCCTATGCTCACCATCCCTGTTTCGCTCATCGCTACCTTCGCAGTGATGAAAGTGATGGGATTCACGCTTAATACACTGACCCTCTTCGGTCTCGTGCTCGCTATTGCGATAGTGGTAGATGACGCCATAGTGGTGGTGGAAGACTGTACGCGAATACTGAATAAGGGCGGCGTGACTCCTACTCAGGCTGCCGAGCAAGCCATGGACGAGCTTACCGGCCCTGTTGTCGGCGAAGTCCTCGTGCTCCTGTCCGTATTCATTCCTACAGCCTTTATCTCCGGTATCACCGGCGAGCTCTACAAGCAGTTCGCTCTCACCATCGCTGTATCGACGGCCTTCTCGGGTTTCAACGCCCTCACCTTTACACCGGCCATGTGCGCGCTCTTCCTGCGTCCTAACACCGGCCAGCCGAGCTTCTTCCTCTATCGCTGGTTCAACAAGACCTTTGAATCCGTGCGCCGTCTCTACAACAGTACCGTTGGACGCCTCCTGCGCCGTCCTGTAATGGCGATGATTATCTTCTTTCTCATCTGCGGTGCTGCGTTCTTCGGTTTCATGCGCTGGCCTGCCAGCTATGTTCCTCAGGAAGATATGGGCTACTTCATGACCTCCATACAGTTGCCTACCGGCGCATCACTTGAACGCACCGACAGTATAGTGTCGTCACTGAGCGCACAGGTTAAAAAATTGCCTCAGGTCAAGGACGTTATATCTATATCCGGCATGTCCATGATGGGCGGTGGCTCGACATCGAACAATGCATCGCTATTCGTCGTACTCAAACCCTGGAAGGACCGCAAGGGCAAGAAAAACAGTGTCGATGGCGTCATCGCCGAAGTCGACCGTCTCGCGGCCGCCTATCAGGAACCTATCATCTTCTCTGTGAATCCTCCCGCTATCCCGGGTCTCGGCATGACATCCGGTCTGGAAATGCAGGTACTCGATATCAACAACCTCGGTGCGGCACAACTCGCCGATGTAGTGAGCCAGATTCAGGCAGCAGCCGCAGAATATCCCGAACTCAAGCAGGTAACATCGCTCTATCAGGGTTCTGTACCTCAGTACTCTATCAAGATAGATCGCGACAAAGTGAAGATGTTCGGCCTCTCCCTCGAGGATGTCTATGGCTCACTTTCGGTCTTCATGGGCGAGGACTATGTGAACGACTTCGTCAAGTTCGGCCGCACCTACGAAGTCCTTGTCAGTGGCGACGCCGCCTCACGCAGTAGAGCAGAGGGTGTGCTGTCCCTGGCAGTGCGCAATGCTACCGGCGATATGGTACCGTTTGCCTCTTTCGCCAAGGTTGAGGAGACTATGGGTACGCCCTCAATAAGCCGCTACAACATGTACACCACCGCAGCGGTGACGGGTACTGTTGCCGCCAATGTGAGCTCCTCCGCAGGTATCAAAGCCATGGAGGAAATCATGAACAAGACCGTGGGCAACAACTATAGCTATGCCTGGACCGGCGAGGCTCTGCAAGAGACGCAGAGTGGCACCACCATCGGTATGACGCTCCTGTTCGCCATCATCATCACCATACTCGTGCTCGCCGCTCAGTACGAATCGTGGACCGACCCGCTTGCCGTAGTCATCACCACGCCGACAGCTATCCTCGGCACCGTACTTGGATGTATGTTCCTGAGCCAGAGCATCAGTATATATACTCAGATCGGTATTATCCTGCTGCTCGGTATGGCCGCGAAGAACGCAATCCTTATTGTTGAGTACGCCATGGACTATCGCAAAGCCGGCCAGCCTATACGCGAAGCCGCCGAGAATGCCGGTAATGTCCGCCTCCGTCCTATTCTGATGACGGCACTGGCATTCGTCTTCGGTGTGATGCCTATGCTCTTTGCCACAGGCGCCGGTGCGGCAAGCCGTATTTCCCTCGGTACGGCAGTAGTATTCGGCATGGCGGTAAATGCTGTACTTGGCACGCTCTTCGTTCCGAGTTTCTGGGAACTCTTCCAAAAATTCCGCGAACGCTACCTCAGCAAGATGTTTGCCTATACCGCTCCCGCGTCTACGGCTGCTACCTCCTCGGACGACTCAGCAACCTTCACTCAAGCCGATTCAGCTAGCAATAGCTCTGATAGTATAAAACTTAAGCCCGACAATACCCACAAGGGTTAGATTTAAAAAGTGTCGTATGAGGCGGATTACTTAAGGTAGTATCCCACCTCGTACGACATTGTTTTATATGATACGAGAACTATACCTAGTTAAAATGCAAGTATGAGTTTTGATGTTGTGTTCTTAATCTTGGTCGAACCATCTATTATTAATCAATTATTGTCCGCTAGAATGTTTTAGCGGACAATAATTACTTATAGCGGAAGCGGCGAATGGAGCGTTTGGGCGTCTTTTCGAATTCCTCAGGCATTATCTCGATATCCTGCACTCGCTCGTAGGGAGCTACGAGAGCATTGAGTGCTGACAGATTATCGAGCATGGCTGCCTTGAGAGCTTCGTCGTCAAGGCCGTCACGAGTCACCTGATCTGCATCCGGATGACAGAGCGCCACAAGATGACCGCTGCGCTCAATGACGAGACACTCATTGACGTAGGGCATGTTATTCATCTTGGCTTCAATCTCTTCGGGGTAGATATTCTGTCCATTGGACGAAAGAATCATCGTCTTGTAACGGCCACGGATGTGGATGGTGCGATTGTTCGGTTCGCTCAGCCAGCCCATGTCGCCTGTATGAAGCCAACCATCCTCTTCGAGAGCTGCGAGGGTAGCGTCAGGATTCTTGTAGTAGCCTTTCATCACGTTCAGGCCGCGAACCATAATCTCTCCCTGAGGGTGTCCGTCGACAACGGGGAGAGTAGAGTCCACGAGAATCTTGGCCTCCATGATGCCTCTGAGGACACGACCCGTAGTGCCGGGTTCAAAGCGTCGCCATGGTGAATAGCTGATGAGTGGACCGCACTCGGTCATACCGTAGCCTACGGTGAAGGGGAATTTTATCGTCTCGAGGAAACTCTCTACCTCGGGGTTGAGAGGTGCTCCGCCTACAATAACTTCTTCGAACTGTCCGCCGAAGGCATCTACCAGCTTTTTACGGATTATGCTGTAGACTGCTTTGTCGAGTCCCGGCACGGCAAGAACCCAGCGGATGGGTTTCTTCGTAATCATCGGTACGACGACTTTGCGGTATATCTTCTCCAGAATGAGCGGTACGCATACGATGAGCGAGGGTCGCACCTGTCTCATGGCCTTCAAGAGAAGCATGGGAGTGGGAGTCTTGCCCAATAGTGTAACATGCGCACCCACCGACAGTGGTACCAGCATGTCGAAAGTACAGCCGTAGGTGTGTGCCAGGGGCAGGAACGATAGACAGCGCGAGCTTTGATAGTGCAGCTTGGAACGGATGCCGAATACTACGTTGCCTCGGAGGTTGTCGAGCGTGAGCATGACGCCTTTTGAGTAGCCGGTGGTACCTGAGGTGTAGTTGATTACAGCGACGGAGTCTCCGTCGAAGTGCGAGTAACGAATATCTGTTGACGAGAATCCGTTAGGGTAACGCTTGTGGAAGTGTCGTGTAAGGCTTGACACCAGGCCTTTGTGTGAGGTCGGTCGACGCCCGGTAGGAGTTGTAAGTGGAGCTCGTTCGGCGATAACAGTGCGTGAATCGAGCGAAATTACAGCCCGCAGTTCGGGCATAGCATCGAAGTCCAGGTGCGAGAAGATATTGTCGGACACGAAGAGTAGCACAGCGTCCGAATGTGATACGATGTGCTGCGCATCTGTCGGATTGAAATCGCTCAGAATAGGGACGATAGTCGCTCCGTAGGTGATTGTTGCCATGAACGTTATCACCCAGTTCGGTCTGTTGGTGCCGAGGAGGGCAATCTTGTCACCGGGGCGGATACCGCAGAGTTCAAAGAACAGATGAAGGCGGGCTATACGACGGGCCATATCACCGTAGGTTATTGTCTTTCCGTTCACATAGTCGGTGAGTGCGGGCAGAGGGAAGCTATCGATGAAACTTTGCTGGTATATTTGCAGCAAGTCGTTGTATGGCGCTTTTTCGTATGCGTCTTCGAACTTATACATTGCGCTATATTACTTATTCTTCTGTTCGTCGAGAACAACAGCAATGTCATTGAAGATGCGGTCAAGGGTACCGTTGCCGTTGATAGCGTGGAAGTTGCCTTTCTTGTTGTAGTAGTCGCGCAGGGGGGATGTCTGGCGATGGTACACGTCGAGACGCTTCTTGATGGTGTCTATATTGTCGTCGCTGCGACCGCTGGACTTGCCACGTTCGAGCATGCGTCGTACGAGTTCATCTTCATCTACATCCAGACCTACAACAGCGTGAACATCAGTATTATAGGCCGCGAGGAGCTTGGACAGTGCTTCTGCCTGAGCGATGGTGCGGGGGAAACCGTCGAAGATAACGCCTTCCTTGGCGTATTCGGGATTCTGACGGAAAATGTCGGCAAGAACATCCAGCATCAGTTCATCGGGGATGAGCATGCCCTGCGATATGAATGTGTTCGCTACTTGACCGAGGTGTGTGCCGCGGGCGATGTGGTCGCGGAGCACTTCGCCGGTAGAGATGTGATGAAGACCATAGCGTTCGATAATGCGCTCGCTCTGAGTCCCTTTGCCACTGCCGGGAGCTCCAAAAATAACTATATTCATTTTTTGAGATTAGTCCTCTTTAAGGATGTATATATCGTTAAGATTACGTGCTTTTTCGTTAAGGTCAAGGCCGTAACCGATAATGAATTTCTTGGGGATGCTGAAGCCTACATAGTCGGGTTTAACGTCGCACTGCAGTGCTTCGGGCTTGAAAAGAAGTGTAGCGATTTTTACGTCGGCCGGGTTCTTCTTCTTGAGGTCATTGACGAGGCGGTAGATAGTGTTGCCGGTATCAACGATATCCTCTACGACGATGAGTGTACGACCCTCAATGTCATCATTCAGGCCGAGAACTTCTTTCACAGTACCTGTGCTTGATGTCCCTTCGTAGCTTTTGAGGCGGATAAAGGCAATCTCGGCGTCAATGTCTTCAACGGCGCGGAAGAGGTCGCTTGCAAAAGGAAATGCACCGTTGAGTACGCACACAAACAAGGGCACTTTGTCTGCGCAATCGCGCTTGATTTCCTCTCCAAGCTCTGCTACGCGAGCCTGAATCTGTTCTTTGGATATATAAGGTCGGAAGGTCAGACCTTCGTACGTCACTTCTTTCATTATTTATCTTTTGTAATAAATTGTACAAAGTTAACCATTATTTCCCAAGCGGGGAAAATTGAGCTCAATTAATCTCGGTTAAAAAATACTAATCGACTGAATCTCTACGATAAAGCCATCTCCCTCGGAGTGCTTTTTGTGGGTGGGCATTATATAAATCACCCCTGCCACGAATCAATGTAGCAGGGGTAGTGTATAATTTGTTGCAAAATAAGCGGCTCGGACGTTACTTATCTCACCTTTAGTCGCTGACCTACTTGCAGTTTAGTCTTGGTCGTGATACCGTTGAGTTTGCAGAGCTTGGCGACTGTGGTGCCGTTGCGAGAGGCAATCTTGCTCAGACTGTCGCCCTTGCGCACGCGGTACGATGACGATGAACTGCGGCTGCCGGATGATGCTGTCGCGCTCGAATTGCGTACATAAGGCTTGTTGGGGTTCTTCTTGAGATACTCTTTAGCATATTCGGTGTTGGCCGCGGGAGAGAAGTTGCGGGCATCCTGGTATGTGTTCTTGTCGAAGGTGTATGTATCTGTATGGGTGGTCTGATTGGCAAAGTCGAAGATGGCGCATGGGTTGATGGCGTAACCCATGTAGCGAGTCTCGAAGTGGAGGTGGGGGCCGGTGGAGCGACCGGTGTTGCCGCCGAGTGCAATAGGATCGCCGGCCTTCACATACTGACCTTCTTCAACGAGATAATCTGACAGGTGTCCGTATACTGTCTCAAGGTCGTTGGTGTGACGTACTACTACGTACTTGCCATAGCCTTTGCGCTCGAAGTTAATGATGCGGATGCGTCCGTCGAATGCCGAGCGTACGGTATCACCGATGTTCAGCTTGATGTCAACGCCTTTGTGCATGCGCTTGAAGCGGCGTCGGTAGCCGTAGGGCGAGGTGATGTAGCCGGGGTGGGGCATGCTGAACTTCGATACATCAATAGTGGCACGCGAAGGTACTTTGGTGTTGGCGTAGCAGTTGACGCGCTTGCTATCCCATCCTTCGGTGTATATGTCAAATTCGGGCTCCTCTTCTTCGGCGAAAATTTCTTCCAGATATTTTGTGGTGTTCTCAACCATGATGCCGGCGTTACCTTGATTGGCAAGGAGGGCGTCGTGGTTTGAGGCATGCCTGTCCGGAAGCACATAGGATTCGGCCGAAAGGCTGAAGGCAGCCACCATAAGTGATAACGCTGTGATAATTCCTTTCATTGGAGAGAATGGTATTTTATGTTGCGCTGGGGGTTAAAGTTCGTCGGCCGCATAGAGTGCAGCCTGTGTAGGTAGAGTGTAATCAAAAATTTCTTCAGGCTTGAAGAACCGTTCAATCTCGGCCTTCGCATTCTCCACGCTGTCTGACGCATGGACAATATTCTCCTGACCGCTCATGCCGAAGTCACCGCGGATTGTACCGGGGTCTGCCTTGCGGCAGTTGGTAGCACCTGTCATGGTGCGCACAACAGTTACGGCATCTTTTCCTGCCAGTACTGCGACAATCACCGGGGTAGCCATCATAGATTTCAGAATGAGAGGGAAAAATGGCTTATCTACGAGGTGTGCGTAGTGACGGCGGAGAATGTCTTCATCGAGTTGCAGCATTTTAATGCCGGCGATGCGAAGACCCTTGCGCTGGAAACGTGTCATTACGTCTCCTACAAGACCACGGATGATGGTAGAAGGTTTCAGGATTATAAAGGTCTGCTCCATAGTGAGCTTTTAAAGATTGTTAATCGGCATTTTGATTGCTTCAAAATTAAGAAATCCTTATCGTATTTCCAAATATTTTGTGAAGAAATTTCACTAAAATTTCCATCAGGAATTACTTTAAATTACGTAATATGCTGATTGATAATGTAATGAGTTTGATTGTGCGGAATACAATTTAATGGCGGAAAAGTTTAAGGACGGCTCATGGCCGTCCTTAAATTATAATTCGCAGTGTTAAAAGCTGCTAATCAATATGTTTGCTGGAACATTCACCGCTCGTGCAGATGAACTTCCCATGCCCAGGCTGAGCGGAGTGAGTCGTCGAGGTCACATTCAGCTTTCCATCCGAGTTCTTCATTGGCCAGCGTGGTGTCGGCCCAGATGAAGGGCGTGTCGCCGGGACGACGTGCTACGATGCGGTAGGGCAGAGTGAGATTATTGGCTTTCTCAAAGCGTGTGATAAGTTCGAGTACAGATACGGGGCGACCGGTGCCGATGTTGAAGATTTCGTATTTCTGCTTCATCTTACCCTGAGTCATTCTATCGACGGCGGCAACATGAGCCTTGGCCAGATCAGTGACATCGATAAAGTCGCGGAGGCAACTGCCGTCGGGGGTATCATAGTCATTGCCGAACACTGACAGGCACTCGCGGATGCCGGCGGCAGTCTGTGTGATGAAAGGCACAAGGTTGTTGGGCACACCGCGCGGTAACTCGCCGATGAGAGCAGATGGGTGAGCGCCTATGGGGTTGAAGTATCTCAAGGCGATGCCGTAGAAATTGTCGTAGGCGGCACAGCAGTCGCGGAGTATGTCTTCGGCCATCTGCTTGGTGTTGCCGTACGGCGAGGTAGAGGGCTGTCTGGGAGTCTGCTCTGTCACCGGCATGACCTCGGCCTCGCCGTAAACGGTAGCCGATGAGGAAAAGAGCACATTAGGGCGACTGTATTCCTTCATCATCTCCAGGATATTCATGTACGACACAAGATTGTTCTGATAATACATGAGGGGCTTTTCTACCGATTCACCTACGGCTTTGAAGGCGGCAAAATGGATGACAGTGTTGAATTCGTGGCGCTCGAACACTCCGCGCAGAGCTTCTTTATCGCACGTATCAATTTCTTCAAAACAAATTTTACGTCCAACAATTTTCTCTACTCCTTCGATGGATGACGGTTCGGAATTTGAAAAGTTGTCGATAACAACAACGTCATAGCCTGCTTCGATGAGGGCTACGGTAGTGTGGGAGCCTAAATAACCGGCGCCGCCGGATACGAGAACTGTCTCCTTTTTACTGCTCATGCTTACTTGTTTTAGTTATTGAACTACATGTGCCGCGATATATCGCCGGCGACATTCATTTCTGCCTGCAAAGGTATAAGATTTTTGCTTAAAGACAAAATCTCCGGCAATATTCATACTATGACATGATGCTCCTGTTAATAAACTTAAAATTAGAATAAATATAAAAGATATTCAAATTTATCCGTTACTTTTGCGAAGTAATCTCAATCTGATAAATTTATTGACTATGGAAAAATGTGATCAAATTTGTCGTAAGCCCAAGTACACGATGTCGTGGCTGGGTCTTCATTGCCTCTTTGTCTTTGGCGCGTCGGTTGTACTTGCACTCTTGGCCGGAGGTGTCTACACTATCTCCTCGCATCGTATGAACAGTGGACTCTTCACCGAATCAAGCTACAAACTGCTGTCCGATGCAATCGACTACAGCTTTGCTATGATTTCAGTCACATTAGTATCTCTCATGATGGTAGATGTAATCTTCCGGAAAGGTATAAACTATATCCAATACGGTCTGATAGGATGCGCTTTGGCGTTGTTCTATCTACTCCTGCTCGCCATATCTGAGAAATTACCGTTCGCCGCCTCATATATCATCGTTACTGCCATGACCGTAGGACTGATTGGATGGTTCATAAAGGGAATTACGGAAAATTCAAAGGCTGTGAAACTGACGGTCGGAATACTGGTGGTGGAATACGCTTTGATATATCTCTTGATAAGCATAGGCTCGATGGCTCTGCTTGTGGGCAGTATTGTGCTGTTTGTACTCATTGCCGTAGCCATGTATTTCACTCTCCGACTGCGCATTGAAGACGAAGAACTGATAATCAAATAGGCCATGGACAATATTCAGACGCCTGTGCAGGTACAGGTCAAGAGGCCGATGACTTATGGTACTAAGGCTCTTCTCCTGGGGCTTCAGTGCTGTCTATTAATGATAGGCACCCTCGTCGTATGGGTGATATTGGATTCTCGTGAAGGTCTCAGTGACAAGGTCGCCGGTCAGATTGCCAAAGAATGGGGTGGAAAGGTAGAGATTGCCACGCCAACGATACAGGAAAATCCTGACACTGCCGTCCGGCTTTACCCCGAAACTTTCAACTGTAAAGCAACTGTCGAAACGCAGACATTGCACCGAAGTATCTATGAAGCCGAAGTTTTCAATGCTCGCGTGGCAATCTCAGGTTCTTTCAATACAGATAAAGTTGCTGCCGATTCAATGTACGTTCGGCTTACGGTTAATCCCGGGCAGATAGTGAAGCTGTCTCCGCTGACGATTGGCGGTAAGTCAATCAATTGGGAGCAGTCAGATTCATATATCTACGCAAAGATTGATGCGACAGCGCAGCCCGATACGCTCGAATTTGCCACGGATTTTGATATTCACGGCTCAAGCTCGCTCTACATCAAGGATATGGCAGATGCATCTTCGATATCTATAGAAGGAGAAGCCGGCCATCCCTCGTTCAGTGGTATATTGCCCAATCAACGCAGCGTGCAAGGACGTAACTTTTCAGCCCTGTGGGAGTTTGAAACGCCTGTCGGTGCTAAGAAAGCTGAGTATCACCACTATGATATCCCGGAAGTTGGTGCAAAATTCCTCGTCGGTGTTGACCGTTATCAGAAAGTGTCCCGCGCACTGAAATATGCCTTTATCATCATTGTCCTTACATTCATGAGTGTGTTCGATGCGGAGATAATGATGAAGCGCAATATTCCACTGCTTAACTACTTTCTGATAGGCGCTGCGCTGGTAATATTCTACACTCTGCTGCTATCATTCTCCGAGCATGCATCCTTCGGCGTGGCTTATCTGATAGCTTCGGCAATGACTGTGCTTCTGATATCCGGATATCTGTGGCGGATGCTCAGGTCAAGAAATGTCGGACTGGTGATAGGTTCTATCCTTACTGCGATTTATGGATGCTGCTATATCCTCTTGTCGCTTGAGTCCTATGCACTCCTGCTCGGCAGTCTGATATTATTCATATCACTTGCTGCAATGATGTATGGCTCTCTGCATATAAAGCACTAAAGTACTGTAAGTTGCCCGGTAAACCCGCATCTGTGTAAAAAAGATTTGCACAGGTGCGGAAAAATAGATAACTTTGCAGCGTAAATGCGGTAATAGCTCAGTTGGTAGAGCAGACGCTTCCCAAGCCTCAGGTCGCGAGTTCGAGTCTCGTTTACCGCTCAATATGACGAAGCCTCCCTTGTCGCTAACACAGGGAGGCTTCGTCATTCTGTATAGATGCAACCTATATTGTTACTTCGAATTGATAGGTGCTAAGTTAAAGATTGATAGACGCGAGTACGGACATCAGACTCTACCATCAGCACGGCTCAATTGTCTTTTTCGTAGTCGTTGCGAGGGTTATTATTCTGAGCCTTAGTGCGTTCGTCCACGAGGCGCTCGCTCACTTTGTCATCATCACCCACGTTGATTGCTACGCCGGGATACGTGTCCACCGGTTTCTGTTTGTTGTCGGATGTATTTTCAGTTTTCATATCGTCAGTGTTTTAAATGTTTGCAATTAAAACACTGACGACTGTTCTATTGTTCGCTGTCGAGAAGCGGCAGACGGTTCATCTCCTCGATATAGTTGAGCAGAGCATCGCGTCCGCGGCCATCTTCGCTTGAGGTGTAGAATACCGGCGGCAATTCTTCCCACGACTCCAGGAGTTGAGCGCAATATTCTGCTGTCTGCTTCGCTCCGGCAGTGGGGCTCTGCTTGTCCATCTTTGTGAAAACGATGCTGAAAGGCACACCGTTCTCGCCGAGCCATTCCATGAATTCAAGGTCGATTTTCTGGGGCTTGTGGCGGCTGTCGATGAGTACAAAGAGATTTGTCATCTGCTCACGTCCAAGGATATAGCTCTTGATAATGCCTTCGAGACGGTCGCGGTCGGCCTTGCTGCGACGAGCGTAGCCATAGCCGGGAAGGTCTACGATATACCAGCTGTCGTTGATAAGGAAGTGGTTGATGAGCATTGTCTTGCCGGGGGTAGCCGAGGTCATTGCAAGACCACTGTGTCCGGTCAACATGTTGATGAGAGAAGATTTACCTACGTTCGATCGGCCGATGAAGGCGTATTCATGGCGCATTTCGGTCGGGCATTTGTTGTAGTCGGTATTACTTACTACGAAGCGGGCTGTATTTACTATCATTGGATTCTGTTTTATGTCAGTTAGCAAGGGGCGTTCCCCTCTTTTATTTATAACAATTGAAGTAGCGGTTTTGTCGCCTCCATAGCCTTGCTAATGAAAGAAGTGAGCTATGGATTGCAGTGGTTTCGGCAGACTGTCCGAATATGCTATAGCAAGACGCTGTTTGGCGCGCGACATGGCTACATACAGGAGCCTCGCCTGCTCGCCGTGCGTGCCGAAGCCGCTGTTGGCGTTGTATACCAGCACATTGTCCATCTCCAGACCCTTTGCTTTGTGGATGGTCATGACGGACAGGCGTTCGTCAACGATGCCATTGAGATAGAGGTCGGCCTCGTTGTACGAGATAAGGTCGAAAAGATGTGCCGACACTTGACTCCTGAAGGTGTATGGTTCGCGAGGGTCTACTACACACCGGTCAATCAGCCGTAGGACGTAGTCGAAGTGGGCTATGGGTTTGGTATAACCTTTGTCGGCGAAGAATGTTGCGGCAGCCTGCATAGCTCCCATCAGGTCGTGCTTGTTGTCCGGCTCGCAATATATCCTGCGCCAGTAATTGTAGAACGAAGCATAGTGTTCGCGGAATCGGTCGGATATACGATGGATTCTGTCGCGCACTTCCTTGATAAGCCTTACTTTTGTCTGAGCAAGGTCGACGAGCGACTGAGCAAGTACGGCAGTGGCAAGGGCATCGTCTGTAGCTATGTGGGTATTCTTCACCTCGAGCCTCAATGCTGCTGTCATGTGCGCCAGCGTGTGTGCCGGGAACATTGGGAACAGCAGTCGGGCGATGTCGAGCGTATCAAGACTTTCATTCTCGAAATTTTCGGGCAAGCCTCTGCTGAGTTGCTCCTCAAGACTTTCGTCGGTGGTGTTACCGGTGCTTTTAACAATCTTCTCTCCTATGTGTCGCCTAACATTCTCACGTAGGATGGCAATATCGAAGTTGAGATTGTGTCCGGCAATAACGCTGTCGGAGCCTGCATAGTCGAAGAAGGCTTTGAGTGCATCGGCAGGCTCATGCTTTTCTGCGTGGTCGTAGATACGCAGGAGTGGATTCGGAGTCTCGTCGCGCAGCAATTCCGGCAGACGTTTTGTCGTGCGTATGAAGATGTTGAACTCGCTACCTTCGACTATCTCTCCGCCGCGCATCTTCACGGCTGCTATCTGTACGATGTCGTCTGTAAGAACATCAAGACCTGTTGTCTCGGTGTCGAATACAACTACGGTACGGTTGGATTCCATCACGTCGACGAAGCGCTCTACGCGTGTCGATTCATCGATACAAAGCAGCTCGTCGTAGGCCACAGCCGCTTCGCGGAGCAAGCGTACTACCGACCGACCTTGTGCCATAGTACGTACCGAATGTGTCTGATATAGCAGTCGTGCCCAGGGTTCGGGACGGAACGGTTGGCTGACTGCGGCAAGATGACTCCACACCGTGCGGAAAGGCACCTGATGAAATACATCGAGGCGACTCACGAGGAAGTGAGGCAGCCCGATACTATGGAAATATTCGGAGAGTCGCTCTGCTTCGGCATTCGTTCGCGCCAGGACGGCACAGGTCCCTTCGTCATGAAGGAGCCATTGTCGGCATATATATGCCGCATCCTCCTGTTTAGCGTAGCGAGCAGACTCCATCAGTCGCAAAGTGCTGCGGTTGCCGTCGCCGCGGTAGGAGGCGGATAGGAATTGTGGATCGAGGCCTAATTCTTCGACAGCAAAGGTGTTGCAGGCTTCGACGAGTTGGCGAGGAGAACGGTAGTTGCGGCCGAGATGCAGGATATTGCCCCGGCACGACTGCTTGATGAATTCAAGCGCCCGGCCACCGGCGCCCAGGAAGTTGAAGATTGCCTGCTGTTCATCGCCGAAATATACCAGGGTACGGTCGGCTGTCCGTGTCAGCGAGTCTATGATAGAGAGCTGCAGCGGAGTCATATCCTGCACTTCGTCAACCTGTACCCATCGGAATTCAGTGTATTTCAGTGAGCCGCGAGGATGAGTATTCAGGGCAGTGAGTGTCTGCAAAAGTATATCATCAAAGTCGATGAGCGAGAAATCTTTTTTGAAATCCTCGTACATCTCGATGAGTCGCAACTCGTCATCTGTTATCTCTTCGCATCGCGGATGGCGCAGCGTCCAGTAAGGGTGATTGTTGTTGAGCTGGTACACATAAGCAGCCTTGACCTTGAACTGCTGTATATTGTCCTGAGTGTGACATTCATCGGGCAGAAGGCTGCGGATATAATCGTCGCGGTCGTCTTCGTCGAGGATGGAGATGTCAGGGCTCACAAGCTCGTTCTCCATCAAGAACCGGAGACAGAAACGATGCAGATTGCCGGCAAAGAGTCCTGCCGGGTCGTAGCCCAGATATTCGTGTATGCGATGCTTCATCTCTCGCGCGGCACGATTGGTGAAGGTGACGCACAGCATGTCCTTGAAGTCTATACCGAGACGTGAGGCATGGAACACGCGCTTGGCGAGCACGTGCGTCTTGCCACATCCCGGTCCGGCAAGTATCAGAGCCGTGCCATTGAAAAATTCAACAGCACGGCTCTGGTCTGTATCGGGGATATTATTCATTCACATACGGAAGGACTGCCTCTTTCCACACCATGTAGGCGGGGCCGAGAAGATGCAAGCCGTCGTTGGTGAATTCCTTGCGCAGATTGTCCTCTCCGTCGCTGAAGAGAGGGTAGAGGTTGATCCAGGTGATGCCGCGCTCGGCTGCCATACGCTCAAGGTTCTTGTGGAGATCAAGAATTACTTGCTGGCGACCGGCAAGATTCTTCCAACGGTTGAAAGATTCGTTGAACGGCAGGCACGACTGGAGGTACACCTTAGTCGAAGGTGTCTCTGCTGTAATCTTGTCGAGTACCTTGGCGATATCAGTGGCGATAGAGTCGGCGCTGAGGGCATGGCTTACGTCGTTGACGCCAATCATGAGGAAAATCTTTTCGGGATGTCCCTTCACGATAGGATCAAGACGCGCATAGACACCGGGAGCGGTATCACCGCTGATACCACGGCCGATTACTTTGGGGTTGCCTATGAGCTCGTGCCACTCGCAGCCGTTGGTGAGACTGTTGCCGAGGAATACGATGTTGGTGCTGTCGACGGGCAGAAGTTCGAAGAGAGTAGCGCGCTGCTCATGGAAGGTGTCCTGAGCATTGGCCGCTAAGAACGACATGACGAGAGCCGGCAGAAGAAAGAGACGTCGCATGGTTTATTCTTCGGTGGATTCGATGCCACGGTAAGCATCCACAGCTTTCTTCACGGAGCCGTGCATGAGGAGAAGACGCTTAGCATCTTCGTAGTCCATACCGAGTTCTTCGACAATCATGCGTGTGCCGCGGTCAACGAGTTTGGCGTTGGAGAGCTGCATGTTCACCATCTTGTTGCCTTTTACACGACCCATCTTGATCATGACGGAAGTGGTGATCATGTTGCAGATCATCTTCTGGCCTGTACCGCTCTTCATACGGGAGCTGCCGGTGACGTATTCCGGACCTACTACCATCTCAATGGCGATGTCGGCAGCTTCGCTCACGGGAGCATCAGGGTTGGAAGTGATGGCGGCGGTGAGGATACCGTGCTTGCGGGCTTCCTTGATAGCACCGATTACGTAGGGAGTAGTACCTGAAGCGGCGATACCGATGACGGTGTCTTTGTCGTTGATATCGAATGCTTCGAGGTCGCGCCAGCCCTGGAGGGTGTCATCTTCGGCATTTTCCACGGGGTTGCGGAGAGCAGTATCACCGCCGGCGATGAGGCCGATAACCCAAGTGGGATCCATACCGAATGTGGGAGGAATCTCAGAGGCATCGAGAACACCGAGACGGCCGGAGGTGCCGGCACCCATGTAGAAGATGCGGCCGCCACGCTTCATGCGGGGTACGATTTCTTCTACGAGTTTTTCGATAGCGGGGATAGCCTTTTCTACGGCGAGGGCTACCTTCTTATCTTCGTTGTTGATGTCGTGGAGGATTTCTCCTACGCTTTTCTTCTCAAGATCGTTGTAGAGCGAGGACTGCTCGCTGATTTTTACGAATGCCATATTGTTTGAGATAATTGTTATACTGTGTGGAACTTCAGCAGACCTTCCATGGGGCTCTTGACGATGTTGCCGATGGTGCAGCCTTCGGCTGCTGCTGCTTCTTCGAGTACGCTCTTGAAGTAGTAGGCGATAGAGCCGATGATGTTGACGGGGAGGTTCTGATAGTTGTCGTACTGCTTGATATTGCGGCGGAAGAAGGCGCGGAATGCATTGAGTACGAGTTCATGAATCTCGGGTACGTTGATATTCTTGCTCAGGAAGGGTGTCACGGACGCAAGGAAGCGGTTGCCCTGAGGTTCCTTGTACACGCGGCGGATGATGGTAAGCAGGTCGAGATTGTATTCTTCGAGGAACTGCGCGCAGATCTCAGCGGGGAGCTGCTTCTTGAGCACGTCGCCGAGGAAGAGCTTGCCCAGAACAGCGCCGGAACCTTCGTCGCCGAGGATGAAGCCGAGGGGCGATACATTGGCAGCAATACCGGTGCCGTCATAGAGGCAGGAGTTGGAGCCGGTGCCCATGATGCAGGCGATACCGGGTTCGTGGCCGCAGAGGGCGCGGGCAGCTGCCAGGAGGTCGGAGTACACTTCGATGGTCTCGGCAGAGGGGATGTTGTGCTTGATAGCGCGCGCCACGTTGCCGCAAACTTCGGGCGAGATGCAGCCGGCGCCATAGAAATATACGGCTACAACATTCTTGGTCAGGTCACCTAATTCGGGGAGGAGTTCGGCTGCGAGACGCTCGCGCATTTCTTCTTCGGTGAGCATAACGGCGTTCATGCCCAGGGTGAAGACCTGCTTTTCTACGCGGGTTTTATTGAGGAGACACCAGTCAATCTTGGTGCTACCGCAGTCGGCAATAAGTATCATATCGAGATATAGATTTTCTTTTTGTAGAGGACGTATCCAATACACCAGTTAAACATTACAAATATAAGAGCGGAGAGAAGTGAAGCGAGTGTCATGTCACCGCCACATACGGGAACGTAAATGGCGTTGTAGAGCCAGCCGTTGAAAGAAGTGTAGCCGGAGGCAGCGACAGCGTAGGGAACGCGGACACTGCCGAAAACTATACTAAGCACAGCACCGAGACAGTACATGAAGAGGGGGTTCACACCGAAGGCTTCGAAGAAGCGGCACCAGCGCTTATAGCCCTTGATGTCAATAATCCATATCAGGAGAGCCAGGAAGCTTGATGCAAGACCGCAGGTGGTGAGCACGAAGGTGGGTGACCACACTTTCTTGTTGATGGGCAGACCGTAGCTTAGAAGCAGACCGGCGAAGGTGAGTATAGTACCTACGATGAATAAGCGGTTGATGCGTTCGCTATTGTCTTTGGTGCCGAGAATCAGGGAGCCGCACAGATAGCCGATGAGCATGTGCGCGATGGAGGGGAGGGTGCTGACGAGGCCTTCGGGATCGAGTTTGAGGCGAACGCCGCCGACAGTGTCGGCGTACATGTGATTCTCACCGAGGATGGTGCGGTCGACGATGGCGATGATATTGCGGTCCGAGAACTCGAAACCGTTGCCGAACACGAGGATGAAAGCATATACGACAAGCATGCCTGCAATGGTCCATGGCAGGCCTTTCTTTGGTATAAGCAGTGCACAGGTGGCGCCTATGCCGTAGCAGAGAGCCAAGCGAGGCATTACGCCAAGGAGGCGGATTCTGTCGAAGTTGTTGATGGCCTCCAGGAAGGTCTTTTCGCCCATTACTCCGCGAAGAGTGAGGCCGAACCATGCGATGGCAATACCGATGAGGTAAATGACAACTGTGCGACGGAGAATTTTGGCAAATGATGCCCAACTGAACTCGAAATTATACTTGCGCAGGGAGAAATAAGTAGATACGCCCATGATAAACATGAAGAAGGGGAATACCAGGTCGGTGGGTGTAAGACCGTTCCACTCGGCATGCTCCAGCGGTGCGTATATATGTCCCCATGAGCCCGGATTATTTACCATAATCATGCCGGCAATGGTGATACCGCGCAGGATGTCCAGTGCGAGTAGTCGACCACCCTTCTTTGATTTGGCCTGGGCTGTATTAGTTTCAGACATAAATGTGTTAATGGTTGGTTGTTATATAATTTTGTTTAATATTCTTATTTATTCTCCTTTTTGGGGAGTAGTACAAGCGTCAACGAGGTATACAATTGACTTGTAGGGTACTCCGCCGTTGGTTGTCAGGCCTATCTCGCAGGTTCGTGAATTGGAGTAACCGGCTACAACATTGGCGGCCTCGAGCTGTCCGCGTAGTTTGCGTAGTGCCCAGGCGTTGAGTTCGGGGTGAGTGAAACCCTTGTCGCCTGCGAAGCCGCAACAGCCGATTTCCGACGGTACTGTGACCTTGGTGGAGCACTTCTTGGCGAGGGCAATAATCTTATCTCCCAGACCCATGCGACGACTCGAGCAAGTGACGTGTACCGCAATTGATGTGTCGTGAGGATGGAACTCAAGATGCGGGGCGAGATAGTCGTGGATGAACTCTGACGGCTCGTAGAGCTTCATGCTCTTGATATGGTCGCGCATGCGGTGCAGACAGGGGCTCTGGTCACATACCACGGGGATGGTACCACCCTGCGAAGCTACCTGAAGAGCGGCTTCGAGTTCGCGTGTCTTGCTGTCGGCGATGTCGGGCATACCTTTGCTCTCCCATATCATACCGCAGCAGAGTCCTTCCATATTCTCCGGGAATATTACTTCGTAGCCGGCTTTGTTGCACAGGCGTACGAAAACGTCCGCGAGAGCTTCCGTCTTGCCGCTTTCCTCACTCGGACCCATCACGCGGTTGAGGCAAGAGGGGAAATAAACAAGTTTGCGATTGCTCGGCTCGGACTTTTTCTTTGTGAGTCCGCCGGGATAGAAGGCTTTGGGGAGTGACGGTGTCCACAGAGGTATACCTACGCGGTGGAGTGTGCGTCCGACAGCGCTGACGCCTTTGTCACCGAGGACTGTATGGCCGATGTTGGCGGCGCCAAGCATCAGTCGGAGGCCGGTAGACAAGCCGGCAAGATGCTCGGCCGACCATTTACCTACCTTGCGTGCCGTTGCCGACAGTTGAGCTTCACGGATGTCGTGGATCATGTCGGCGGTATTGATTTTCATCGGGCACGAGGTGCTGCATAGGCCGTCGCCGGCGCAGGTGTCGGTGCCATAGTAGCGGAATTGTTCATTGAGACGTTTGAGACGCTCCGGATCTTCGCCTGTACGTGTCAGACGCGATATTTCACGTTGAGCGACGATGCGTTGGCGAGCCGAGAGGGTGAGGCCGCAGCTTACGCAGTTCACCTCGCAGAAGCCGCACTCGATACACTTGTTGACATGAGGGTCGGTAAGAGGCAGCGGCTTCATGTTGCGGATGAAGCACTGCGGATCGTCATTGAATATCACGCCGGGGTTGAGAAGATTGGCCGGGTCGAATGCTTTTTTGAGACGCTTCATCAGCGACCACACTTTGGGACCCCATTCGGATTCGACGAAGGGAGCCATGTTGCGCCCCGTACCGTGTTCGGCCTTGAGTGAACCCTTGAAACGGTTGACAACGAGATTCTCGAGTTCCTGCATCAGATGGGTGTACTTGTCGATGTCGGCCTGGTTCTCGAACGACTGGGCGATAACGAAGTGGTAGTTGCCTTCGAGTGCATGCCCATAGATGCATGCATCGTTGTACCCGCAGTCTTCGATGAGTTTAGCAAGAGCCATAGTAGCCTCGGGGAGGTCTTCGATATGGAATGCGATGTCTTCGATGAGTGCTGTTGTGCCGAGCGGACGAGTACCACCGACAGCAGGGAACACGCCGGAGCGTGTGAGCCACCATGCGGCTACTTCTTCGGGGTCGGTGGAGAAATGTGCTGGTTTGAAGAGCTTGAAATCTTTGAGGACTTCAAGTGATGCATCCATGCGGGTCTTAAGCTCGGCCTCGGTCATGGCCTCGGTCTGGAGGAGGAGGGCAGTGAGACCTTCACCTGTTTTGTCACCGACAGAAGCAAGGGACTTGCGGTCGAGTAGTTCGCAGGCCTGTACGCTGCCTGCTTTGCGCAGTGCAACAACGGCACGGCAGGCTTCCTTGAGGTCGTCGAAGTACACCATCGCCGATGCTGCAAATGGCACCTCGACGTCGGTGTTCATAGTAATTTCGCTCATGAAAGCGAGTGTGCCTTCACTGCCTACCATGCAG
Source organism: uncultured Porphyromonadaceae bacterium (assembly GCA_947174915.1). Lineage (GTDB taxonomy): Bacteria > Bacteroidota > Bacteroidia > Bacteroidales > Muribaculaceae > CAG-873. Next base: position 882 of record CAMWKV010000006.1, on the reverse strand, counting down.
TGGGCTATGATGTCGAACGGGTCGTCGAATACTACAAAAGGCAGCATGTTGAGGCCCGTAACGTTCTTGATGGCGTATTTATGTTTGAGCAGATTGAGTGTCTCTGCGTCGTTGCGTATCTCGTCGCGGATAGCTTCGATTTCGGCGATGAGTGACGCGTGTGTGCGACGGAATTCCTCGCGTGAGGCTTCGTCGGCAGTGTCCAGTACAGAGCCGTCGGAGAGAATCAGACGGAGCGAACGGAGTACTTTGTCACTGTTGGCGTGTATACCGCATTTCATGCCGGAGGCATTGTTGGCGACGATACCGCCGACCATTGCGGATTTCTTGGAGGCAGGATCCGGGGGAAATACACGGCCATAGGGCTTGAGTATCTCAGATACTCGCAGACCTATGATGCCGGGCTGCATGGCGATGGCCGTAGCTTCCGGATCGAGTATACGATATTTTTCCCAAAACTTGCCGGCGACAAGGAGGATGGAGTCCGAGATGGCCTGTCCTGAGAGGCTGGTGCCGGCTGCACGGAAGGTGACAGGCAGATTCAGACGCGATGCTTCTTGCAGTATCATCGAAACTTCTTCTTCATTGGCAGCACGTACCACGACGCGGGGAAGCATTCTATAGAAGCCGGCATCCGTACCCCATGCAAGGAGTCGGAGGTCATCGGTATATATACGGTCGCGCGATACTTTGCGGCTTATCGCATTGATAAATTCTGCGTATTTTCTGTCTTTTTCTTCCATTGTGCGGAATGTAAAAATCAAAGGTTGTTGAGGAGATAATTGAGTTTGTTCTGAGCTTGGATTTTCAAGCCTGACAGGGGTGAGCCTGCGTGCTGTCCCCTGTCAGGCTGAATGTTTTTAGGCGGGATTACTTGTAGAG
>CAMWKV010000005.1 GCA_947174915.1 uncultured Porphyromonadaceae bacterium | reverse complement strand
GAAGGTTTTCTTCCGACTAATCGCTAATTTTGCACTTGTCAGTTGAGAGTAGGTACAGCAAAAGTTTGAGCAACTTTTGCACTTTTTCTGCGACGTATCATGGGTGTATGAACTTTTTTCGCTATATTTGCGAGCTGAAAACAACCATGAATAAAATTTATTAATAACTTAACCATAACATTACATGCAAAGCAACGGAAAATTAGGTAGCGTCGTAGCCGGCGTCATCGCAGTCTTCCTCGTGCTGGTGTGTCTGTTCTACCTCTCGTTCACTTTCGTATCGAGCAAGTATGAAAATCAGGCCTCCGAGTACGCCAAGGTAGAATCCGGCGACAACGACGATGCAGCCTACAACCAAGCCTACAAACACTACATGGACTCGCTCGGCGAGAAAAAAGTGTACCTGGGCGCTTACACTCTCAATGATGTACGTAAATGGGGCGTAGGCCTCGGCCTCGACCTCAAGGGCGGTATGAACGTTATCCTCCAGGTCGATATGCCCGACATGATGCGCTCAATGAAAGCCGGCGATACCGACTCCACTTTCGAAGCCGCCCTCCGCGGTGCCGAAGAAGCCGTGGCAGCTCATCGCAGCGACGACTTCGTGAGCTCTTTCGTCGAACTCTATCGCCAAGCCAAACCTCAAGCCGACTTTTCCGTCGTTTTCCAGGATGTAATCCACTCCGGTATGTCCGACGACGCTGTCCGCACTGCCCTCAAGGCTCAGGTGAAAGACCGCGTGGACAATAGCGCCACCAACGTCCTCCGCAACCGTATCGAACAGTTCGGCGTTGTATCGCCCAACATCCAGGTGCTCCAGGGCAAGGACGGCCAGATACTCCTCGAGCTCCCCGGTGTGAAGGACCACGAACGTGTACGCGACCTGCTCCAGCGCTCGGCCAACCTCGAATTCTACGAGACCTACACCGCCGCCCAGCTCACCGGCTCCTTCAACGCCCTCATCAACCGCCTCGCCGCTGACACCACCGTCAACGTGGCCGCTCTCCAGAACGTCCTCGCCCGCGGCGGCTACGGCGCCACTGTAGGCTACGCCACCGACATCCGTACCATCGCTGCTGTCGACGAACTCCTCGAGACTGCCGCCGCCAAGAGCCTCCTCCCCGGCGACCTCCGTCTCCGCTGGGGCGTCAAAGCCGACGTACGCACCGATGCCAACGGCAACGAAATCAACATCGGCACACCCCTCTACGCCCTCCGCGCCAACGGCGGCAAGCCCGCCCTCGACGGTAAGGCCGTGAGCGACGCATCATCCAACCCCGATCCCCTCCGCGGCATCGAAGTGTCCATGCGCATGAACGCCGAAGGCGCACGCAACTGGGCTCGCATCACCGGCCAGAACGTAGGCAAGCAGGTAGCCATCGTCCTCGACGACAAGGTATACTCCGCTCCCAACGTCAACGACAAGATCGAAGGCGGCCAGTCGTCCATCACAGGCAACTTCTCCATCGAAGAAGCCCGCGACCTTGCCAACGTCCTCAAGTCCGGCAAGATGGACGCAAAGGTGCACATCATCTCCGACATGGTAGTAGGTCCCTCGCTCGGCAAGAAAGCCATCGAAGACGGCTTCATCTCCTTCGTCGTGGCACTCGTGCTCCTGATGATCTTCATGATGGCCTTCTACGGCGTCATCCCCGGCCTCATCGCCAACATCTGCCTCATCTGCAACCTCTTCTTCACCATCGGTATCCTCGCATCATTCCAGGCCACCCTCACAATGTCCGGTATCGCCGGTATCGTGCTCGCCCTCGGTATGGCAGTGGACGCCAACGTGCTCATCTTCGAGCGTACCAAGGAAGAACTCCGCGCCGGCAAGAACGTGCGTAACGCCCTCGCCGACGGTTACTCCAACGCCTTCTCCGCCATCTTCGACTCAAACCTCACTTCGATCATCACCGGCGTAATCCTCCTCATCTTCGGTACAGGTCCCATCAAGGGCTTCGCCACCACACTCATCATCGGCCTCGTATGCTCCTTCTTCACTGCCGTATACCTGAGCCGCCTCTTCTTCATGTGGATGAGCCACAGCAAGGCTTTCAACAACCTCACCTTCGCTACCTCCCTGAGCAAGAAGATGTTCATCAACTCGAACGTCAACTTCCTCGGCCAGCGCAAGATGTCCTTCACCATCTGCGGCATCTTCGTAGCTATCGTGGTACTCTCGCTCTGCTTCCGTGGCCTCAACCAGGGTATCGACTTCTCCGGTGGCCGCAACTACATCGTCAAGTTCGACCAGCCCGTGAGCACCGAAGAACTCCAGGAGGCTCTCGCCGCCGAGTTCACCGATGCTTCGACCTCCGTCATAACCATCGAAAGCTCGAACCAGGTACGCGTATCGACCAACTACAAGATCAACGACGAAAACGCCGAGACAGAAAAGGAAATCACCGCCAAGCTCTACGAGACCCTCAAGCCCTACCTCCGCGAAGGTATCACTGCTGAGGAATTCTCCACCTACGACGCATCGCAGGGTATCGTAAGCTCGCAGAAAGTAGGTCCCTCCGTGGCCGACGACATGCGTACCGACGCATACATCGCCGTGGCCATCGCCCTCCTGGCAATGTTCCTCTACATCCTCTTCCGTTTCCGCAACGTTGCCTTCTCCCTCGGTGCTCTCGCTGCTGTCAGCTTCACCGCACTTTCCATCATCGGCTTCTACTCCATCTTCTACGGCGTACTGCCCTTCGCTATGGAAATCGACCAGACATTCATCGCGGCCATCCTCACCGTCATCGGTTATCAGATCAACGATACCGTGGTAGTATTCGACCGCGTGCGCGAGAACATCCAGCTCTATCCCAAGCAGGATTTCTACACCACCATGAACAAGTCCATCAACACCACCCTGAGCCGTACCATCATGACCTCGGCCTCGACTCTTCTGGTGCTCCTGTGCATCTTCATCCTCGGTGGTGACTCCATCCGCAGCTTCACCTTCGCTATGCTCTTCGGTGTAATCATCGGTACCCTGGCCACCATCTACGTGGCATGTCCGGTTGCCTACCTCACCGACGCTCGCAAGAAAGCCACCCGCTAATCCAATCCTCCCGATACACCGCAGCGGAGCGCCCACCGGACGCTCCGCTGCTTTTTTGTATCACATAGCTATGTCAATGCAAGGAATCAGCATGGCGCAGCTCATGACGTAGGGTCGCTCCATGGAGCGACCGTGGACTGGCCTGGGATTTTTCGGGGACTCCTACGACACAAAAACCTTAAGGTAGCTCCTGAAAGCTGAGAGGATGGCGGCACGGTCGGCCGCTGGATAATAGTAATGATGCGAGGCGGGGAGGATAGTGACCGAAGCCTGAGGCAATGCTGAGAAATACTTCGCCGACGAAACGGACACCATCTCGTCGCGAGCACCGAAAAACGCCACGACAGGACAAGCTACATCGCGCACGACACTACGCCGCACGCGCCCTATTTCGGCAAAGAGCTCCATATATCGCATGGGCCAGCCATAGTAGTGCAAGGGATTCAAGTCTATCGCTACGCCATAGGCCTCCTTGGCGGCCATAGCGGCCTCGTCGCTATCGGTACGTCCAGCCAATACTTTGAGAGCATTGACGAACAGTCCGCGTCTGATACACAACTTCAGCGGCGGATTCATCAGGAACAGCCCCTGCACACGACCTCCACGCGCCTGCTCAAGCAGCAGCAGGCAGCCCATAGAATGACCCACGGCAAGGATGCTGTCACAGCAATCCGACATCTCATCGACCGCCGCCGACACCTGCGCTTTCCATCGAGCCATCGACGTGCGAGAAAAATCAAGGGCATCGCCGCCATGACCGTCAAGAGTAAGACTGCGTACGACCACGCCCTGAGGCACCTCCGACAGCAGGAAGTCGAAAATCCGACAATTGCCCACTATCCCATGCACAAACAGAACACCGCACTTTCCCGGCATATTATTTTAAATAGTTGAGAGCAATTATCAACACAAGGTTAATCAGGACACTGACAAAATTAGCGCCCAACAACCATGGGAAATTAGACTTAAACGGGTATTTAAAAAACGACATCAAGGCCCATCCTTCTACACAAGTATTGCCCAACACCATACATATAAAGTCCATAACCCAATGTGTAGCATCAAATGTTCCTCCACCAAAGGGCAGAAACAGCAATTCCACAGCCAGTCCACTTATCGGGATAAGAAGCAGACCGAGAATTGCCGATACAAGGTTCGTTACAACCATTGTGATTACAGACTTTTTCCAGTCGGTTTTAAGGAATATATGTGCGGCTATTATTTCGATTATCAGTCCTATCAGGATGATATACCACGCATAGAATAGCTCGACAAGGAATATGGACGGCCATATCATATTGGCGCTCGCTGCAAATGGTATTGTCAGAAAAGCGGCCGTTAATATAACCGATTTGATATTTTTCATAGATCCAGGTTAGTATCAGATAAAGGAGGGAGGCTCATGGAAACAGCGGCAGGGCGGCGAGGGAGGAACCGGTGAGATCTTTCGGTGAAAGGATGCGGGCCTCGGGGGCGATGGGCCATTCTACGCCGACGGTAGGGTCGTCATAGAGCAAGGTATGCTCAGCCTCTCGACACCAGTAATTGTCGACCTTATAGAGGAATCGTGCCCGCTCCGACAGCACGGCGAAACCATGCGCACATCCTCGCGGCACGAATAGCTGCCGCCCCGACTCGTGACTGAGAGGCACGGCGATATACCGGCCGAACGAAGGCGACGACCGCCGCAAATCCACCACCACATCCACTATCTCACCCTCACAGACACGCACGAGCTTCGCCTGCGCGTGCTCGCCGGCCTGGAAGTGCAGCCCGCGGATGGTGCCTCCCACCGACTCCGATTCATTCTCCTGTACGAAGTCGACATCAAGCCCGGTAGCCTCGCGGAAGAGGTCGGCACGGAAAGTCTCACTGAAATATCCGCGGGCGTCATAGTAGCGCACGGGCTCTATGAGCCACGCTCCGCATATGCTGAGGGGGGTAAAGGTCATGACGGTGGTATTTTTTTGACAATGCAAAAGTACGTACTTTCGCTATCAAATGCAAAAATGTGCCTGCAATAGCCGCCAACTGTGCTAAAAAGGCATAAATAGACATCAATTTTCGGCCTCCGACACAACACAGAGGCCTTCTCAGACGTAATACTACTACAACAGCAGAAAGAAGTAAAGCATAGAATTAGTTTTTTCATAGGATTAGATTTTTAAGGTTTAGACTCCGACGAGGCCATCGCGATGATGGCCTCGTCGGCTTTTTGTACTAATCATGCGGAGCCGGTCTGTCCGAGGCACCGAGTGGCGGGGCTATTCCCGCGCACTTGCGGAGCCGGTCTGTCCGAGGCGCCGGGTGGCAGGGCTCTTCCCGCTCGCATGCGGAGCAGGTTTGTCGGAGGTGGCGAGAGGCGGCCATACGCCAGCCCATTTACAACTTTTAACCCATTATATTCCAATCAGACCAATCTCCAGGCGAATTTCACCACTCGCCTATACAAAAATAATTCGTAACTTTGCAGCGCAATTTTATGCTATTAAACATATTCCGGTCTTTCGACCGTCGGCAGACGACCTGAAAGGCAATCAGTCTGTATATATACATAGTCAATCATATGAAAAAACAAGCGTTTGTAATCCTATGCGCCGGTGCCTGCATTGCCGGCAGCATGGCCATCACCTCCTGTGGTGACAAGGGTCAGGGCGCCGGTCAGGCCGGTCCCATGGCTCCTCAGGTAGCCGTACTGACAGTAGAACCCTCTACCGCCGAGTACCAGAGCACCTTCCCCGCCACCCTTCGCGGCAAAACCGACATCGACATCCGTCCCCAGGTGAGCGGATTCATCACCAAAGTACACGTCGACGAAGGTCAGCACGTGCGCAAAGGCCAGACACTTTTCACCATCGACCAGGTACAGTTCCAGGCCGCAGTAGACCAGGCTCAGGCCAACGTAAACAGCGCCGCCTCTGCCGTGAGCACCGCCGAAATCACCGAGCAGAACAAACGCATGCTTCTGGACAAGAACATCATCAGCCATACCGAATGGCAGATGGCTGCCAACCAGCTCGCTCAAGCCAAAGCCGCACTCGCCCAGGCACAAGCAGCCCTCACCACCGCCCGAAAGAACCTCTCCTACACCACCGTGACAGCTCCCAGCGACGGTGTAGTAGGTACCATCCCTAACCGCGAAGGCTCCCTCGCCTCCCCCACATCGGCACAGCCCCTCACCACTATCAGCGACAACTCCGAGGTATATGCCTACTTCTCCATGGGTGAGAAAGAGCTCCTCGAACTCACCGACGGCGGCCGCTCCTCCGTCGACAAGGGCGTAGCCGCCATGCCTGCCGTGAAGCTGCAGCTCGCCGACGGCACCATCTATCCCTACGAAGGCAAGGTAGCCACTGTATCCGGTGTCATCGACAACAGCACCGGCGCCGCCTCTGCCCGCGCGCTATTCCCCAACCCCTCCGGCATGCTCCGCTCCGGCAATACCGGCCAGATCGTAGTACCTCACGCCACCGAAGGTGCACTCATCATCCCCCAGCGTGCCACCTATGAGCTACAGGACCTCCGCTACGTCTACACCCTCAACGACAGTAACTACACCGTGCCCACACAGATCACCGTGCAGCCCTACAACGACGGCCAGACCTTCGTTGTCACCTCCGGTCTCAACGCCGGCGACCGCATCGTCACCGAAGGCGTAGGTACCACCGTGCGCGCCAACATACCCGTCACCCCCAAGACCGCAGCACCCGCCGCAGTTCCTGCCGAGTCCGCCGCTCCCGCGAAGTAATCCACCCCGTTCGCAATCATTTCATTCTCACATAGATGAAACTCGATACATTTATTAACCGCCCGGTACTGTCAACGGTGATTTCCATCTTCATCGTCCTGCTGGGTCTTATCGGCCTGACGTCGCTCCCCGTGACTCAGTACCCCGATATCGCACCGCCTACCATCCAGGTAACAACAACCTACAACGGTGCCAACGCGGCCTCCGTGCTCAACTCCGTTATCGCCCCTCTCGAAGAATCCATCAACGGTGCCCAGGCGATGACGTACATGGAGTCCACAGCCTCCAACAACGGCTCGGCCACCATCAACGTATACTTCGAACAGGGCTACAACCCCGATATGGCAGCCGTAGACGTGCAGAACCGCGTCGCCGCCGCCGCCAACCTCATGCCGTCCGAAGTGAACCAGGTGGGTATACAGACGCGTAAGCGCCAGACCTCTACCCTCCTCTCCATGGCTCTCGTGGACACTACGGCTCACGCCGAGTACAGCCCCGAGTTCCTCGACAACTACATGAAAATCAACATCATCCCCGAGATACAGCGTGTACAGGGTGTAGGTGACGTGATGTCCTTCGGTGCCGACTACTCCATGCGTATATGGCTCAAGCCCGAAGTGATGGCTCAGTACCACCTGATGCCCTCCGACATCAGCGCCGCTCTGGCCGAGCAGAACATCGAGGCCGCTCCCGGTGCCTTCGGCGAGCAGGGCGACCAGTCCTTCCAGTACACCATGCGCTACCGTGGCCGCCTCTCCACCCCCGAGGAGTTCGGCGACATCGTAGTACGCACCGGCGCCAATGGCGAAGTGCTCTACCTCAATGATGTAGCCGAGATCGAGCTCGGCCGCGTCACATACGGCTTCGAAGATCACTGGAACGGCTACACTGCCTCCATGGCCATCGTATATCAGACTCCCGGTTCGAACGCGACATCGGTCATCAACAACTGTCTTGCCACCATCGACAAGCTCAGCGCCGACCTTCCCCAGGGCCTCGTCTTCAAGATACCGATGAACAACAACGACTTCCTCTACGCCTCCATCGACAACGTGCTTCATACCCTCATCGAAGCCTTCATCCTGGTGTTCCTCGTTGTGTTCATCTTCCTTCAGGATATGCGCTCGACCATCATCCCCGCCATCGCCATCCCCGTGGCACTCATCGGTACCTTCTTCGTGATGAACCTCATCGGCTTCTCCGTGAACCTCATCACCCTGTCGGCACTCGTGCTCGCCATCGCTATCGTGGTCGATGACGCCATCGTGGTGGTGGAGGCCGTACATGCCAAGCTCGACCAGGGCTACAAATCGGCACGCCTCGCCTCCATCGACGCCATGAACGAAATCGCCGGCGCTCTTATCTCCATCACACTCGTGATGATGCTCGTGTTCATCCCCGTATCGTTCATGCCCGGCACCACAGGTGTGTTCTACCGCCAGTTCGGTATCACCATGGCCATCGCCATCGCCTTCTCGGCTGTCAACGCTCTCACCCTGTCGCCTGCACTCTGCGCACTCTTCCTCAAGCCCCACCCTGCCGAGGGCGAGCACACCGACTCCATGGGCAAGCGCATGGGCGATGCCTACCGCGCTGCCGGCGAAGCCGTGGGCAAGCGCTACAAGAAAGCCTTCGCCCTCAACTTCCCGCCCCTTATCACCTTCATCCTCCTCGTGGCCGCCGTCACCTTCATGGTACTCGGCTGGTACTCCTTCCACAACGTAGCACTCAGCTGCATGGCATGGGTTGTAGCCCTCCTCGCAGTCCTCGGCCTCTTCAGCAAGCGCTTCCATGTGGCATTCAATAATACCTTCGACCGACTCCTGGTCGGATACAACAAGGGTACGGGATGGTTCGCCAACCACAAGCTCATCTCCCTCGGCACCGTCGCCGTCGCCATCGGCCTGCTCGTATGGCTCATGGCACGCACACCGTCCGCCCTCGTGCCCGATGAAGATACAGGTGTCATCTTCGCCATGGTCGACATGCCCGCCGGCACATCGCAGGAGCGCACCGCCGAGGTGATGAATCAGGTAGACTCCATCACCGCCACCATCCCCGCCATCAGCCAGCGTGTGGCCATCCTCGGCTACAGCTTCCTCGCAGGCCAAGGTGCTACCTATGGTACATTCATCATCAAGCTCAAGGACTGGAGCGAACGTTCCAAGGCCGAGAGCGCCAACAACATCATCCGTCAGCTCTATGCCCTGACGGCACAGAATGTACGCGACGGACGTGTGATGATCTTCGCACCGCCTATGATATCCGGCTACTCGACTACCAACGGTGTCGAAATCAAGATGCAGGACCGCACCGGCGGCGACATCAACCAGTTCTTCGGCGTGGTGCAGAACTTCCTCGCCCAGGTGAACCAGTGCCCCGAAATCCAGGCAGCCTACACCACCTTCAACCCCACCTTCCCCCAGTACATGGTCGACATCGACGCCGCCAAAGCCAAGAAAGCCGGCATCAGCCCCGCCACCATCCTCTCTACCCTCCAGGGCTACTACGGCGGTATGTATGTGTCAAACTTCAACCGCTTCGGTAAAATCTACCGCGTGATGATGCAGGCTCCTCCGGAGTCGCGCGTCAGCCCCGAGACTCTCAATAAAGTCAAGATTCGCAACGGCTCCGAGATGGCTCCCATATCGAACTTCGTCAAGCTCACCCGTGTCTACGGTCCCGACCTGATGAACCGCTTCAACATGTTCACCTCCATCTCCGTAACAGGTCAGCCGGCTCCCGGCTTCTCCTCCGGCGATGCCATCGCCGCCATCGAGCGCGTAGCAGCCGAGACCCTTCCCCAGGGCTACGGCTACGAATACGCAGGTATGACTCGTGAAGAAGCCGGCAGCTCGTCCGGTTCGGCCACAGCAGCAATCTTCGGTCTCTGTCTCCTCTTCGTCTACCTGCTCCTCTCGGCACAGTACGAAAGCTACCTGCTGCCCTTCGCCGTCATCCTCTCTATTCCCTTCGGTCTGGCAGGCACGTTCATCTTCGCCGACATATTCGATATCTCGAACAATATCTACCTGCAGATCGCACTCATCATGCTCATCGGCCTTCTGGCCAAGAATGCCATCCTCATCGTCGAGTTCAACCTTGAACGTCGCCACGCCGGCATGAGCATCTTCAAGGCCGCCATCAACGGTGCCGCTGCCCGTCTGCGACCCATCCTCATGACCTCCTTCGCCATGATTATCGGCCTTCTGCCCATGATGTTCGCCCACGGCGTAGGTGCCAACGGCAACCGTGCCCTCGGCGCCGGCTCCGTAGGCGGTATGCTCATCGGTATGATATGCCAGATATTCGTGGTGCCCGCTCTCTTCGTCATCTTCGAGACCATCCAGGAGAAATTCAAGCCCATAACCTGGCAGAATCAGGAAGAAGGCGGCACAGTAGAGAAAGAACTCGAACAGTATGCTCAGTAAACGACCCAACGCTATGAAATCAGCAAAAATCCTCTGTGCAGCCATCGCCACGGGCACCCTTCTGAGCCTCAGCAGCTGCCATATATACAAGAAGTACGAGACCCCCACGGATACCCCTCTCACACAGGCCTACGTCGATGCCCGCAAGGCTACCGTCGACTCCGCAGCCTTCGGCAATCTGCTGTGGGAGGACGTATTCACCGACCCCAAGCTCGCCGCTCTCATCAGCAACGCCCTTGAGGCCAACACCACCCTGCGAAACGCCCAGCTCAACACCGAGATAGCCCGCGCCAACCTCCGCGGCGCACGCCTGTCCTACCTGCCCTCCCTCGCACTGGTACCCAACGGCGCCGGAGCATCCTACGCCGGCAGCGACATCAATTGGACATACTCTCTGCCCGCACAGCTGAGCTGGGAAGTGGACATCTTCGGCAAGCTCCTCAACGGCAACCGCGGCGCCAAAGCCGCCCTGCTACAGAGCGAAGCCTACGCCCAGGCCGTACGCAGCCAGATAATCTCCGCCGTAGCCTCAACCTACTACGCCATAGCTGCCGTCAACGCACAGCTCAACCTCTCGCGAAACACTGCCGACCTCTGGAAAGAGACCGTACAGACCATGCGCGACCTCAAGGAAGCAGGCCGCGGCGTCACCGAAGCTGCCGTAGTACAGTCCGCTGCGAACTATTACTCCATCCTGGCGTCCATCACCGACCTGGAGACACAGCTCGACAAGCTCAACAACACCATGAGCCTCCTGCAGAACACCCTGCCGCAGACATGGGACGTCACCGATAAGGTAGACCTTACCGTGCCCGCCATCCTCCGCGCCGGTGTACCTATGGCCGAACTCGCAGCGCGTCCCGACGTAGCCGCCGCCGAGCAGAGCCTCGCTGTGGCCTACTACGCTACCAACAGCGCCCGTGCAGCCTTCTACCCCGGCCTCACCATCACCGCCAACGGCGGCTTCACGAACCTCCTCGGCTCGATGGTGAAGAACCCCGGCGACTGGTTCTACCAGCTTGCCGGCTCGCTCGTGGCACCTCTCTTCTCGCGCGGCCAGAACATTGCCCGCCTCCAGGGTGCCAAAGCACAGCAGCAGCAGGCCCTCAACAACTTCGAGTACGCCCTCCTCAACGCCTCCGCCGAAGTATCGGACGCGCTCACAGTGTATGAGAAGAGCTTCGACAAGTCTGCCCTTCTCGCCGAGCAAGTACAGCAACTCGAGAAGTCCGTAGAGTACACACAGGACCTCCTGCTCTACTCCACCGGTACCACCAACTACCTCGAAGTGCTCACTGCCCAGCAAGGCCTCCTGTCGGCACAGATGAACCGCATCAACACCGAGCTCGCCCGCGCCAACGCCGTCATCAACCTCTACCAGGCTCTCGGCGGCGGCCGCTAATCCCGCCCCGCACGCGGCACCCACGCCGCCCACACATATAGCCGCCCGCGCCATCTCCGCGCGGGCGGCTCATCGTATATACCCCCGCTGTCCGAGCAGGGACAAGGCAGCCGGCGGCAGTAGATGCTGGGCCGTACGGGCGGCGAGCGGGGGTGCGAGATGGCAGTGCGGGCGGCGCTAGGGATGGCAGGGGCGGCCGGCATCGAAGGCGCGACCGCCCCCCCTGGCTACCGGGGGCGGCGGGGGCGCGGGAGTGCCCCTGCCGCCTGGCACAAAAAAACCTCGCGGCGCGGGCCGCGAGGTCGTGGTATGAGGGAGGTGGGAAATTACTTGATCATGATCTTGGTCACGTTGTTGCCCTGACGACGGATGTAGAGACCGCTGGTGGGATTGGCAACACGTACGCCCTGGAGGTTGAAGTATTCAACGGGAGCGTTGTTGTTGTCGATAGCGATGCTCTGGAGGCCGTCGGTGGGATCGGTGGAGAAGCGTACGAGCTTCTCACCTGCGAGGAGATAGAGCTGCATGTCGCCTGCAACAGCGTTGCCATCTGCGTCGTGAGAGAGCTTGGCAGCACCTGCGGCGGCGTAGTCACCTTCGGCAGCCTCGGTGGTGAGGCCTTCGGTAGATACGAGAGCAGCCTTGGCGATACCTTCGGTCACGTCAACGAGCTGTACACCGGCAGCCTTGCCGTCGGCAACAGCGGGAGATACCATGTACACCTTACCGGCGTAGCGGAGGAAGGAAGTACCGGCAGCTTCGGTGGGGATAACGCCTTCGGCCATTTCAGCTACGGTGACGTTGTCCTTACCACCCACACCGTAGGTGTACTCGCGTACGCCCTGGAGGGGGCTGTTGGTGATATAGTTCATGGGGTCGAAGGGCGATGCTACCATGGTGAAGTTGTCACCGAGGGCTACACCATTGAAGCCGGCCTTGGCGGGCTCGTTGTTGTTGCGGATATCGTCCTTGTCCTTCATGGCCTCCTTGACGGTCATCACGTTGAGGAACATGTTCTTGGTAGTACCACCGGCAGTCATTGCTGTGAGGACGCAGGTACCATTGTAGAGAGTACCGGTATAGCTCATGCCGTGGCCTACATAAGCGCGGGTGAAGTTACCGCTCTTCTGAGTGGAGATCCAGAGCTTTGCTTCGTCGCGGGGCAGACCGTTTTCGTCCTTGGACCAGCGGTAAACCTTGGCCTGGCCGCGGCTTTCGCCGGATGCTACCTGCTTGTCGTCGAAGTGACATACTTCGAGGTTACAAGCGATGAGGACGCCGTCGGCAGTCACCTGGATATCGGATATAGCGCGGTCGGTACCTTCGGCGGGGCCGAGGTCGGGAGTTGCTACGAGTTCGAGGCTGCGGCCGTCAACAACGTAGATGGCTTCGGTGCCCATACCTGCGGCACCCTCGGCGAGGATGTAGAGGTAGTTGCCGTGAGCGATCATGCGCTTGATGGTCTTGCCGGCGAGTTCGGGCACGCTGCCTTCGGTGGCAACGAATGTGTACGATTCGGGAGCTACCACGAGGCCGGCAACTTCGTCGGGATAGTCGGTGAATTCACCTTCGGGAGCCATCAGGGAGTAGTTGTCGATGAAGATGGAGGGATAGGCAATCTCTGCAGCCTTGACAGTTACTTCGACGGGAGTGCAGGGAGCGAAGTCGGGGTTCTCAACCTCGATGGTGTAAGTACCGGGTTCTACGCCCTTGAATACGAATGCACCATTGTACTGCTTGTCGGTGGTATATTCGTCTACTACCACACCGTCCTTCTTGAGGTACACCTTGGCATCGTTGACGGGACGGTAGATGTCCTTGGTGTCGCCCTGGGGTACCCAGTTGGGATCGTCGAAGATTTCCTTGGAGTCGCGTACGATACCGTAGATATCACCGGTGCTTTCCTTCTGGAGGCCGAGGTAGTCGGCGATACCGTGAGCATATTCATAGCCTTCGACATAGTCTACGTCCCAGTTCATGTGACGGAGAGCGGAGGGGCCGTAGTCGTGGAAGTAGCCTTCTACGAGGAAGCCCACGGTGCCGTGCTTGAGCACGCCGAGGTAGCCCTTGTAGCCACGGGATACAGAACCGCTGCCGTAGAAGTTAAGGTCACCGCGGACGTTCATGCTGGTCTTGTAGGATGTCCAGGGCTCATGAGCGCAGTTGAAGTGGTGGGGCCATACGGTCTCGGCGAACTTGCGGGATTCTCTGGAGTGGTTGTTGTCGATACCATCGTCGGTCTTTTCCACGTCATCGTAACCGCGATAGATAATCAGAGGATAGTTGGTAGTGAGCCAGGGGCCTGTGAGGGCGTTGGAGTGGATGGAGATGAAGAGGTCGAAGTTGTTGGCATCTACTTCGACGCAGATTTCGGTGAGGTTACGGTTGTAGTACTCAAGGTCGACGGGTGCTTTATCGCCGAGCTGATTCTTGGTACCGTTGTCATCATGATAGGGGCCGCACTTCACATGGCTCATCACGATGTTGTTGCTCATATCGCGGGCAGCACCGATCTGGTGACGCTCGCCGGTCTGGTTGAGAGTCTCGTCAAACTTGAGGCCGTATGTACGGAGCTTCTCGAGGACGCCGAAACCCTTGCGGAGGTTGGTGTTGGATTCGAAGAAGCTGGTGGTATCCGTACCGTAGCGGTTGTAAGGCTCGTGGCCGAGCACGGGGATAGGACGGTCGTTGGCAGTCCAGGAGCCGTGGCCGGGATTGATATATACGCGGAGCTCGTCGGCAGTCTTGGCGTTGGCTGTCATGGCAAGAGCTGCCACAGCAGCGGCGAAGAATAATTTTTTCATACTCCGTTATTATTTAAGGTTGATAATATAGAGCTCGCCTTCGGGAGTGCTGAAAGCAATGCGGCGGCCATCGGCCGATACGCTGGGGAACATGGCGATAGTCTCGTCGGTGGTGAGCTGCTGACGGGTGCCGTTGAGGTCGGTGGCGATGATGGCCGATGATGTGGTGTATTCACCGTTGTCAACGTCGTTCATACCTACGAGCATGTCGTTGCCGAGCCACTTGGCAGCGCGGAGCAGACCCAGAGGAGCGGGGTTGGAGCCATCGGTGTTGCATACATAGCATCCGTAGCCGGAAAGGTAGTACACAACCTTAGTGCCGTCGGGGCTGAGCTGAGGCCAGAGGTAGCTGCCGCGACCCTGGGGGTCGAGGGTGGTAGCGTTGCCCTGAGCGTCGGTGTACACGAGGTGACCGTAGCTGATGGATACGGTGGGTTCGAGGGTGGCTGTGCCGCCGTTGATGGCGCGGGCACGGGCGCGACCGTTCTCAACAGCAGTGACGGCACCGGACTTGATGCTCACGCCGGAGTTGAGGTGACGGGTAGGCTTTACAAGCTCTGTCTCGACGCCTGTAGCGAGGTCTACAGCCTTGAGGGCGGTGTAGCGGAGGTGGTCAGCACCAGTGGTGGACTGACGGAACACGACGTTGCGGGAGTCGTCGCTGATACGTACGTCGTAGCCGCTGGCATTGGAGGTAACAACGCGCACTGCGCTGCCATCCAGTGGAATCTGTGTAAGACCGTCGCCGGCGAGATCCGAAGCAAGAACGAAGCTGCCGTCAGGGCTGATGGTGGGCACATTGATATAGAGACCTTCGGGCAGCGACACTTTCTGCATCGAGTTGATCTCGACGAGCTGTGCGGATGCTCCCATTGCGGCCGTAATCAATAGCGCTGAAATGAGAGTTTTTTTCATTTCGGGATTGGATTTAGGTTATTAATAGTTGTTGTTTATTTGTTGTGATTCAAGCCGGATTGAGCTATCCTCGGGTAGTCACCCATGAAATGACAGGATTTATCCTGCTGAGCTCAAGCCATCATGCAAAAGTAACGAAAAAATCACCAACCGACCACTGTGGCATACTTAAAAACCCTTACGGCCGGTGTTAAAAATCTCTAATGCTAAATATTTCTTACTCTTGAGCCTACTCACGCTACGGGGAGGGTGAGGATGGTGTCGAGGATAGCTACTGCATCGCTCACGGAGCTGACGTCGGCGAAGATGAAGCTGCGTCGGTCGCCGCGCTGACGTATCTCGACGCGCTGCGGGTAGATGGTGGCGTAGGACAGGATGCGACCGAAGGCGTCGGACTTGTAGTATGCTTCGTTCTCCTGCCCCACGAAGTAGGTGAACATCTTGCCTTGCTTGAGGGTGACTTTCTCTATACCCAGACGCTTGGCGCGACTGCGCAGAGAAGGCACACGCAGAAGTTCGCGGGCTACGGTGGGGATGCGTCCGAAACGGTCCACCAGACGCTGCTCAAAGGCGGCGAGCTGGTCGGGGCGTTCGATGCTGTCGAGCTCGCGATAGAGGGCTATGCGCTCGCTCTCCTGCTCCACATAGTCCGGCGGCAGGAGGAGTTCGAGGTCACTGTCGATTACGCAGTCGGCCACGAATTCAGCGGGGCGGTCGTCGTCGGCCGAGGGTAGATCCGGGAACTCTTCGTTGCGCAGCTCGGTGACGGCTTCGCGAAGGATTTTCTGGTAAGTCTCGTAGCCGAGGTCGGCAATGAAACCACTCTGTTCGGCTCCGAGGAGATTACCCGCACCGCGTATGTCGAGGTCCTGCATAGCTATCTGTATGCCCGCACCGAGGTCGGAGAAGGATTCTATGGCCTGGAGGCGACGGCGAGCGTCGTCGGAGAGAGATAGGTCGCCGGGCACCACGAGGTAACAGAAGGCCTTGCGGGCCGAACGGCCCACGCGTCCGCGCAACTGATGCAACTCGCTCAGGCCGAAGCGGTGGGCGTCGTTGATGATAATGGTGTTGACATTCGGCATGTCGATACCGCTCTCCAGGATGGTGGTAGCAAGGAGGATATCGTAGTCGTGGGCGGTGAAGTCGGTGATTGTCTTTTCGAGGCGCTCGGGGGGCATCTGGCCGTGAGCCACTACTGTGCGTGCGTCAGGGACGAGGCGCCGTACGCGGTCCTCGAGGGCAAAGAGGCCCTCGATGCGGGGGTTGATGATGAACACCTGGCCGCCGCGTGACAGCTCGAAGTTGAGGGCTTCGGTGAGTGCGTCATCGTCGAGCGGACCCACATTGGTGATGATGGGATAGCGGTTCGGCGGCGGGGTGGTGAGGGTACTCAGGTCGCGGGCGCCCATGAGGGAGAACTGCAGCGTGCGCGGTATCGGAGTGGCGGTGAGGGTGAGAGTGTCTACGTTGACGCGCATCTGGCGCAGGCGCTCCTTGACGGCGACGCCGAATTTCTGCTCTTCGTCCACTATGAGAAGTCCGAGGTCCTTGAACTTTACCGCCTTGCCGATGAGCTTGTGCGTGCCCACTATGATATCAATCTTGCCGGCTTCGAGGTCGGCGAGAATCTGCTTCGTCTCCTTGGCGGTGCGGGCACGGGAGAGGTATTCGACGCGCACGGGGAAGTCGGCCAGACGCTCGCGGAAGGTATTGTAGTGCTGGTAGGCGAGGACGGTAGTGGGCACCAGGACGGCTACTTGCTTGCCGTCGGCGGCAGCCTTGAAGGCAGCGCGTATGGCGATTTCCGTCTTGCCGAAGCCCACGTCGCCGCACACGAGGCGGTCCATAGGCTGAGGCTTCTCCATGTCGGCCTTGACGGCCTGGGTAGCGGTGAGCTGGTCCGGAGTATCCTCGTAGATGAAGGATGCCTCAAGCTCGTGCTGCATATATGTGTCGGGCGAGAAGGCGAAGCCTTTCTCGTCGCGGCGCGCGGCGTAGAGTTTGATGAGGTCGCGGGCGATGTCCTTGAGTTTGCCCTTGGTGCGGTCCTTGAGCTTCTGCCAGTTGCCGGAGCCTATGCGGTTGATTTTCGGGGGTACGCCTTCCTTGCCGCGGTACTTGGAGAGCTTGTGGAGCGAGGTGATATTGACCAGCAGCACGTCGCCGGCATCATAGGAGAGCTTTATCACCTCTTGGGTGACGCCGTTGACGGTGTTGGTGAGCAGGCCGTCGAAGCGTCCCACGCCGTGGTCCACATGTACTATGTAGTCGCCGGGCTTGATGAGTCCAAGCTCGCGCAGTGACAGCGCCATCTTGCCCGAGCGTGCGCGGTCGCTCTTGAGGGTGTATTTGTGGAAGCGGTCGAAAATCTGATGGTCGGTGAATACGCACACGCGCGCCGTATGGTCCACGAAGCCCTCGTGGATGGTGCCTTCGACGGGTTCGAAGGTGATGTCATCGCCGCGGTCGGCGAAGATGTCGCGCAGACGCTCGAACTGCTTGCTGTTGTCCGAGAGGATGCAGAGGCGGTAGCCGTCGGCGAGGAAGCGGGTGAAGGATTCGGCTATGAGGTCGAAATTCTTGTGGTAGATACCCTGGGGCGAGCAGTCGTAGTCCACGGTGGCGCGTCCCGAGGGCACAGCTATGGGAGTGCCGTCGGCGAAGCTCTCGTCGGCGACGCGGGCAGCGGTGAACTCGATGCGGCGCATGGTCTTGAGGCGCTCGGCGAGGGCTGCTGCATCGACGATGGCATTGAGCGCCTCCCCGCGGTCGCCCTCGCCTGCAAGCTCCGACAGAGACGAGAAACCCTCGGCGGCGATGGCCTCCACACGGGCTACGGTACGATGTTCGTTGCGGAGCACCACGATGGTATTGTCGGGCACGAACTCGGGCAGCGACTGCTTGCGGCCACGGGCGTGCACGTCGGCGGTGACGTCGATGAAGTCCAGGGAGTGGTCGGAGAGCTGCGTGTCTACGTTGAAGGCGCGGATGGAGTCTATCTCGTCGCCGAAAAAGTCGAGGCGGAAAGGCAGCTCGGAGGAGTAGGCGAAGATATCGAGGATAGAACCGCGGACGGCGAATTGTCCCGGCTCGAATACGTAGTCCACCTGCACGAAACCGTTATCACGCAGCCACTTGACGGTGACTGCCATATCCGTCTCGCGGCCCTTGACGAGCGAGAGGGTGTGCTTGGCGAGGTCGTCGGCGGAGGCCACGGTCTCTGCCATAGCCTCGGGATATGTCACTACATAACGGACGCTGTTGTCGGCGATGCGGCGAAGCGACTCTGTGCGGAGTATTCGCGCAGGCTCGTCGGCCTGGCCGTACTTTATGTCGCGCTTGTATCCGGAGGGCATGAATGCC
This sequence comes from uncultured Porphyromonadaceae bacterium, assembly GCA_947174915.1. Lineage (GTDB taxonomy): Bacteria > Bacteroidota > Bacteroidia > Bacteroidales > Muribaculaceae > CAG-873. The sequence continues at coordinate 14,921 of CAMWKV010000005.1, read as the reverse complement.
ACGGACTCGTCGCCGACGATACGGCAGAGGTCGTAGTAGAGGTAGCCGGCATCGTCGAGGCTATCGCCCACCACCAGCACCGGCGCACTCTTGGGATGAGGCAGGGCGGCAATCATAAAGGCTGCCGACGAACCGGCCACGCCGCTGACGCGGGCGCCCAGACGTCCGCAGATACCCTTGAGCGCCGTCCGCCGCTCGGGTGTATTGATAATCTTGAGAAGTTCGGAGATGTTCATTGCCTCAGACACCGAGCACGATAGCGGGGTCAATATTCAATTCCTTAGATATCCTTCGGCCTACTTGTAATGTAGGTTCACTTTTCCCTGAAAGGAAATCACAGATACGCGACGGGCTCACACCGATTTTCTTGGCAAGAGCTGCCTGAGAGAGTCCCAACTCATACATTCTCAGCTTGAGGACATCAATAAGAGACGGCGCTCCAATCGGATAGTGGATATCTTCATAGTCTTGCACAAGACTTGAAAGAAGGTAGAGCTCAATGCTGTTGGGATCATCCTCCGGGGTATCGTCATTAACCTTGCCAAGCAGTTCATCAATACGTCCCATGGCCCAGTTGTACTGAAGTTCGTTTTCTATTCTTGTCTTTATCGGTTCCATATCTTTATACTTGTGAAGCGTCCTTAAGTTTATCATATTCGGCATGAGTACCTACAAAACGTATGTACACGAACCTGTGTTTAAATTGAATAACAACTATTAGGCGAAAATCATTTCCTTTTATATTAAAAACATAGTGCTGATTGCCCACGGCATCTACTGAATTGAACGTTGACCTGACGTCGGCAAAGTTCGTCCACTGACTTCTACGTGTCTTAGTGTACCAGTCCTCAAGTGCTTCCTTGGATTGTGGGTTCTTGAGGTAGTAATCAACTAATGTTTTCTTTGCAACTATATTCATAAGGCTTTGAATTTTCGTTGTAAAGTTACGAAGAATATTTTGAAATTCAAAATATTCTTCAATTCTACGCCATAAAATAAGGGCGCCCCGGAAAAATTCCGAGACGCCCTATTGTGCTGTTTGAGGCTGCGTGGGATTTACATCATGCCGCCCATGCCACCCATGCCGGGGGCTGCGGGAGCGGGATTGTCCTCCTTCTTGTCGGCGATGACACACTCGGTGGTGAGGAACATGCCGGCGATGGAAGCGGCGTTCTCGAGCGCGATACGTGTCACCTTGGCGGGGTCGATGACACCTGCGGCAAGGAGATTCTCGTACTTGTCGGTGCGGGCGTTGTAGCCGAAGTCGCCCGTGCCTTCGCTCACCTTCTGTACCACCACGGCGCCTTCGACGCCTGCATTGGCGGCAATCTGGCGGAGGGGTTCCTCGATGGCGCGTTCAACGATAGCGATACCGGTCTGCTCGTCGTCGTTGGCACCCTTGAGGTCCTTCAGACGCTGGAGGCAACGGATATATGCCACGCCGCCGCCGGGCACGATACCTTCGGCGATGGCAGCGCGGGTAGCGCTGAGAGCATCGTCCACGCGGTCCTTCTTCTCTTTCATCTCTACCTCGGAGGGAGCACCCACATGGAGCACTGCCACACCGCCGGAGAGTTTGGAGAGGCGCTCCTGGAGCTTCTCGCGGTCGTAGTCGCTCTTGGTGGCTTCAATCTGAGCCTTGATCTGAGCTACGCGGGCGGCAACGGCTTCCTTGTTGCTGTCGCGGTTGACGATGGTGGTACTGTCCTTGGTGACAGTGACGCGGTTGGCCTGGCCGAGGTGCTGCATGGTGGCGGAGGCGAGGGTCATGCCCTTCTCTTCGCTCACCACAGTACCGCCGGTGAGGACGGCGATGTCTTCGAGCATCTCCTTGCGACGGTCGCCGAAGCCGGGAGCCTTCACTGCGCATACCTTCAGGGAGCCGCGCAGACGGTTCACCACGAGGCCTGCGAGGGCGTCCTGGTCAACATCCTCAGCGATGATGAGGAGAGCACGGCCGCTCTGGGAAACACCTTCGAGGATGGGGAGGATATCCTTGAGCGAGGATACCTTCTTGTCGTAGAGGAGAATGAGGGGATTGTCGTAGGCGCAGGTGAGCTTCTCGGTGTCGGTGATGAAGTAGGGCGAGATGTAGCCACGGTCGAACTGCATACCTTCCACCACTTCGATAGAAGTCTCGGTACCCTTGGCTTCGTCGACGGTGATGACACCTTCGATATTGATTTTCTTCATCGCTTCGGCAATGAGGCTACCGATGGTATCGTCGTTGTTGGCGGAGATACGTGCCACGTCTTCGATTTTCTTGAAGTCGTCGCCTACCTCCACGCTCATCTCGCGGATGCCTGCCACTACTTCAGCGACGGCCTTGTCGATACCGCGCTTGAGGTCCATGGGGTTGGCACCGGCGGTGACGTTCTTCAGACCTACGCCGATGATAGCCTGTGCGAGAACAGTGGCGGTGGTGGTACCGTCGCCGGCATCGTCGCCGGTCTTGGAGGCCACTTCCTTCACGAGCTGGGCGCCCATGTTCTGCAGGGGCTCGTCGAGCTCTACCTCACGAGCCACGGACACACCGTCCTTGGTGATGTGGGGAGCGCCGTAGGCCTTGGCGATGATTACATTGCGGCCTTTGGGGCCGAGGGTTACCTTGACAGCGTCGGCGAGGGCGTCGACACCTTTTTTGAGCTCGTCGCGAGCCTCAATATTGAATTTAATTTCTTTAGCCATTTTAGTTCAGTTCTTTAGAGTATTATTTCACCACTACAGCGAGCACTTCGTTCTGGCGCATGATGAGAGCCTTGTCGCCATTGCCGAGGTCTACCTCGGTGCCGGCATATTTGCCGTAGAGCACTTCGTCACCGGCTTTGAGAATCATGGGCTCGTCCTTGGTGCCGTCGCCGACGGCGAGAACGGTGCCGCGAAGGGGTTTTTCTTTTGCTGCGTCGGGGATGATGATGCCCGATGCTGTTACTTCTTCAGCCGCCGTGGGTTGGATCAGGACACGGTCGGCAAGTGGTTTGAGATTCATATAGGTGTGTTTTAGTTCTGTTATTATCGTAAGCAAAAATTGAGCCAAAGGCATACTGTCAGTCTTGGACTGACATTTTGTCAAGCATAAGTATAACGCCTGCCCCCGTCGGCAGGTTCTGTGACATACCCCCGGGCCTCCGCAGGTGCGCGCAATAGGTCATACCACACCGGCGTCGGCCTTGGGCATGCGGCGCAGGAGCAAAATCACCATCACCGTGGCCACTACCGTCGCCAGCAGGTCCGAGGAGGGGAAGGACAGCCACACACCGTCGAGGCCCAGCGACTTAGGCAGCAAGAGCAGCAGCGGTATGAGGAAAAGCACCTGGCGGAGCATACCCAGAAGAATAGACTGCCACACCTTGCCAAGACTCTGGAAGAGGCAGGAGGTAATCACCTGATAGCCCACCACGGGGAAAACCACAAGGCACTGACTGAGAGCGCGCTCGGTGGCGTCGAGCAACTGAGCGTCGTCCGTGAAGGCTCGCCCTATCTCGCGCGGGAAGGCCAGGCCGGCGATGGCACCGACAGTGGTGATGACAGTGGCCACCGTCACTGCCAGCCAATAGGTGCGACGGAGGCGGTGGTACTTGCCCGCGCCATAGTTGTAGCCCACGATGGGCTGCATGCCCTGACTCATGCCGATGACAATCGTCACGAGTAGCGACGTATAGGTGACCATGATGCCGGCAGCGGCGATATCGCGGTCGGTGCCGTAGGCGGCCAGACTGTTGTTGACCAGCGCCTGCACCACACACGAGGCAGCATTGACGATAGCCGGCGCGGCGCCGATGCCTATAATGCTGAGAATCAGCCCGAATTTCAGGCGATAGATGCCCCGACGGAAGCGCACCGATACCGAGGGACGCATGAAGTGCGCTATCACGAAGAGCGCGCTCACGGCCATAGCGATGTCAGTGGCAACGGCGGCACCCCGGATGCCGAGGTCGAGCCAATATATCAGCACTGCATCGAGTACCACATTCGTCACGGCGCCTAAAAGCATCGTCATCATGGCACGACCGGGATAGCCCGAGGCTCGCATCAGATTGTTGAGGCCGAAGGCCAGATTCGTCAGCAGCAGACCGGGCAGTAGGGTGAGGATATAGTCGCGGGCATACGGCAGAGTAGCGTCGCTGGCACCGAAGGCACGCAGCAGCGGGTCGAGCCACACGTAGAAGGCGGCAATGTAGACGAAGGCGTTGATGAAAGTGAGCACCAGCGTATTGCCGAGGATATCCTCGGCCTCCCGCGGACGGCCGGCACCGAGGGTGATAGACATTCGTGCCGACGCGCCGACACCGACAAGGACACCCACGGCAGTGGCAAGATTCATCAGCGGGAAGGTGATGGCGAGTCCGGCGATAGCGTCAGGCCCTACGAACTGGCCGATGAACACACGGTCCACCACATTATATAGAGCCATCACGAGCATACCCACCACCGACGGCAGCGAGTATTTCCACAGCAGCCGGCCCACGGAGGTGCCGGTGAATTCTTGCAGACGTTGATTGTTCATAACATATATATCTAATAGTAACGACCTTGCCTTCAATGGAAAGCAAGGTCGTCGTTCCCTCGCGGGAGTAATATTTTCTTCGGCTCGGATAGCCTATCGGGTTGCTGTCGGGATATTCGAGTTGCTCGAGATACTCGGGATTCTCGGGAGGCTCGATTATCGGCTACTTACTGAGCGGCCTGTGCTGCGGCACGCTCGTAGAAGCGACGGATGTCGTTGCGAGTGGTGGCCACGTAGGTGGGATAGTCGTCGATGATAGTCTTGTAAGCCTTGGCCTCAGCGGAGTAGTTGCCCTGAGCGCGGTAGATATTCGCCTTCTTGATGAGGATGAAGGGCACAATCTCGGGGTTGCCGTCGGCCTTGGAGATAGCCTTGTCGAAGCATCCGAGAGCCTTGTCGAGCTGGTCGAGGTTGGCGTAGCAGTCGCCCTTGAGAGCATATACGCCGGGGGCGGCTACAGCATCGTCGAGGTCGGCATCGTCGAGGTACTTGATAGCCTGCTCGTACTCACCCTTGTTGAAAAGGTTGATAGCTACCATAGCTGCGGCGCGGTGACCGCTGCGGTGACCGGCCTTGGCGGCATCCATGTAGAGAGCGGTGGCGACGCTGTCGTTCATCTCGATGTCGGCCTTACCGACGAGTTCATCGGCCTTGCGGCTGCCGGACTGAGAAAGGAGAATCCATGCCAGGGCGATGATTACTAAAATACCGCCTGTAAGGAGGCACCACATGACGGTTTTCTTGTTCTGCTGTACGCGTGCCACGATGTCTTCGGCATTGTTGAGCTCGGCGGCAGTAGGTTTGTTGTTTTCCATTGTTATTATGTGCGTTTTTATTATCAATGACTTCAGTCGGCGGCGATACCGCCGGCGGCGCAGCGGGGGACACTACACCTTTCAAGCCGCAAAAATAATGCTTTTCTTACAATTATGAAAATTTTATAGCTCATTTTTCCATTTTCGCTCAGTTATAGTTAAATTTGCAGTCCCAAAAACATTGGCGACTCATGAAAGAACTCAATATCACCCTTCCCGTAGTAGTCAAGGGCTACGACGAACTCACCTCCGACGAGCGCACGCTCGTCGAGGCGGCACAGCATGCCACCGCCGGCTCATACTCTCCCTACAGCCACTTCAAGGTGGGCGCCGCCATACGCCTCGCCGACGGCAGCATCGTCACCGGTGCCAACCAGGAGAACGCAGCCTTCCCCTCCGGCACCTGCGCCGAGCGGAGCGCCTGCTTCTACGCCGGCGCCACGCATCCCGGAGTAGCCTTCGAGGCCATCGCCATCGCCGCCATAGGCACCGACGGCAAACCTACGGCACAACCCACAGCCCCCTGTGGCGCTTGCCGGCAGGCCCTCCTGGAGTACGAGATGCTCGCCAAGCACCCCGTCCCCGTGCTGCTCGCCGGCGCCGACGAGGTGTACATAGTTCCTTCTGTCAAGGCTCTCCTGCCCTTGGCCTTCACCGAATTTTAACACACTACATATCAATGGATTTTATTGAAGAACTCACCTGGCGCGGGATGATTCACACTGTGATGCCCGGCACCGACGAAGAACTCAAAAAGGGCATGACCACTGCCTACCTCGGCATCGACCCCACCGCCGACAGCCTCCACATAGGCCACCTCGTAGGCGTAATGATGCTCAAGCACTTCCAGCGCTGCGGCCACAAGCCCATCGCTCTCATCGGCGGCGCCACAGGCATGATAGGCGACCCTTCCATGAAGAGCCAGGAACGCAACCTCCTCGACGAAGCAACACTCCGTCACAACCAGGAAGCCATCAAGAAGCAACTCGCTCACTTCCTCGACTTCGACTCCGACGCTCCCAACGCCGCCATAATGGTCAACAACTACGACTGGATGAAGGACTTCACATTCCTCGACTTCATCCGCGACGTGGGCAAGCTCATCACCGTCAACTATATGATGGCCAAGGACTCCGTGAAGAAACGTCTCTCCGGCGAAGCCCGCGAAGGCATGTCTTTCACCGAATTCTCATACCAGCTCGTACAGGGCTACGACTTCCTCACCCTCTACCGCGACCGTGACTGCAAGCTTCAGATAGGTGGCTCCGACCAGTGGGGCAACATCACCACCGGCACCGAACTGATACGCCGCACCCTCGGCGGCGAAGCCTACGCTCTCACCTGCCCCCTCATCACAAAGGCCGACGGCACAAAGTTCGGCAAGACTGAGAGCGGTAACGTATGGCTCGACCCCGCTCGCACTTCGCCCTACCGCTTCTACCAGTTCTGGCTCAATGTAGCCGACGACGACGCCGAGCGTTACATCAAGATTTTCACCACCCTGGACCGCGCCGAAGTGGAAGCCCTCGTAGAGCAGCACAAGGCCGACCCGGGAGCCCGTGCCCTCCAGCGCCGTCTCGCCGAAGAAATCACACGCATGGTGCATAGCGAGGCCGACCTCAAGGCCGCACAGGAAGCATCACAGATTCTCTTCAGCAACAAGGCCGCCGAGATTCTCCACAACATCGACGAGGCCACCCTCCTCGACGTATTCGACGGCGTTCCCACCTTCGAGGTAGAGCGTGCCGACATCGAAGCGGGCATCCGTTTGGCCGACCTCCTCACCGAGAAGGCGCCCGTATTCCCCTCCAAGGCCGAGATGCGCAAGCTCACCCAGGGCGGCGGCTTCTCCATCAACAAAGCCAAAATCACCGACCCGCAGGCAACAGCAAGCACCGATATGCTCCTCAACGACCGCTACATCATCGTACAGAAAGGCAAGAAGCAGTACTACCTGCTGATAGTACGATAAGTGATCGAGGTGTTGCCGCAAGCGGTAACTGCAACAGACAAATACAGCGGGCGTCCCCATCAAGGACGCCCGCTTACTTTATAACACATCACTCATAACTCGTACCTATCAAAAGCCTCGCTTCGTCTGTGCACTGGACAAAAATGGCTTCCCTGACGTAGGGTCGCTCCATGGAGCGACCGCCTCAGGGGCGTGTGACAACCTTAAAATCAATTGGTTGCAGCCTGAAAGCGGTCGCTCCATGGAGCGACCCTACCTCATAACTCATAACCCATAACTCGTACTTGCTCAGAACCGTCCGGGGCCGCCGGGGCCGCCGGGGCCGCCGGGGCGTCCGCCGGGAGGAGGACCGCCGGGGCCGAAGCGACGCGCATTGTGATCGACGGGCTGCTCGCCCTTGCCGAAGGTGGTGAACTTATAGCTCAGCGACACCATGAAGTAGCGGGTGAGCGAGTTGTAGCGCGTATCGTCGATATAGTTGGCGGTGACGGTGCGGCGCACATTCGAGCGCTGTCCCAGGATGTCGTAGGCCTTGAGGCTCACGGTGGCGTTGCGGCCGCGGAGGAACTGGTACGACAGGGTGGCATTCCACATCCACGAGCGAGTGTCGTAGCCCGCGCTGTAGCCCGACGTGGCGGCATAGTTCAGGTCCGTACCCAGCACGATGCCTATCGGAGTGTTATAGTTGGCGTAGAAGGTGCCACCGTAGGTGTGCACGGTGCGGTCGCTCTGCGAGGCCACGCTGTTGTTGACCAACTGCAGGCCGTAGCTCGGACGCAGCTCGAATTCGAGATTCTCGGGACGCCAGGCCATGCCGAAACTCTCGTTGAAACCGAAGTTGCCGGAGCGGTTGCGCTCACCGTTGTTGAAGCCCACGCTGTGCGAGTACGACACCATCAGATGATTGTTGAAGGTGAAAGCCTTGTTGCGCAGCGGCATGGAGATGAGGTTGAAGCCACGTATACTCCACACGCCGTTGACATTCTCATAGGTCGTGGTCTGGCCGCCCGTAGAGGGGTCGTAGGTGGTACGCGACACGATGGAATTCTGCGTATAGTTGGCATCCATCATAGCCATGATGGAGCGCTGAGCATCCGAGTTGAAGTCCTGGAACCGCACGCGGAGGTTGTGGTTGAAGGTAGGATCCAGGTTCGGATTACCGATGACGATACGAAGCGGGTCCGACATATCTGCCACGGGCTGCAACTGCGTCATGGAGGGTTGCGACGAGCGGCCGTTGTAGAAAGCATTGATTGAGCGGGTGCGTGTCAATCTCAGTTGGTAGCGCAGGAAGGGAGCGAAGTTGAGGACACTGCGGCGCGGTATGTCCTTGTCAGAGTTGATGAGATTGCGCGACTGGGAGGTCTGCGGCACCAGCGACACGCCCACGTTGAGGTTGCCGTTCTTGCTCACATGGCGGTAGCCCAGACGGATATTCTGACTCATGTAGTCGTTGCGGAAGCGGTTGGAGAGGTCGGCGTTGAACACTTCCTCGTCCGAGATTACAGGCGCGCCTTCCCATCCGTCGGGGAAGGCCACGGGATGGTCGTAGGTGAGCTTGTCGGCATTGTTCCAGCGGTAGGAGAAGTTGTAAGCCAGCACGAGGAAGTTGCCCTTGGCGACATCTCCCAGCGGCTCCGTCCACGATACGCGGGTGCTCACACTGTTCGACCACGTGTGGTTGTCGGCGTACTGGTCGTAGAGGTCCACCGAATCGTTCAGGAGGAAGAACTTATTGAAAGAGTACGAGTTGTTGTTCTCCCGCACATTGCTCATACTGTAGTTCGCCATCACGGAGAAAGAGCGGCCGGGGCGCGAGCGGAAGTTGTGCGTATAGATGAGGCGGCCGCCGAACTCGAAGGAGTGGCCGGACGACACATTATTATTATAGCTCTGCGTCACCTGGCGGTAGTCCGGAGCGCCGCCGAAGGTGGCGGTGGTGTCGCGCGAGTAGGAGTCGTTGTAGTTCAACGAGATGTTCGGGCGGAAGTCGAAGGTGTTGAAACTGTCGGGCTTCCACTCTATGCGCAGGTCGGCGCGGAAGTTGTGACCCTTGTCGCGCGACAGCTTGTTCGAGCGCGAGGTCGATGTGCTGTCCGCGAAGATATACTGACGGTCTGAGGAGGTGCGCGTATCGCGGTCGGTGTGGCTGTACATCACGTCGCCGCCAACGCGGAATATCTCCTTGTTGCCCACATTGAAGTTCACGCCTATCGACTGCGACGTGGTGATACCGTTGTCGCCGCCGAAACGGCGGAAGCGGTCGCCGGCACCGTCGGCGAATCCGGGATCGTTGACATTATTGGCCGCGCCGAGGAAGGTTATCTGATTGTCGCCCCAGAAACGGTTGACGGTGAAGTTGGCGCGATAGCGGTCGTCGGTGCCGTAGCCGGCCTCGGCGTTGCCGAACCATCCGTTCTTCATGCCCTTCTTCACGGTGAGGTTGATGACAGTCTCGTCCTCGCCGTCGTCCACACCCGTCAGTCGGGCCAGGTCGCTCTTACGGTTCACCACCTGGAGCTTCTCCACCATCTCCACGGGCAGGTTGCGCGAGGCCACGGTGGGGTCGTCGGAGAAGAACTCCTTGCCGTCGACGAGGATCTTCTTCACCTCCTGGCCGTTGGCCGTTATCTTGCCGTCGCTCCCCACCTCTACGCCCGGCAGACGCTTGAGGAGGTCCTCCACCATAGAGTTGGGCTGCGTGTGGTAGGAGTCGGCATTGAACTCCACCGTGTCCTCCATCACCTTCACCGGCGTGCGGATGCCCGTCACCACCGCCTCGCGGAGCGCCACCGAACTCTCGCTCAGCACGATGGGCTGCAGACGGATATCGTCCGTGCCCACGGTGATATTCTGTGTAGAGGTGGCATAGCCCACATAGGAGGTCTCCACGATGTACCGGCCCTGCTTGAGGCCTTCGATGGCGAAGCGACCGGAGTCGTTCGTCACGGCGCCTTTGACGAGGGTGGAGTCTTTGGCGGCGAGGATGCGGACAGAGGCCTGCATGAGAGCCTCGCCGGTATTGTCGGTCACACGGCCGCGCAGCACGGCGGCGGCAGCACTCGCGGCGGCAGTAGCCACCAGAAGCGCAAGGAGCAGATATCTGTGAATATTAGTCATCAGAACCGGGGAGATTATAGTACGGAAAAATTGACTCGCAGGAAATGACTGAGTTGAAACGCGAGATAAGAAATTGCGACACAAAATTACTACATTCCTCCGCGCCATCCAAATCCACCCCGACAAAACGCCCCATTTTATCGACAAAGCTCACTCCGCCGCCACGCATTACCTTGACGTGAGATACCCTTGACACTGGCATTCCGAAAATTAAGTCTCGCGGAGCCTTCCCGCGATGCTCTCCGCGTTCCTCTGCGCTACCTCTGCGTGAGACTATTTCTCGCGGCGCCTTTCCCCGCACTGGAGGGAAGGGGCTCACGCAGAGGGGGCGCAGAGGAGCAGAGGTACGCAGAGGTTTTAGATTAGGTATGAGTTATGGGTGATGAGTTATGAAGTATGAAGCGACCCTACATCAGAGGGCGAAGAAAGTATCCGAGAGCAGGCAATTTAATCTTTTTTAACTGAAATTATAGGCAAATTATAGCTACTTTTGTAGTCGCTATAGCACAAGCTATATTTGTTATGCGTCCTACTAATACCTTGAAAAGGCAACACACTATCTTTCAGGGTATTGCATCTTCTCATATACTACCAACACTATCGAATAAATAAACTAATTATTCTAACTTCTCTTTCAATTACCTTTTCTATGAAAAGAATTTTACTAACATTGGCTTTTCTGGTCGCCCTTATCCTACCGGGCTTCGCAGAACAAGTCACTGTCAACTTCTCCGAGTTGTACTCCGCTGATACCGAGGTGAAGAATGTCCAATTCGGAGACTCGAATATAAGCATAGTATTTGCCGGTGGAGGTACGAATGCAAAGTACTATAAAAGCGGCACAGCTGTGCGTGTCTATGCGAGCAACACACTGACAGTTGCTGCAATCGGCGAAGATGCAGCCAACGTGACCATCAAGGCAATTAACTTCACCTACACGCAGGGAAAGTTCCCAAAAACAGATGTAGGTGCTCTTGACTCGAATGGCAATTGGAGCGGCGAATTTTCTTCCGTAACGCTCACGAATAGCGGTTCTTCTCAAGTCCGTCTTTCCGAAATTGTCGTTGACTACGAAATCTCCGACGCCCCTGTAGAACCTACCGAGCCCGGTGAAGACCACGATGCCACTATCGTATTCTCACAGCTTGGCTACGCAAATGCGGCTAAAATCACTACCGTAGAATTCGACGGTGGCTTGATAACGTGTGCTAAAAGCTCCGGCAGCTCCGATCCTGCTTACTATACCACCGGCAGCGGTCTGCGCCTCTACAAGGACAATACAATGACTGTAGCAGCATCGGCAGGCACTATAGTCAACATTGAATTCACATTCGACGGAGCAAGCACTAGCTTCACCACCAGCGCTAAATGCAGCACCGGCGAAATGAGCGGACAGGGCACTACTACAGTTACCTGGACAGGCGACGCGAATAGCGTGGTATTCACGTCTGACAGAACTGTCCGTCTGCAAAAGATGGTAATCACTTACAAAGCCTCCGGCACCACCACTCCCGACCCTGACAAGACTGCTGTCGAACTGGCATGGTCGGAGGAAGCTGTTGAACTTACCGAGGGCGATACTTTCGTAGCTCCTACACTGACCGTCACTCCCGAAGAAGCCCGCGAGCTCGTGACCTACAGCTCCGACAACGCAGCTGTAGCTTCTATCGATGCCAACGGTGCTGTCACCATCAACGGCGTAGGCGAAGCCAAAATCACTGCCGCCGTTGCCGCCAACGACACATTCAAGTCTGCCACCGCCTCGTACACCATCACAGTGAACAAGGCCATCGCAGCCGGCGAAAACGAAGCCACTATCGTATTCAAAGATCTTGGCTACGCAAATGCAACTAACGTGACCAATGTCGCTTGGGAAGGCGGCACGGCTACCTTCAGCGCTGGCACCAACAGCAGTACCCCGCCCAAATACTATACCTCCGGCACTGCCTGCCGAGTGTACAACGGCAACACTTTCACCATATCCGCAAGTGAGGGTGCCGCGATCTCAAAGATTGTATTCACATACAATACTCCAAATTCTCTTAACGCCAGCACAACAGTTAGCACAGGTACTTTCTCCAATACCACAAGTACATGGACCGGTGATGCCTCCGAGGTGATATTCTCGGTAAAAAATACCGCTCACATCCAGACCATCACCATCACCTACAACGTACCCGACGCCACCAAGACCACCCCGAAGATGACTTGGAGTGTCGATGCTGTTAATATTCTTCGTGGTGATGAGTTCACTGCTCCTACTCTCGCTGTTGATCCCGAGGCTGCCAAGGCTCTCGTGAAATACACCACAAGCAACGCTGCCGTAGCTACCGTTGCCGAAGACGGCACTATCGCTCTCGTTGGTGCGGCAGGCTCTGCCACCATCACAGCCACCATCGACGCTGACGACAACTACAACCGAGCCACAGCTTCCTGCCCCATCAACGTGACAGGCGCTGCTATCAACGTAGCCGAGGCTATGGCTGTGGCCGACAAAGCCAAAGTAATTCTCAACTTCCCCCTCACCGTAGGCTACGCCAACGGCGTTAATATCTGGGCTGCCGACGCCACGGGTGACTGGATATATATCTACAAGTCCGGGGCTAAATACAGCTACGCCAACGGTGACGTAATCGCCGCCGGCTGGGAAGCCACCAAGAGTCCTTACAACGGCCTGACAGAGTTCGAACCCACCACTGCTATCGGCGAAGTGACAAAGGGCGGCGAGCCGCTGATCTTTGCCGAGGTGGAAGCCATATCCGAGGACATGATGAACAGTATCGTTGTGTTCAAGAATGTCACCGTCGCCTCCACTCCCGAAAAGACCACCTTCATCGCTACCGCTGCCGATGGCAAGGAGTACACTTTCTACCATAAGTTCACCTCCATCGACCTTCCCGACGCCGGCGTATACAATGTAACCGGTATCGTCAACAGCAACAATGCACTCCAGTTCGTGCCTCTGAGCTACGAGCAGACAGGTAAATACGTCAAGACTCCCGCCTACAAGTTCGCAGTAGAGAGCATGACAGTATACCAGGGCGAGAACGATGACATGTACGAGCTCCCCGCTCTCAACAACGTACCCGAAGGCCTCGAACTCACCTACACTACCAGCAATGCCGAGGTAGCTGAAGTTGACGAAGACGGTATCATCTATATCTGGGCTCCCGGCACCGTCACCATCACCGCCTCCAACGAAGCTACCGACGAGTACAACGCTTACTCGACATCCTTCACCCTCAACATCCTCGACGCCGACAGCAAGCCTGTGCAGGTTACCTTCGATTTCACCAAGGACGGTGCATATGGTATGACCGTACAGTCGAACAGTAACTCTTATGAGAAAGAGGTAAAATCGTTTAGAGAAGAAGGCGTGACCATTTCGATGGCAGGTAATTATCGCCTTTGGAGTAATAGCGGTAAGGTGGAATTCCGTGTTCATAAGAATGCCACTCTCACTATTACAGCAGATAATGAATATCTTATTAAGGCAGTATCGTTTACATCTGCAGGCACCCAATCAAAATATAAGGATTTCACAAATTCTACTTACGAGAATGGTGTAAGTTCACTTTCATTCACCGGTACGGATACGAACCAATTGAACACCATCACCGTCACCCTCGTCAAGCGCGAAGTGCCCGAACTCGAAGCTGAATTCGGCCATGACCTCTACCTCGATGAACAAGAAGAGGTGTTCTACAATACCTTCACCCTTGGCCTCATCCTTGACGACAACGGGATCGGTGCTGACCACTACACCCTCGCTCTCGACGGTAAGCTCATCGACAACAACGTAGAGCTCGAAGAAGGCCTCGCCATGCTCGAACTTGAATACGTCCCCTACCAGGCCGTCTACTCCCTCACCTTCACCGCCATCGACGCCGAAGGCAATGCCATGGGCACCTACACCTACCCCGTAAGCCACGCTCTCGATATCGAGAACGCCATGCCCGTAGATCTCGAACAGACATTCTACTACTCCGAGAAAGAAGACGGTGAGATTGACATCCACCTCCGCATAACATTCGACATCGACGAATCCGAAGCCGGCTATGAGTACTACTTCGCTACCGAAGGCGACGCTTCCATGATCAACTGGGAAGACAAGACCATGTGCATGTGGCAGTACACCAAGGGTATCAAGAACGGCTCCAATATCACTATCGACACCACAGACCTACCCGACGTTGACCTCAACGTACACACCGTATTCCCGATGGCACACAAGGAACTCGTAGTGCTCGAGGATACTCGCGCCGCAGCTCCCCGTAAGGTAGCATCGCAGGAGGAAGTAGTGAAGAGCACTCAGCGCTCTGCCGCCGCCGCTCCCATCAAGGTGACCGCAAACGCCGACGATGTACAGACCGGTGTTGAAGGCATCAGCGCCGAAGGCACTGCCGAAGCAGAGTATTATAACCTGCAGGGCGTACGCATCAGCGAACCCGCCGCCGGCATCTACATCCGACGTCAGGGTGGCCGCACCTCCAAGGTAGTTATCCGC
>CAMWKV010000004.1 GCA_947174915.1 uncultured Porphyromonadaceae bacterium | reverse complement strand
TCTGACCGAGCCTCGCCTGTATGTTCACAATCGTCCCCTCTCTGTATACGATCTTCTTGCCCCCGGCGATGTTATCACCATTGAGAACCCCTATCAGTTCGAATTCGGTGGTGAGGAAATATCCTGGCACAACCCCGTAGAGCATACGGTCACCGTAGGTGGCGATGTAGTGCCTGAAAGCGTCGAGTACGAACCCTGGAGCGGCAACTGGATTGTGACTATCCCCTCCACCGTCGGCGATGCTCCCTCCACCAACCAGCCCGGTCCTGCCGGAGTACGTGCCCGTGCGTTCAATTTCTACCCCATCTCGATCACCTCTACCCTTACTCCTAAGGACGAGCACACCAATGCCTTCGCAGCCGGCGAGCCTCATACATACTCGTTCAATGTAGATCCCGGCCAGCAGACAGGCGTAGAGGAAATCAGCGCTGACGAGCTCGGCGATGCCGAAATCTTCACCCTCTCCGGCGTACGCATGACCGGCCACGACAACCTCGCACCCGGCTTCTACATCATCGTACGCGGTACCTCCACCGAGAAGGTACTCATCAAGTAAGCTCCCATTCCCGTGACATCGTGTCACGGAAATGACTCTCCAATACGAACGTGCCGGCGGACAGACTATCCGTCATCCTAACCTAAGCCCATCGTCCGCCGACACGTTCAGTTCTTTTTCAAAAAAGCGCCTTTCCCTCCGCGGAAAGCGCTATTACTCTCGCCTGCTTTATGCCGGGCATAAAAGATAAACCACAACGATATGCGCCAACACATATTTGCAACCATTCTCCTGCTCCTCGCGTCGATGCTGACAGCAACAGCGTCGACCTATACACTCAGTTTCCGCGAGGCGGACTTCACCTACAGCACCAACGCTGCCGGCGAACTCGTCATAGGCACCCTCAGCACGGATATGACTTACCCCGAGGGTATGGTGCCCGGTCTGCCCCTGATGATTGTGGACATCGCCCTTCCTCAGGGACAAGCGCTGACCGACCACCGCGTACACACCACGGCCCGCACCGTCCGCAGCGGCGTGCGCGTGGCCGTCGCACCCGTCCCGATGCCCACCGACGGCTCGACAGAAGGGAATAATGCAGCTGATAACAGCTCCGCCCGCGCTCCCTACCGCGACGGGGTATGGCCTGCAGAGGTATGCGAATACACGGGCACGAGTTCGTGGGACGGCGTCGATGTGGCCCACTTCCTCGTGAGCCCCTACCGCTACGATAGCGCTACCGGTACACTGTCATTCAACGAAGTCATTGAGCTGACGCTCGACACCGAGAGCGGTTCCGGACGCATGCGCGCCCCCGGTGCCGTGGCAGTCACAGGCCGCGTGCCGGATATCGTCCGCAGCATCGTCATCAACCCCTACGAACTGCCCGAGGAGAGCCGTATGGACAGCGGCCGCATGAACGCTGCCGCCGCCACTGCCGCCGAGGCACCCCTGGACTACGCCATCATCACCTCCAAGGTACTACAGAACGCCTTCGCCCCCTGGGCGGCGTGGAAGACCCGCAAGGGTATCCGCACCGAGGTAATCACCGTAGAGGAAATCTACTCCCGCTACGGCAGCTCTGACAAACCTCTCGCCATCAAGAAATACCTCTACGACCTCTACCGCGACCGCGGGCTGCGCTTTGTAATGCTCGGCGGCGACGACACGGTGGTGCCAGTCAAGCCCTGCCACTGCATCGCCGGTACCGGACGCGTGGACAAGCAGATGCCCGCCGATGTGTACTATGTGACCTACGGCGGCAACTTCGAATGGGACGCCAACGGCAACAAAGTGTACGGCGAACCCGAAGACGGCGTGGACTTCTCGCCCTGGCTCTCGTGCACCCGTATGCCCGTGCGTACAGCAGCTCATGTGAGCGATGCCTTCGACAAGATATACCGCTACGAGCTCGGCCAGTCCTACTCGCACTCCTTCCTGGGCTGCGGCAAGCTCACAGGCCAGATGTCGAAGAAGAACCCCGCTATCAGCGACGCGCAGGAGTTCGTACAGCTGCTCTACGACGTATCCGTGAAGCCCCACTGGAACGGACGATACGACAAACTCTTCGACTTCGACTCGTCCTTCGGCGACAGCTACCGCTTCCGTCCCGACAATATCAATACAATTTTCGGCCGCGGCTACAGTTTCATAAAGATTGATACTCACGGCAACCAGACGCTCTACTCTGCCGTAGATCGCCAGTACCGACCCGCCGACATAGCCAAACTGAACAACAGCGGCCTGAGCATCATAGTGACTAACGCTTGTATCACCAATGCTTTCGACAGCACCGACGAGATAGGCAACGCCGACCCATGCCAGAGCGAGGCCTTCATCCGTACCAAAGCCACGGGTGTGGTGGCCTATCTGGGCTGCTCACGTTCCGGCTACTACTACAACAATGGCGGAACTTCCCTGGGGCCGTCGTGCCAGTTCGAGGAACGTGTGTTCAACCACCTGTTCCGCAAGGACGGAGGCGAGAAAAACTGGGGCGCGATGGTGGCCGCAGGTAAGGCCGAAATGATAAGCTCCTGTAAGACAAATGGCTCCTTTCGCTGGATTCAGATGGGGCTCAACCCTATCGGCGACGCTGAGATGCCCGTATTCATAGACTATCCCAAGCAGCTCAAGGTGACACTGCGCGACTTCGACGGCAACAAGGTGCTTGATACCGGAGTGGGCGACTGCCGCGTATGCATCATGAGCGCCGCCGACGGAGGCAAATCGTTGTACTCGGTGATAGAAAATGTCCGCACCCTCGACCTAAACAGCTACGGCGATCTCTCGCGCCTCAATATCACCGTGACGAAAGCCGGCTACTGCCCGGTGTGCCTCGACAACGGGGAATTCGGTCCCATCACCGGCGACCGCGCACGCTGGATGAGCACGCTGCCTGACGATGCCTACCTATGCCGCCTCTCCATCCCCGGCACGCACGACGCGGGCACCGGCAACGGTTGGGCGGGATTCCTCGGCAAACTGCTCGGCCCGTCCACAGGTACCACCCAGGACCTCAAGATAGCCGATCAGCTCACCGGCGGCGTACGCTGCTTCGACCTGCGACCGAGCCTCGAGGACGGCAACCTCATCATCTTCCACGGCCCGCTGGAAACGAATATATGGTTCGCCGCCGCCCTGAGCAATATCCGCGACTTCCTCATAGCCAATCCCACCGAGACCGTCATCGTCGTCATCCGCCACGAGACGGACAACGACGACGGCAGCGCCAACTGGGCACCGAAGATGGCCTCTACCCTTCAATCGTACAGCAACTACATAGCCCAGTTCCGCCCCGACATCACACTCGGCGAGGCTCGCGGCAAGATGCTCGTGATGTGCCGCGACGCGGTGGACTTCCCCAAGGCCGCCATGGTGAGCAGCTGGGGCGACAACGCCACCTACCGCACCGCCACCGGTAGGGTGAACGGCAAGAGCTTCACCATCCATCTCCAGGACAAATACGACTGCACCGGCAGCGGCGCCCTGGAGCAGAAACGCACCGCCATCAGCGACCTCCTCGGCCGTGCCTCCGACCTGAACCGCAACCGCAGCACCATAGGTCAGTGGGTAATCAACCACGCGTCGGGCTACACCAAGACGGCATCGTCGAGCAACAACAAGGATACCTCCAACAAGACAGCCGAGACTATCATCAAATACGTGGCCGACCATCAGGCGGGTGCCATGGGTATCGTGATGATGGACTATGCCGGTACCTGCAAGTACGACAACAAGAGCCTCGTGGACGTCATCATCAACAACAATGTCCACTATAACATCATGACGAATGAGATAGCTACGCCGCTGGTGTTCCAGACGCCGGCGTCCGGCGACTCCACGACACCGCAGCTCAATGTATATCTGCCCTACAATGACGAGCTGACACCGAGAGCCAAGGTACACGCGGCCGTGTACCGCGACGGCAAGATGGTGTGGAACGTCACCGATACCAAAGGCAGCCTGTCGGGCGATGCCGTCGGCGCCGAGGGCTACGACATAGTGGCAGCCTACGCCGAGATACCCGGCTACGGCGAGTCCGAACTGGTAATCTACCCTGCCGCCGGCCGGGAGAAACTGCCGACGCCCAAGGTAGAATACGACGGCCGTCCGGTAGAGTCCGGAGCTATCCTGCCCAAAGGCTCAAAAATCACCATCACTCACCGACCCACGAAGTACGACATCCCGTAAATCACAATTTTAAATTTTTTATATATGCCATCGATCAATCCGGGCGGGTTTTCCGCCTTTATGTCCGGAATACCGTCCGGGTTGATTTTTTTCCACAGCACAATTATCTAAGGACAACTATATCGCAAAAGGCCTCAGCTCCCCTTTGCCGGCCGGAGGGAGCAAGGTTGTACAGAGAAGTTATTAGTCAAGTGCCTCGTGTGTCGACGTGACAGTCGCCCACACAGCCACAGACCGGCTATTCAAGGGTGCTCCCGGAGCGCGGGGCTACATATATATTATGTAGTCCCTCCTCCGCCGAGCAACCTTTTTTTATGGCCACCCCGCGGGCGCCGGGGAATCGCGAGAGGCTCGAATATCGCGGGAATCGCGAGAATCGCGAGAATCGCGAATGTTGCGAAGATATCGAGCTGGCCTTTTGAGGCGGAGGGAGGCGGGGGATTTGGCGGTTCGGTGAAAATTGGGTAATTTTGTGCTTGTGAAACTTGCTCTGATAAGTGGAGAATCCAACCGTCGGCTCATCCTGCTCTTTGCCGGATGGGGTATGGACGCCCGGCCTTTCGAGGGCCTGGCACGCCCGGGCTACGATATTGTCGTGCTGTGGGACTATCGGTCGTTGGACGTGGACTGGTCTTTCACAGCTCCTTACGAGGAGATTTGTGTCGTCGGCTGGTCTTTCGGCGTATATGCCGCCGCTGCCACCACGCAGTCGCTCGAACCGCGGGTGACGCTGCGCATGGCTATCGGCGGCACCCTGTATCCGTGCCACAACAGTCTCGGTATCCCCGACCGCATATTCCGGGGTACACTCGCCACGCTGTCGGAGCGCAATCTATACAAGTTCCGCCGACGTATGTGCGGCGACAGCGCCACCTTCGAGCGCTTCAACGCCCGTGCGCCGCAGCGCGATGTAGCCGAACTCGCCGACGAACTCGAATCCTTCCTGCCGGAGAATCTATTGATGCACGATCCGTGCCGTCGCTGCGACGTGGCCGTGATCGGTCGCGACGATGCCATAGTGCCGCCTGTCAACCAGTGGCGCGCCTGGCAGGGTACGCCGCTGCTGATGTACTCGGGGCCGCACTACCCCGACTTCCAGTCGCTCCTGGACCGCTATGTGATGGACAAGGAGCGTGTGGGCGAACGCTTCGGACGCGGTTTCGACAGCTACGAGGACGCGGGCGTGGTGCAGGCACGCATTGTGGCCGAGCTGTGCCGTCTCCTCGCCGGCCTCAGCATCCCCCTGTCCGCGCCCGGTATACGTATCCTTGAAGTGGGCAGTGGCACGGGTATGATGTCGCGCCACCTGCACAGGGTTGCCCCGGAGGGCTATCTGGAGATGTGGGACCTCGCCGGTGACGCCCCCGTAGAAGGACCGCGGCGCCTCTTCCGCCGTCTTGACGCCGAGACTGCCATCGCCCGCGTGCCCGCCGAATCCTTCGACCTCATAGTGAGCGCCTCGACGGTGCAGTGGTTCAACTCGCCGCTGCAGTTCGTGCGTCGCTGCATGCGTGCCCTTCACCCCGGCGGCGTGTTGGTGCTGAGCACTTTCGTGGCCGGCAACCTCGCCGAAGTGAACGCCGTGACGGGGCGCAGTCTGCCGCTGCTCACTCCCAACGCATGGCTGGGCGCCCTCGGCGACGACTACGAGGTGCTGTATAGCCGCGACTACTGCGACGACCTGGTGTTCGACAGTGCTGCGGACGTATTCCGTCACCTTCGCGCCACGGGCGTTACCGGGCTGGGACGCTCGGCCGACGGCGAAGTGCCGCTGCGCTCGGTATTGAACCGTTTCCACCCCGCTCTTGACGGCCGCTGGCACATCACTTATCGACCTTACATCCTCATCCTCAGAAAGAAATAATGGCACACTATACAGAATATCCCGTACTATTCATCAGCGGTATCGATACCGATGCCGGCAAGACTTACGCCACGGCGTGGCTGGCCGGACAGCTGGCCGAGAAGGGTCTGTCGGTAGCTACGCAGAAGTTCATACAGACAGGCTGCGAGGGCGCCAGCGAAGATATAGAGAAGCACCGCCAACTCCTTGGCAGCAAACCTCTTCCGGAAGACCTCGACGGCACCACGGCACCCATCATACTGAGCTATCCCGCATCGGCTCAACTGGCAGCGCGTATCGACGGCGTTGAGCTGGATCTGAGCGTGATAGAGGCCTCCACGGCACGCCTCACCGAGCGCTACGACCGCGTGCTCATCGAAGGGGCCGGAGGACTCTTAGTGCCTGTGACAGACACATATACAACAGCCGACTATGTGGCGGCGAAGGGGCTGCCCATGGTACTCGTCACCAACGGCCGCCTGGGCTCCATCAACCATACCCTGCTGTCGCTCGAAGCCATCCGCAGCCGCGGAATCACCCTTGCGGCAGTAATCTACAATCAGTACTTCGACCGCGACGCCACCATCGCCGCCGACACGCACGACTTCATAGGCCGCTATCTGGAGCGGAATTTCCCCGAGGCAGCCTATCTCACCATGCCAGCCTTAAATTAAGTTAAAACACGTGTACGGCACATGTTAATTCACTAATTTTGCGCTGTGAAAGATACAAAATATACAATAAGTATAGGTAAGGAAGAACTGTCCGAGCTCCCCGTTGTTCATTACGACGGAGCTATCACCGTGGTAGAGAGCGCCGCCGTGGCCCACAGCGCCCTTCGAGCCCTCGCCAAAGAGACCATGGTGGGCTTCGACACCGAGACACGCCCCTGCTTCCGCAAAGGACAGTCACGCCCCGCAGCGCTCATGCAGATAAGCACTGCAGACCGCTGTTTCCTCTTCCGCCTCAACAAGATAGGCATCTGCGCGGAGCTCAAGGCCTTCCTCGAGAATCCGGACATATTGAAGATAGGCCTGTCGCTGCACGACGATTTCAACGTGCTACGCCGCAGTACGCCCCTCTCGCCGGAGGGCTTCGTGGACCTTCAGGACCTCGTGAAGCGCTACGACATCTCCGACATATCCCTGCAGAAAATCTACGCCATCATCTTCGGCGAGCGCATCAGCAAGAGCCAGCGCCTCACCAACTGGGAGGCCGACACCCTCACGCCGTCGCAGCAGGCCTATGCCGCCCTCGACGCCTGGGCTTGTCTGAAGATATACAAGGAGCTCGCCGATGGCCGCTTCGACCCTCTGACATCACCGCACCGACATGAGGTGATACCAAAAGAGACAACACGAAAGGAGACAAGCCGAAAGCAATGAAAGTACAACGTTCAGTCCTCATCCCCGCCGTGCTGGCTGTCTACCTGGCAGTGATGGCCGTCATAGGCTGGCCCGACTACGCCTCCGGCCGCACATCGGCACTGCAGTATTTCGGCACAATAGGCGTGACCCTCATCATCCTCGTGCTGCTCCACTTCAACCTGAAGCGCCGCGAACGCCTGCGCCGCGAACGAATGGACGACCTCAAGCGTTCTTCCGACAAGTGACATACCGACAACAATAATACATCATATATATGGCACACAAAGCATTACTGATCATACTCGACGGTTGGGGTATCGGCAATCACAGCCACTCCGACGCCATCTACAACACTCCCACGCCCTACTGGGATTACCTCCTGAAGACTTATCCCCACTCCGAGCTGCAGGCCAGCGGTGAGAACGTAGGTCTGCCCGACGGCCAGATGGGCAACTCCGAAGTGGGTCACCTCAACATCGGCGCCGGCCGCGTAGTCTACCAGGACCTCGTGAAGATCAACCGCGCCATCGCCACCGGCGACATCCTCGAAAACAAGGAAATCAAGAGCGCCTTCGAATACTGCGCCACCACCGGCAAAGCCATGCACTTCATGGGCCTTACCTCCAACGGCGGCGTACACTCCTCGCTTGAGCACCTCTTCGCGCTGTGCGACATCGCCAAGCACTACGGACTGAGCAAGGTGTACCTCCATTGCTTCATGGATGGCCGTGACACCGACCCCCGCAGCGGTATCGGCTTCATCAAGGAAGTACAGGAGCACTGCGCGAAATCGGCCGGCGTGATAGCCTCAATCATCGGCCGCTTCTACGCCATGGACCGCGACCACCGCTGGAACCGCGTCAAAGAAGCCTACGACCTTCTCGTCGACGGCAAGGGCGAACAGGCTACCGATATGGTGGCCGCCATGCAGGAAAGCTATGACAACGACGTCACCGACGAGTTCATCAAGCCCATCAACAACTCCACCGTCGACGGCACCATCAAGCCCGACGACTGCGTGATATTCTTCAACTACCGCAACGACCGCGCCAAGGAACTCACCGAAGTCCTCACCCAGAAGGATATGCCCGAGGAAGGCATGCACACCATCCCCGGCCTGCAGTTCTACTGCATGACCCCCTACGACTCGTCGTTCAAGGGCGTGCACATCATCTTCGACAAGCAGGACGTGGCCAACACCCTGGCCGAGTACCTCTCCAACGCCGGCAAGCACCAGCTCCATATCGCCGAGACAGAGAAGTATGCCCATGTGACATTCTTCTTCAACGGCGGTCGCGAAGCACCCTTCGAGGGCGAAGACCGTATCCTGGTACCGTCGCCCAAGGTGGCTACCTACGACCTCAAGCCCGAGATGAGCGCATACGAGGTGAAGAACAAGCTCGTTGAGCAGATCGACACCGAGAAGTACGATTTCATCGTGGTCAACTACGCCAACGGTGACATGGTGGGCCACACCGGTGTCTACTCCGCCATCCAGAAGGCCGTAGAGACCCTCGACACCTGCCTCCACGACACCGTAGAGGCCGCCAAAGCTCACGGCTACGAGGTAATCATCATCGCCGACCACGGCAATGCCGACAACGCCGAGAACAGCGACGGCACTCCCAACACCGCCCACTCGCTCAACCCCGTTCCATTCGTATATGTGACGGAGAACAAGCATGCAGTCACCGCCGACGGCCGTCTGGCCGACGTTGCTCCCTCGCTACTGCACATCATGGGTATGCCCCAGCCCGCCGAAATGACCGGCGAAGACCTCATCAAGGACTGATAGACTTTCAATCATAGCAAAGGCGACTCCGTCAGCGGAGTCGCCTTTTGCCCTTTTCTGAGGGGAGCGCTATGGCGCCTTCTTTATTCTTAATGGTTTGCCTCACGCCACCTCCGACAAACCTGCTCCGCACGATAGGGCGACTATTGGGAAAGCCGGTCACCGTATGCCACGGCCGCTCCACTATACAGCGGAGCGGCCGTGGAAATAAATCTAAATAACGTGAAACCGCGATGGCTGAAAATTTGTTTATCTAATGATAAAACATTAATTTTGCCACAAGGACTTATCTATCACATATACCGATAGAGACCACCCCGGATAATAAATATACATAACTACATACAAATATGGAAAACAACGAACTCCTCGCCCAAGTGACAGCCCGCGCACAGCAGTGGCTCGACGATGCAGGCTATGACGCTGAAACCAAGGCCGAAGTGCGCCGCATGCTCGACGCCGACGACAAGACCGAACTGATTGAATCGTTCTACCGCGACCTCGAATTCGGTACCGGCGGCCTCCGTGGCATCATGGGCGCCGGCTCCAACCGCATGAATATCTACACCGTCGGCGCTGCCACCCAAGGTCTGGCCAACTACCTCAAGGAAGCCTTCCCCGATATGCCTCAGATCAGCGTAGTGGTGGGTCACGATGTGCGCAACAACTCCCGCAACTTTGCCGAAATCGTTGCCAACATTTTCTCCGCCAACGGCATCAAGGTATATCTCTTCGAAAACTTCCGCCCCACCCCCGAACTCTCCTTCGCCATCCGTGAACTCGGTTGTCAGAGCGGCGTCAACATCACCGCCAGCCACAACCCCAAAGAGTACAACGGCTACAAGGCTTACTGGAGCGACGGCGCGCAGATCATCGCTCCTCACGATGTCAACATCATCGACAACGTGAACAAAATCAAGAGCGTGAGCGAAATCAAATTCGACGGCAACCCGGCCCTCATCGAAATCATCGGCGAGGACATGGACCGCAAATTCCTCGCTGCCATCAAGACCCTCTCGCTCGACCCCGAAGTAATCAAGCGACACTCCGACCTCAAGATTGTCTACACTCCTATCCACGGCACCGGCGTGAAGCTCATCCCCGACTCACTGCGCAACTACGGCTTCACCAACATCATCCACGTGCCCGAACAGGACGTGCCCAGCGGAGACTTCCCCACTGTCGACTCGCCCAACCCCGAGAATCCCTCGGCTATGGCTATGGCTATCGCCAAGGCCAAGGAAGTTGACGCCGACCTCGTAGTGGCCTCCGACCCCGACGCCGACCGCATCGGCTGCGTAATCCGCGACAACAACGGCGAATACCAGCTCATCAACGGCAACCAGATAGTGATGATTCTGCTCAACTACATCATGCTTCGCAACCGCGAACTCGGGCGCCTCACCGGCAACGAATATGTAGTGAAGACCATCGTCACCACCGAGACCATCAAGGCTATCGCCGAGAACCAGAACATCAAGATGTACGACTGCTACACGGGCTTCAAGTGGATTGCCAGCGTGATCCGCGACCTCGAAGGCAGCATGCGCTACCTCGGTGGCGGCGAAGAGAGCTACGGCTTCCTGGCCGAAGACTTCTGCCGCGACAAAGACTCCGTATCCGCTATCTCACTCATGGCCGAGATATGCGCATGGGCCAAGGACCGCGGTATGGACTTCAACCAGATGCTCCAGGAAATCTACCTCAAGAACGGCTACAGCCACGAGGAAGGCATCAGCGTGGTACGTCCCGGCAAGACCGGCGCCGAAGAAATCCAGCGCATGATGGTGGACTTCCGCGCCAATCCGCCCAAGACTCTCGCCGGCAGCCCCGTAGTGACCGTCAAGGACTACGGCGACCTCAACTGCACCGACGTCGCCACCGGCAAGGTGACCAAGATGGACTTCCCCACCACCTCAAACGTGCTCCAGTTCTTCACCGAGGATGGTTCGAAGGTATCTATACGTCCCTCGGGCACAGAGCCTAAGATCAAGTTCTACATCGAGGTACACGGCAAGATGAATGAACTCTCGGACTACGAGCGACTCAATAAGGAAGCCACCGAGAAGATTGCCGCCATCAAGAAAGACCTCGGCATCTGATATCCTGAATCAAGCCCACGGCTTCTGCGAGCCAAGGCAGAGCCGGAACTATACCGCGCAGAGGGTGCACAGTGACCGTGCATCCTCTCGCTATTTTTATGTGAGTAGCTTCAAACGCGCCCGGCCTGCCCGGGCTCGAGTTGCAAGCAACTCGCACAAAAGACACATACGGTCAAAAGCGGATGTGGGTGCGGAAGGAGCTGATAAGTATGAGTTATGAGTTATGAGTTATGGGTGATGGGTTATGAAGTGGGACGGTGTTAGGGGCTGACGGTCAAAAGGGGATGCGGTGGCTGAAGACACTGACGCCGAAAGTTTGCTCATCCCGCCAAAAATTCGTAATTTTGCGCCATTAAAGATAGATAGTATGAATTCGACATTCGATATGGTAGCCAAGACCTTTCAGGGTCTGGAGGCTGTCCTCGCCGATGAACTCCGCGCACTTGGCGCCGAAGATGTAGCTCCCGGCAAACGTATGGTAAGCTTTCGCGGCGACCTGGCACTGATGTACCGTGCCAACATGTGCTGCCGCACGGCACTGCGTATACTCAAACCCTTCCTCACCTTCGAGGCCGCCGACGCCGACAGGCTCTACGCCGCCGCCAAGGCTTTCGACTGGAGCACCGTACTGCGTGTGGATCAGTCATTTGTAATCGACACCACAGTATTCGGCGATGACTTCCGCAACTCCCAGTTCGTCACCTACCGTATCAAAGATGCTATCGTGGACTGGTTCCGCGACCACGATCCCGAAGAGCGACGTCCCCGTGTGGGCGTAGAGGGCGCCGACATATATATCAATGTCCATATCGCCGGCGAGCACGTCACCCTGTCGCTCGACTCCTCCGGCGAGTCGCTGCACCGCCGCGGCTGGCGCACAGCGCAGACAGAAGCTCCTATCAACGAAGTACTTGCCGCCGGCATCCTCCTCATCGCCGGCTACGACGGCTCTACCCCGCTCGTCGACCCTATGTGCGGCTCGGGTACCTTCGCCATCGAGGGAGCCATGATTGCCGCCGGCATCAACCCCGGTGTCTACCGCAAGCACTTCGCCTTCGAGAACTGGCCCGACTTCGACGCCGAACTCCTCGAGAGCGTCTACAACGACGACAGCCGTGAGCGCACGCCCGAATTCCCCATCGTGGCAGCCGACATCAACGCCAACGCCATAGAGATAGCACGCCGCAACGCGCGCAGCGCCGGCGTAGAACGATATATCACCTTCGAACGCCGCCCCATCGCCGACTGGACCGAGGCTCCTCGTCCTGCCGGTATCCTCGTCACCAACCCGCCCTATGGCCGACGCATAGGCGCCGACGATATGTACGAGCTCTACCGTACTATCGGCACCAAGCTCAAGCATGTCTTCACAGGCTACAAATGCTGGGTGATAGGCTACAAGGACGAATATTTCCACGAGATAGGCCTGGCTCCGTCAGAGAAAATCGCCGTCAACAACGGCGGCCTCGACTGCGAGCTCCGCGAGTACGTCATCTTCGAAGGCAACAAGAAAGAATTCCGCGCCGCAGGCGGCAAACTCAAGAAGGAACGCCCCGCCGCTCCTGCCAAGGCTCC
This sequence comes from uncultured Porphyromonadaceae bacterium, assembly GCA_947174915.1. Classification (GTDB taxonomy): domain Bacteria; phylum Bacteroidota; class Bacteroidia; order Bacteroidales; family Muribaculaceae; genus CAG-873. The sequence continues at coordinate 25,428 of CAMWKV010000004.1, read as the reverse complement.
CCGCGGCCCCCGTCGCGAAAGCCGTGAGACTCCCGGAGCACGCTTCGACAAAGCCTTCCGCCGCGATGCCGAGCGCTCCGACCGCTTCCCCCGCCGTGACGGTGATAAGCCCTTCCGCCGCGATGCCGAGCGTCCCGACCGCTTCCCACGCCACGACGGTGATAAGCCTGAGGAACGTCGCGCACGCTCCCCGCGCGGAGAGCAGTCTTCGTCCGGTCGCCCCGTATCGGTAGGCCGTCAACCCTCCATCTCGGCCGATAAGGAAATCATCATCAACCGCCCCGCATGGCGCGCCCGCAAGAATAAAAATCAGTCGTCCGACGACAATACCCAGTCATAAACACAGCTATATATGCAACCCATGAAAGTTCTACTCCTCGGCAGTGGCGGCCGCGAATCGGCCATCGCGTGGAAACTGGCACAAAGTCCTGTGCTTGAGCATCTCTACATCGCTCCCGGCAATGCCGGCACCTCGGCCTACGGTACCAACCTGGCCATCAAGCCTACCGACTTCGACGCCGTAGCCTCCGCCGTCCGTGAGCACGACATCGACCTCGTAATCGCCGGTAATGAGGACCCGCTCGTAGCCGGTCTGCGCGAAGCTCTCGCCGTATCTGTCCCCGATGTACTCGTACTCGGCCCCGGAGCCGACGGCGCAGCCCTCGAAGGCAGCAAAGACTTCGCCAAGGACTTCATGGGACGTCACAACATACCTACCGCACGTCATCTCACCGTGACAGCCGACACCGTTGCCGAGGGCCGCGAATTCCTGCGCTCCCTCAAGGCACCCTACGTCCTCAAGGCCGACGGCCTCGCTGCCGGCAAGGGCGTAATCATCGTCAATACCCTTGAAGAAGCCGACGCTACCCTCGACGAGATGCTCGCCGGCCAGTTCGGCAAAGCCTCCGCCAAGGTGGTAATCGAAGAATTCCTCAGTGGCATCGAATGTTCGGTATTCACCATCGGCGACGGCAAAGGCCGCTATCACCTCCTGCCCGTTGCCAAGGACTACAAGCGTGCCTACGACGCCGACCAGGGCCCCAACACCGGCGGCATGGGCTCTGTAACACCCGTACCCTTCGCCGACGACGCGTTCATGGCCAAGGTGACCGAGCGCATCATCCGCCCCACAATCGACGGCCTCATCAGCGAGGGCATCGACTACCGCGGTTTCATCTTCTTCGGCCTCATCAACTGTGGCGGCGACCCCTATGTGATTGAATACAACGTCCGTATGGGTGACCCTGAGACCGAGAGCGTGATGACTCGCATCAGCTCCGACCTCTTGCCCGTGGCTGCCGCTGCGGCCGCCGGCGACCTCGCCGACACAGAGCTCACCATCGACCCGCGCACCGCCGTAGCTGTGATGGCAGTGAGCAACGGATACCCCGGCGACTACACCAAAGGCCACGTCATCAATGGTCTTGACAAGGCGCAAGGCATTGTGTTCCATGCCGGTACCGCGGTGGACAAGGATGGCAAGGTCGTAACCGCCGGAGGCCGCGTCCTCGCCACGGTTGCGCTCGCCGACAGCATACCCGCCGCTGCCGCTGAGGCATACAAGGTCCTCGAAGGTATTGAATTCGAGGGCAAACGGTCGCGCAGCGACATCGGCAAGGATTTGCTCTGATGACAGGCCGACCGCTCACACGCATCGCGCACACACGGTTCTTCGCCGGAGCCATAGCTCTGGCAGCAACAGTGTGTGCGTGTATTTATTTCTTCACCGGCCACACCGTGCCACTCACCGCCGACTACGGCCTCGGCCTGCCATCGGCCAACCTGTGGTTCTCCGTCCCCGTCATATCCTTAGCGGCAGCCTTCGCCGCAGGCATCGGTACCATTGTGGCTATGACGCTGCTCAATAAGATATACAATGTGCTGCGGTCGATGACAATGCTCTTCGCGGCCTTCTTTACCGCCATGCAGATAGCCACGCCGGACATCGCCACACAATTCTTCACCGGCAGCTTGCTTGCGGTAGTGGTGCCTGCATGCCTTCTGCTGCTATTCAGTTGCTACAAATCGTCCGACGCCTCGCGCCGCGTATTCATTATATTTTTCGTGCTCTCCGCCCTCACGGCCACGCAGTACTGCTACGCCATATACCTGATAGCCTCCTTCGCGGGCCTCGGACAGATGCGCATATTCAACCTGCGCAATCTCCTCGCGTCGCTGATGGGTATCGTCACGCCGTGGATTCTGCTCCTCGGCTTCGGCATCGTGAGCCCGTCGGAAATCGACATGCCCGAGCTGGCAAGTATCTTCGCCGCACTCAACTTGGAGGACGCCGTGCTGCTTGTCGCCACGGTATCGTTCACTGCCGCCGTCACACTGCTGCTGTACATCATCAACGTAGTACGCACGATAGCCTACAACGCACGCGCACGAGCCTTCAACGGCTCTTTCACACTGGTGCTACTCCTCACCCTCGCTGCCATGTGCGCCGACTATCAGAATATTATCGCCTATCTGCCGCTGTTCAACTTCTCCTGCGCCATGGAGATGGCACACTTCTTCTCTACTCATCGCGGCGACAAAACTTTCATAGCAATCTTCGGTATCATAGCCGTCTATTTCGCACTCTTCCTATGCCAAATCGTTATATAAGACTGATAATAGAGAAAAACATCCCCTACCTGGCCGGTCTCATGGATGCCTATGCCACGGTGCGCTATCTTGCGCCCGAGGAAATTGACGCCAAGGCCGTGCGTGAGTGTGACGGTCTCATCATCCGCACTCGCACACGATGCAACGAAGAGCTGCTGGCTAAGTCGGAGGTGAAATTCATAGCCACAGCGACCATAGGAACGGATCATATAGACCTGCCCTACTGTGCCTCGCGTGGCATTACGGTGGTAAATGCCCCCGGCTGCAACGCCCCCGCTGTGGCACAGTACGTTTTCGCCACGCTGCTCCAGGTGGTCAACCGCCCACTGAACACCTACACCATCGGTATCGTAGGCGTGGGTCACGTAGGTAGTATCGTAGAGCGCTGGGCACGTGCACTGGGCATGAAGGTACTCATCTGCGACCCCTTGCGCGAGGAGACAGAGGGCGGTGACGGCTGGTCATCGCTCGAGGAGATTGCGCGCCGGGCGGACATCATCACTTTCCACACTCCCCTCACCTCCGAGGGAGAGCATCCCACCTACCATCTTGCCGACGAGGCTTTCTTTGCTTCGTGCCGCCGCGCTCCCATCATCATCAACAGCGCCCGCGGCGCAGTGACCGATACGCGCGCAATGGTAGAGGCCCGCAAGGCCGGTCTTATCAGCGGCCTCATCATCGACTGCTGGGAGGGCGAACCCACAATCGATCCCGAACTGCTCGCCCTGGCCGACGTAGCCACACCGCATATAGCCGGCTACTCCTCGGAGGGCAAAATCCGCGCCTCACAGGTCGCTGCCGATGCTATCACCACCTTCTTCATGATGCCGCGCGTCACTCTCGACGCCCCTCTCACACTGGCTCCTGCCACGAAGATAGACATTCCCGGGCTACTCGAATCCTACGATCCGATGCCTGAGAGCCACGCCCTCAAGGCCGCTCCCGATACCTTCGAACAGCTTCGCAACAGCTACCACCTCCGCCACGAAGCCCCCGAAGGCCGCGAAGAAGACTAAAGGCTGCTGTGACTCATGGTGACCGTGATTTACCATCAAGCGGGCGGCTCCCTTTAAGCACCACTGCCAATATAAGCAAAAGCACCCGTTGGGTGCTTTTTTACGTTCCTTGGTCAGTGGATATAAACACAAGCGGGTGTGCCGGAATGACACACCCGCTGTGGTATTTATGACGGTGCTATATTATTTTGCTTCGTCGATGGTGACAGCGCGGTCGAGAGCTACGCACTTCTCGCCGAGGTCGTTGAGGTTGCCGTTGTTGGTGGTAACGGTGAGTTGCTCAGCGGGAACGCCGCTCTTAACGAGGAGCTTCTGAACACCTTCAGCACGGTTCTTGCGGAGACGAACGTTGATGGCGTCGGTGCCGGTGTAGTTATCAGCCCAACCGGTAACGACGTACTTCTTGGAGGGGTTCTGAGTCATTACGCCGGCGATGGCCTTTACTACGCGCTGGTTCTCGGCGCTGAGGCGAGAAACACCGATGGGATAGTAAACGGTAGCGAGGGGGCCGTTGTTCTCTACGACAGTTTCAACGGGACGGTTGAGGCAGTCGCGGAGCTGCTTCTCAAGGTCGGCAATGCGAGCGTCAGCAGCAGCGAGGCGAGCACGGAGGGCGTCGCAGTTTTCGGGTTCGGGGCAGATGGGAACGACGGGAGCTGTCCAGTCACGCTTCTTGAAGTTGTAAGTAAGCGAGAGGTAGCCCTGCCAGGAGATACCCTTCTTGTTCCAATTAGCGCCACCCTGATTCTGGAGGGAGCTGAGGCCGCTGGCGCGGAGGTCGAGACCGATCTGCATCTGTTCGCTGATGCGGAAGTTCTGGAGAAGACCTACACGGAGAGTGAATACTTCGTTCTCGATATGCTTGAAGCCTTCGCTTTCGCCGGCTTCGTTGTAGTGCTTGGTTAATGTGAAGTAACCACCGGCACCAACGTAACCGATAGCGTTGTAAACGCGGTTAGGCTTGTAGCCGCACCACCAGTTGGTGAGGTTGACCATGAGGTCAAATACCGGACCGATTTCTGCGAATTTGGTCTTGTAGTAGTCACCTACCATTTCGCCGCGGAGGACACCGAAGTAGTTGGGACCTTCAGCGAGACCCTTGAGTCCGAGGTAGTTCACACCGAAACGGCCACCGAATACGGGGCTGAACCACTTACCTGCGTAGATAGAAGCGGCGGGCATGAAACGGTCGGCAACGGCACGATGTACGCCAACGGGGGCATAGTAGAAGCTGGCGCCACCTTCAGCGGTGATGAACCAGTTGTCCTGCATACGATTGAGGAGGACACCCTGAGAAGGATCGGGCTGATAAGTCAGCTCCTGAGCAACTTCCTGTGCACTAACGGCCTGAGCACCGAAAAGTGCGAGGGCACATGCGAAAAGAGTAGCTTTTTTCATAGAGTTTAGCTGTTATTGGATGAATGTTTTTGTTATCTGCATTTTACGGGCGCTAAATTACGACTTTTTTTTCATTTTATAACGTTTGAAAGGTAAAAAATGTCTCACCGAGGGCGAAAATTTAACATTTAACCTTAACATTAATGAATTTTATCGTCGTTCAGGTGATTTCTCACTCATTCCGGCATAGACTGCAATAGGGTGTGCCGAGGCGACGCACCCTATTTGCTGTATATTTGAGGCTTAGCGGCCGAGGCTTGTGCGGACGTACTCGTAGATATTCTCCGGTGTGTAGCCGAATTTCTCGTCGAGTACCTTGTAGGGCGCCGATGCACCAAAGCGTTCGAGTGAGTAGATTTTACCGTTGAACCCATCGGCCATCTTGATGCCTTCTTTCAGACCTGCTGTGACACCGATCTGGGGTACGCCTGCGGGGAAGACGCTGAGTCGGTACGCTTCGTTCTGCTCGTTGAAAAGTCCGGCAGAGGGTATGGATACTACGGCGGCATCAATACCATCGGCACGGAGCAGCACTGCCACGTCGCAGAGGAGCGATACCTCCGAGCCGTTGCCTACGAGTACCACGTCCGGGGTTGACTCGGCAGGGAGTACGGTGTAGGCGCCGCGCATAGCACCGCGGGCACACTCTATACGTGTCATACCGGCCGGAGCGGGCAGATCTTTGAGATCCTGGCGGGATAGGATGAGGGCCGTGGGAGTGTGCTTGTTCTCCATAGCCATGCGATATGCCACTGACGTCTCGGCGGCGTCGGCGGGACGGAGCACGAGCATCGAGGGACGTCCGGCGAAGTTGCGAATCTGCTCCATCAGGCGAAGCTGTGCCTCCTGCTCGATGGGCTGGTGTGTGGGACCGTCTTCGCCTACACGGAAGGCGTCGTGCGACCATATATACTTGACAGGCAGTTCCATCAGGGCAGCCATACGGATTGCGGGCTTCATGTAGTCGGAGAATACGAAGAAGGTGCCGCAGGCAGCCCACATGGCTCCGTGGAGGGAGATACCGTTGATGATAGCTGCCATTGTGAGCTCGGACACGCCGGCATGGAGGAAGGCTCCGGTGAAATCGCCGTGAGCGAGGGCGGTGGCACCGCCTTTGATGAAGCCGTCGGTCTTGTCGCTATTGGCGAGGTCGGCCGAAGATACTATCATGTTGCCGCACTTCTGAGCAAGCACGGTGAGTACGTCGGACGAAGCCTGACGGGTGCTGATATTTGCCTTGTGGACGATGGCTTCATAGTCAATATCCGGCAGTACGCCGTCAATATATCCCTGGAGCTCAACGGCGAGCGCGGGATTTGCAGCGGCCCAAGCCTTGTATTCTTCGCGACGCTTGGCGACAATCTTGCGGAGCTCTTCGCGGCGGGCGTCGTATAGAGCCTGCACGCCTGCGGGAATCACCCAGGGATTCTCGGGGTCGGCACCGAGGTTGCGTATGGTAGCGGCATAGTCGGCACCGCTCTTGCTCAGAGGCTGGCCGTGTGTGCTGCACTCGTTCTCGAAGGATTCGCCGTCGGCAGTGCACACGCCCTTGCCCATCACTGTGTGGCCGATGATGAGAGTGGGACGCTCGGTCTCTTTGTGTGCGGCTTCGATGGCGTCGGAGATGGCTACGGGGTCGTTGCCGTCGATTTCAATGACGTTCCAGAGCCATGCGCGGTATTTGGCGGCATAGTCCTCGCGGTCTACGGCATCCACCATGGTGGAGAGCTGCACTTTGTTGCAGTCGTAGAACATGATGAGGTTGGCCAGGCCGAGGTAACCGGCTATACGTCCGGCGCCCTGAGAAATTTCTTCCTGGATGCCGCCGTCGGAGATGAAAGCGTATGTCTTGTGGGCCACAACATCACCGAAACGTGCCTGGAGGAATCGTTCTGCTATGGCGCAGCCGACGGCCATAGTGTGTCCCTGGCCGAGAGGGCCGGAGGTATTCTCGATACCGCGGGCGGGGTCTACCTCGGGATGACCGGGAGTGACGGAGCCCCACTGGCGGAACTGCTGCAGCTCGGCGATGGTGTACTTGCCCGAAAGCGCCAGCACTGCATAGAGCATCGGCGACATGTGACCGGGGGCGAGGAAGAACCGGTCGCGAGCTATCCACATGGGGTCATCGGGGTCGGAGATTAAATACTTGCTGTACAGAACGTTGGCGAAGTCTGCGCCACCCATTGCGCCACCGGGATGACCGGAATTGGCTTTCTCTACCATAGAAGCAGCGAGCACGCGAATGGTGTCGGCGCCCTCAGTCAGTATCTTTGTATCCATAGCTTTTTATGTCGGATGCTGTTTTGGGGTTCGAAATTAGTACAATTCTTTCAATCTCACAAATCGTTGACCGTGATTGTTGAAAAATTTTTTGTTTTGGGGTATATAAGGCGGTTACTTTTTTTCATATTCAGGGGTTGTCGGAGGATTCCTTCTTCACTGTCTGACAACGGTAGCGGACAGTCGCTTCGAAGAGAGGGAAATTGAGAGTCAACACACTACCCTCCACTTGCAAGTCTGCGCTGACATCGCGGTCCAGGCGTAGCCCGTCGGCTGTAATCCACTCAAGGTCATAGTGATCGCGGAATTGTGTGGGCCGCAGAATGCCCTTGACGGTCATTGCCGGATGAGCCAATGTGTGGCTTATGAGAACGAGGAGTATGCTTCCGTCGGGCTGCGGCACGGTGGCAAAACTGTAGTCGAGGTCTATGCTCGCCACGGCGGGGTTGGTCTTGCGGTCGAGGTAGGTCCACACAGCGGCGAGGGGATGCTCTGAGACGCTCACGGCGGAGAGGAGACTGTCGGCGGTACCCTCAAGGCGCTCCGGCACGGCAAGTCGGCCGGACATGATGGTATGCGTTGTAAGCAGCGTATTGCGGTCGGACTCAATGGCCAGGGCGCCGGCGTGAGTGCGGTCGAAGGCGGCGGGGATTGCGCCGCGGACCTGCGTGTCGGCGAGTTCGATGACAGCACCGGCTTCGTCGGCACGCAGTATCATCGAGATGGCGCCGTCGCTACCTTTCCCGGGGTGCAGCCAGGTCTTGCCGGTGGTGATGATGCTGTCGGTGTCTCCACGGCGGCAGGAGGTGTTCCACCTCACCTGCACGGGAGTGTCAGCATCGGTCTGCACTGACGACGGGAGTTCGAAGGTAGTACGGCGATAGTCTGTGCTGTCGGTATAATTCCAGTATATATTAATATGTGTGGCGGCACGACGAGCCGGCAGTGCACGCACATGGTAGAGCAATGAGCGTGCGGGGCCGAGAGGATAGATATACAGGCTGTCGGCTGCGAGAGTATCGGCTATAACTGCCGGAGCTGCGGCGGCCTGCTGAGGCATCACGGCGGCAAGCAGCAAAAGTCCCATGAGACGACAGATGTAGCTAAGAGGTCGTGTCATGGGGCTGTGTAGATCTTTGTTACGGTGTCAACGAATTCATCGCAGGGCATATCGTAGGGCAACCAATGGATGGTGAATCCGCGTCGCTCCATGCCTCTGAACCATGTCATCTGGCGCTTGGCGAACTGATGTATTGCTGTCTCAAGTCCTTCCTCCATCTCGGCTCGCGACAAGCGACCTATGACGTGGAGGGTGAGGAATTTGTATTCGAGTCCGTAGTAGATGAGGTCGTCGGGAGCTATGCCTTCGGCGAGGAGGCGGCTCACTTCATCGAGCATGTTCTCGCTGTCGAGGCGTCGGCGGAGGCGCTCGGTGATGAGGCGGCGACGCTCGTCGCGGGGAATGTCGATGCCTATTATGACAGCGTCCAAAGGACGCGGATTGCGAGCGAGGGCAGCCTCTTCGGGGTGTTCGAGGTAGTACTGCTCTATCTCTATGGCGCGGATGGCACGCTGGGCAGTGTCGATGTCTGTGACATTGTGTAGCGTCTTGAGGCGCCCGAGGATGTCGGCGAGTTCCTCCAGGGTCTTGCCCTTGAGCGATTCGCGCAGCTCCGTATTACAAGGCACGGTGGGTAGCACTGTACCTTTCAGCAGCGACTCCACATACAATCCCGTGCCGCCGACGATGACGGGCACTGCACCGCGCGCCTCCACTTCCTCACAGGCTCGACGGGCGTCCCGCAGATACTCGTAGAGGTTGTAGCGGTAGCCGGCCGGGGCGATGTCTATCATGTGATAGGGCAGCCCGTCGGGATAGTCGGCGAGGTCCTTGCCCGTACCCACATCCATGCCGCGATATATCTGACGGCTGTCGGCACTGATTATTTCGCCCTTGAGGGCAAGAGCCACGTCGACGCCGCGGCGTGTCTTGCCGCAGGCCGTAGGTCCTACCACTGCAATGGCGCGTTTACTCATGACTGTGTACTTTGACGGCGACGCAAGATGCCGGTGAGGCGACCCCAGATGCGACGTAGACGGAAGAAGGGGCGATCTTCATTATTATGTGCCACGTCGAACCATGTCTGGTCATCGTAGTCCACCTGCCACTTGGGCAAGTCGCGGAAGCGGAAGGTAGGACGGTAGTGGCGTATGGGATACAGGCGCTGGCCACGGCGGTCGTAGGTCTTCCAGGCCAGCGTGATGGTGTGTATGCGGTAGAGCTCGTTGGCGAGCATGGGCGAGAGCATATTGGAGCTAAGCGCGCGGTCCAGCATATAGGGTGTGAACCAGTTGTCCTCTACGGCGCCGAAGGCTTCGCGACGCTCGGGGGCAATGAATACGGCATAGTGTACGAGCGTGGAGCCGGCGGCGAGACCCTCGTTGGTGAAGCAGTAGCGGAGAGTGAAATCCTTGTGGCCGCAGAGGTCCTCCATCAGCAGGCGCGCGCGGTGCTCGCCCCGGTCGGTGCCGGAGTTCGCCGTGGCCACGAAGGGTGTATCCCACTGGTCGTCGGCATCACAACGCAGCAGTATATCATCGCCGCAGAGCAGGAGGAAACGGATGACGGTGCGGTTGCGGTGACGGGCAAAGGTGTTGCCTACGGAGTTGAAAATCTGCTCCATCGACGAGTATCGTCCACCCATGAAGAGGAGCGACAGCACATAGACACCCATGGGCAACCAGTTGAAGAAGAAGTTGTCCGGGCGGTTGACATTGGTGTTGATATATCGGGTGAAATAGTACCAGTACTCACATGAGGCAATGACGAGCGACACCACCAGGAGGATGCGCATCTGATAGCGCGTCTCACGGTAGTAGAGGGTGGCGGTAAGGTTATCGCCCACATAGTAGCCGTTGCGGCGCTGGCTGTTGCGGTAGTAGTTACCGGCCAGACCGCAGTAGAGCCACACCAGGCAAGTGATGGCAGTAATGGGGAATATCACCAGGGAGGTGATGAAGGGTATCTCGGTATTGTACAGATTGAGGTAGATTACCGTCGGCACGAGCCAGTCTGTGCATAGTATGACAATGATGAGCATAACCAGCGCTGTCAACAAAAGCGCCCGCGAGGCTACCGTCAGCACGATGGTGCTTGTGCGGTTGACATCCACGGGCTGCGACTTGATAAGCGTCATGAGCGCCCACACCTCCACGATGCATACGAAGGGTATCCACAGACGCGGCACCCCTACGGTGACGAGCAGCAGCGGCAGTATGAGCGAGCCGAAGGCTACGGCCCACGTACGCCATAACCTCAGCATCAAGCGTCCTATCTCGGTATCTGTCTTTATCAAGGCGTATTACTTTTTGAGATGTTCATTGAAGTACGACAGCATGCGGGCGTACACCACCTGGCGGGCGTTGCAGCCGTTGATGGAGTGGTTCATGTTCGGGAAGACGAACATATCGCACAGTATGCCTGCGCTCTGGAGGGTCGACACGAAGCTGAGGCTGTTGGCGGGGTGCACGTTGTCGTCGGCGGTGCCGTACATCAGCAGGGCGGGACACTGCAGGTTGAGGGCGCGGCCGAGGACGGATGAACGGTTGTAGCCGGTCTCGTTCTGCTGCGGGGTGAGCATGTAGCGCTCGGTGTAGACGGTGTCGTAGAAACGCCAGTCGGTGACGGGAGCTATGGCCACTGCTGCTGCGAATGGTGCTCCGTCGGAGGTGGCGCACATCAGCGACTGATAGCCGCCGTAGCTCCAGCCGTAGATACCTATGGCATTGGCATCGGTATATGGAAGCGAGGCGGCATAGCGTGCGGCGGCATTCTGGTCGGCGGTCTCGAGTTCGCCGAGGCGACGGTACACCGAGGTGCGGAATGCGGCTCCGCGACCTCCCGTGCCGTGACCGTCGACGCATACTATCACATAGCCCTGCGAGGCAAAATAGGCCTCCCAATCGAGACTCCAGCGGTTGAGTACCTGCTGCGATCCGGGACCACTGTACTGGCTCATTATCACGGGATAACGACGCGATGGGTCGAAGTCGCGCGGACGTACGATGTAGCCGTTGAGGGTGGTGCCGGAGGCGTCGAAGGTGAAGAATTCTTTCTGTGGCATCTTAGGCGCCGTGCGTGCGGCGTAGGAGCTATTATCCTCCAAGGTGCGGAGCTTACGTCCGTCGGCACGGTGCAGAGTGGTGACGGGCGGGGTGCTGATGTCGCTATGTGTCAGCGTGTAGGCCTTGCAGCCGGGGGCGAAGGCGGCGTTAGAGGTACCACCTTCAGCGGAGATGGCTGTGATACGACCCTTGGCATCGCGGCAGTAGACAGTACGGTCCATGGGGGTGGGGGCTGCTGCCTGGAAATAGTGATTGCCGGCGGCGTCGCTACCGTAGTACTCGGTGGCGTCGACATCGGGCTGACTGATTACGCCCATCGAGGCACCGGCGTAGCTGTAGCGGTAGAGGCGTGTGTAGCCGTCGCTGTCATCGGCCACCACGAATCCGTTGCTGCCGAAGTGTATTTTCTCATACATCTGCGGCTCTATCCACGCCTTGCTCTCGCAGGTGTAGAGCGATCGTGATACGGTCGACTTGGGATTGACGGAGAAGAGTTCGAAACGGTTCTGGTCGCGGTTGAGGGTGCATACCATCAGTTGCGTCTCGGAGGGGCCATACTCTATGCGGGGGATGTAATATGGATTGCCTTCGGGGAATACGAGTTCCTTGGTCTTGCGGGTCTCCACGTCGTAGCTGTGCAGCGATACCGCCGAATTCGGTTCGCCGGCGACGGGGTATTTGTACGACATCGTGCCGGGATACAGGCGATACTGATCCATGGGATGACAGGTGCCCTGATAGAGCGGCAGGGTGTAGACGGGTACCATGCTCTCGTCGGAGCGCACATAGCAGAGCGTCAGGTTGTCGGGCGCCCAGGCCATGAGCGAGGTGGTGGTGAACTCCTCCTCATAGGTCCAGTCGGTAGCGCCGTTGATGATATTGCCGGCACTGCCGTCGGTGGTAACGGGGACCTCTGTCTGATAGTCGAGCTTGGCGGCGTATATATTATTGTCGGCCACGAAGGCTACCATGCGCGAATCGGGCGAGAAGAGGGGCACGCTTTGGCGCGTGTGGTCGGTCGACAGCGGACGGAGCAGACGTGAACGACGCTCATACACATAGTACTGCGCCGTGAAGGAACGTCGATAGACGGGCTCGCTGTTGCGCCACACGAGTATCTTCGAGGCATCCGGGCTCAGGATGAAGCCTTCGAAGTCCGGCAGGGTAGTCTCGCGGGTGTATGTGATATCGAACAGTGTCTCGGCCTCCTTGCCGTCGGCGATATTGACGGCCACGATACGCTTGCCGTCGGCGCTGAGCTGCGCATAGGTCAGGCCGTCGGGCATGAAGGTGATGTCGACGGAGGCGGGACGGTTGGCGGGCGCGCAGTAGTCGGCCAGGGCGCCCACATGACTGTCGCGCATAGGCACGGCGGCGGTGACGGATGCAGCTGCGGCGAGCGCCACACTAAGCATGATATGTCGTAATTTCATATCAACACAAGAAATTAAGTATTCTGACTGCAAAAGTACAAAAAATTTTCGGGCCATCCATCACCGCGGCGCATTTCCTGCCACCCACACATCAATTAATCTCCCGCCCCGCAAGCCGGAGGCGGGAGAATCCCGCAGGCCGGATACAACAAAAAAATCGCAACGGACTTGAAGTCTGTTGCGATTTTGCTTTGTTGCCTTGGAAGGATTCGAACCCTCACAGGCGGAACCAGAATCCGACGTGCTACCATTACACCACAAGGCAAGGTGTTGCGCGGGGTTGTTTCCCTTTTGCGCTGCAAAGTTAGACACTTTTTTTGACCCGACCAAATTTTTTCAGCACTTTTTTTGAGATTTTTTCTTCAAGGCCTCTCTTGCAGTCTGCCGAGAGGGTGTGCAAGCTCTCAGGCCGCCTCGTGTCGGCCGCAGTGTACTACTTATTATTATATAGAAGGAAATCCCACTTTCTTCACGAGCCGGGGCGAACACTTGCAACCGCTTGTGGTAAATTCCAAGCGTATCAGCAGCAGCCGTGAGGGGAAGAACGCGACGAAAATGAGCAAATTTCCACATTAAAAAAAATTTTATGGAAAAATGTTTGCATTTTTAAAATACTCTTTCTAATTTTGTGGCGTCGCTCAAGCAGAGTTCTGGTATATCCAATTTTCAAGAGTCTACCATGGCGAGCGACATAGTACTTACTCCAATTTGTTTCACACAAAACAAAGCAATTTTTAAGGCATGAAGAAATTCTACGCATTTGCTCTTGCTGCCGCTCTCGGCTTTACCGCATCGGCCGCAACCCGCCAGCAGGCCACCCAGGCTCCCGTCCTCCGCACTGCTGCCGTATCCACCACCGCAAAGACCATCGACGGTGCCAAGCTTAAGCTCCCCGCAAAGTCAGCCCCCGCCAAGGCTGCCTCTCTCGCCGAAGACGGCAAGTACATCTGGGCTTTCTATAGCCTGAAGGGAAATGATGACCCCGATCAGCTCCAGGCCACCAACATCCAGATCACACTCGACGGCAACGATGCTACCATCAGCGGTATGTTCGTAATGAGCTCCACCGTGTCTTACGACGTGAAAGCTACAGTTGACCTTGAGAAAGGTACCCTCACCATCCCCCAGCAGCTCCTCTTCTCCGACAGCGACGGCCCCGTATACTTATACGCCAAGACTGTAGATCCCGAGACAGGCGCCCTCAACAATGGCGTTGCCGCTCCCGCCCTTACCGGTACTTTCACCAGCGAGGGTATCTTCTTCAACCAGTACGATATCTTCGCTGCCGGTGACCCCGCACAGGAAGATCTCGGTTGGTACGTTCTCTCCTACTCCAACATGTTCATCGACCCCGCAGCTCTGCCCCAGGAAGTACTTTACGGCAAGGCTGTATTCACCGAGCGTGTATTCTCGCCCCTCTTCCGTGGCAGCAATGGCAGCGCTATGGAAATCGCACCCTACGAAGTAGACGTTACCTACTACGAGGACGAGCCCAACACCCTCATCATCAAGGATGCCGCCAAGGGCTTCTATACAGCCAACGGTTGGGGTATGTACGAAAGCCCCGAATGGACTCTCGACATCACCGACCGCAGCAATATCGTAATGCCCCTCGCATCCCTCGACTTCGGTCCTACTCAGGGCGTCCTCTACTATGTAGGTTCTATGAGCTACTACTACCAAGAGGCAGCGGGTACAACCACTCCCGACGCTGAGAAGATCTACATGAAGGAAGAAGGCAACACCGTCACCATCACCTTCCCCGAAGAGAGCACATTCATCATGGACACTCAGAACATGCAGCCCGAGTACGCTTCTCCCGCCGTGAGCACACTCGTCATCACCCGCGAAAGTGGCGTGGAAGGAGTCGCTGCCGAGAATGCTCCCGTTGAATACTTCAACCTCCAGGGCGTGAAGGTACAGAACCCCGAAGCCGGCCTCTACATCCGTCGTCAGGGCAACACCGCCACCAAGGTACTCTTCAAGTAATCTCACACACCAATGATACAGAACGCCGCCCCACCCGGGACGGCGTTTTTTTGTGCTCTTAGTGTAGCTATGTCGAAATAATTGACTAAATTTGCACAAATCCACACCTATATGGAACCGACATACAAACGCATACTTCTCAAACTTAGCGGCGAAAGCCTCATGGGTCATCAGGGCTACGGCATCGACCGCGAGCGCCTCGACCAATACGCACAGCAGATCAGCGCCATAGCCGCTGCCGGCACTCAGGTAGGTATCGTCATCGGCGGCGGTAATATATTCCGCGGCCTCAGCGGTGCTGCCAAGGGCTTCGACCGCGTCAAAGGTGACCAGATGGGCATGCTCGCCACGGTGATCAACTCTCTCGCCCTGGCCTCGGCACTCGAAGCCGGCGGCTGCCCCGCGCGCGTGCTCACCGCCATCCCTATGGCTCCCATAGGCGAGCCCTACAGCACACAGAAAGCCGACGACCTCCTCAAGCAGGGCACCGTCGTAATAATTTCCTGCGGCACCGGCAACCCCTACTTCACCACCGACACCGGCTCGGCTCTCCGCGCCATCGAGATAAAGGCCGACGTGATGCTCAAGGGCACACGCGTAGACGGCATATACACCGCCGACCCCGAAAAGGATCCCTCGGCCACGAAGTTCGACAAGATCACCTACGACGAGATTTATAACAAGGGCTTGCGGATAATGGACCTCACCGCAACGACCCTCTGTCGCGAGAACGGCATGAAAATCATCGTATTCGACATGGACACCCCGGGCAATCTGGCACGCGTCCTCGCAGGTGAGAATATCGGCACCTTAGTATATTGACAATTAATACACTACCCAATATGACCGACCCAAAGACATACATCGCTCCTGCCGAAGAGAAAATGGAAATGGCAGTGGCATACCTCGACGAGACCCTCGCCCGCATCCGTGCCGGCAAAGCCAATCCTCAGATTCTCGACGCCGTACGCGTGGAGTACTACGGCTCCATGGCTCCGATCTCCAATGTAGCCAATATCAGCGTACCCGACGCACGCACCATCGTCATCACCCCCTGGGAGAAATCGATGTTCAAAGCTATCGAGAAGGCCATCATCAACTCCGAGGTGGGCATCATGCCTGAGAACAACGGCGAAGTAATCCGCCTCTCCATCCCGCCTCTCACCGAGGAGCGTCGTAAAGCTCTCGTGAAGCAGTGCAAGGCCGAGGCCGAGAACGCCAAGGTGAGCGTACGCAACGCCCGCCGCGATGCCATCGACGGCCTCAAGAAGGCTGTGAAACAGGGTATGCCCGAGGACGTAGAAAAGGACGCCGAGGCAAACGTGCAGAAGGTTCACGACAAGTTCCTCAAACGCATTGACGATATCTTCGCCGCCAAAGAGCGCGAAATCCTCACCGTCTGACACCCGCACCGCGCCGGGGACATACCACCCCTGCAGAGCGCCCATAAGCCTACAAATATCCCCTCCCGCAGCGCCCCACACCGCACGCGACACCCCACAGCGCCCCACAGAGCGCGCAGGAATACCACCCCGCAGAGTACCACAAGGAACCTGCGGGGGTGTTGTATATCAGGGGGCTACGACGTCCGCTACAATCCATGATTCATCCTGATTAATCATGATAAATCATGATAAACATCGGCTCTGACCGCAAGAGTCGCCGGCACAGAATGCACGCCGATGCAATTGCAGCCTTTTGACCAATATAGGGAGCAGCTCTTCAACTGATAAGATCGGAGTCGGGATGAAAAAAGCGCCGACCCGGGGCGGGGCGGCGCTTTTGTGCGAGCCGTGGACGGCTCGAATGGTGGTTGGTGATTACTTGCTTGCTTCTTCGGTGACACCCTCGGGATCGAGGACTACTACACGGTAGTTGTCCTGTGCGAGGAGGTCGCGCATGAAGTTCTGGACATCCTCTACAGTGACAGTGTTGATGACCTCTTCGCGGTTGAGGAAGATATTGACACCGTTGAGGGTGGTGGCGGACATAGCGCCGACCCAGTCACGGTTCTCTTTGAGTTTCTCCTTGTTGTCCTTCACGAGGAATTCGATGGCGGGCTTGATCTCGTCGGTGGTGACATCGGTAGTCATAGCTTCCATGATGGAGCGGATGACTGCGAGAGTCTCGTCCTTGAGTTCGGGCTTCATGGGGAATGCTGTCTGGATGACGGTGTTGAGTACGTCTGTGCGGCCCATGTCGCAGCTTGCGCCGATGGAGTAAACAGCACCCATTTCCTCACGCACCTTGTCGAGAAGACGCTTAGAGAGCACCTGACCGGCTACGCTTGCGATGATCTTGTTCTTCTGAGTGTAGGGGAACTGACCGAGGACTGCGATGAAGACGTATGTCTGGGGAGTCTCCATCTTGGTGGTGTAGTGGTCGGAGGTGTTGCCGCCGCCGATTTCGTAGGCGGGATTGTGCTCGTAGGTAGTAGTAGCAGTAGCAGCATCGGCGGGGAGAGTGGCGATGTACTGCTCCATCATGGGCACGAAGGTAGCCTCGTCGATGTTGCCGGCGAAGAAGAATGTGTAGTCGGCAGCGTTGGCCATCATATCGCGTACCATGTTGACGATAGCTTCGCGGTTGGCAGCGTTGATATGGCTGCTGGTGAGCATCTGCATGGAGGGAGCGGCGTAGATAGTCTTGAGGATGTCGCGGGAGAATACGAAGTTAGGGGTGTTCTCCTGGTTGGCGAGGATGGAGGCGATGGCATCGCGGGTGGCGGTGTACTCATCTTCGCGGAGACCGAAGCCGGTGAAGTAAGAATAGAGCATCTCCATGAGTGTGGGGAGATCCTTCACGGTGGAGTTACCATTGAGCTCGCGGGTGTAGTCGCTGAAGGAGAACGACACGGCGGCCTGCTTGCCCTGGAGGTACTTCTGGACGTCGGAGTTGGAGTAGTCGTTGAGACTCATGGAGCTCATGGCGTAGGGAGCGAAGAGAACGGAGGGAGCGAAGGAGTCGTCGAGTGTGCTGGAGCCTTTGCCCTTGGCGATGGCGTTGAAGATGATTTCGTTGTTCTTGAAGTCGGTGGATTTCACCACTACCTTGACGCCGTTGGAGAGGGTGTATTCCTTTGCGCCCCAGTCGGCGAGGTCCTTGACGGCCACAACCTTACCGGCTGCGGGGAGTGCGGGGATGAGGGGATCGGGACGCATCTCGTCCTTGTAGGGCTCAAGTTCGGCGTCGTCAACCTCTTCCATCACAGTTGCGAACTGCTCCTCGGTGGGCATGGTATAGCTCTCGGGGAGCATGGTGAGGAGCACGCGGTTGTCCTCGGTGATGCACTGGGCGAGGCTCTGGTTGATCTGCTCGACTGTGATGAGGGCTGCGTAGCGGTCGTAGATTTCCTTCTCTACGCCGATACCGGGAGCGGGGAAGTTGTCGATGAACTCGCGGACATACTCGAGGGAGTAGGATCCGCTCTTGCGGTCGAAGCGGTTGTCGTACTGCTTCTCAATGTTGGAGAGGAATTCGGCGCGGGCACGCTCGTACTCACCGATGGTGAAACCGCCTTTGACGGCACGCATCAGTTCGGTGTATGCTTCCTTGAAGGCAGGGATGAGATCGTCGCCCTTGGGGAGCACCTGCAGTTCGAGGGCACCCATGGTCTTGCTGACCATGTAGTCGCCTATTTCGAGGGTGGCCTGAGCGAACTTGGTGTCGGGCTTGTTGGAGAGCTCGCTGAAGCGGCTGTTCATCATCGACTGAATCATGGAGGAGATATAGTCAACGACGTAGTACATCTCGCTGTTGCGCATCTCGCGGGGGAGATTGAAGCCGTTGGTCTTGAAGAAGAGTTCGACCACAGCGAACTGCATCTCCTTGTCCGAACCGAGGGCATAGATGGTGCCGGGAGTTTCATCCACCTCGAAGTACACACGCTCGGCAGGATTCTCGGGCATGGTGATGGGTGTGAAGATTTCCTTGATCTTTGCCTCGATGTAGGCGGGGTCGATGTCGCCGACAACGATAATAGCCTGGTTGTCGGGGCGGTACCACTTGTGATAGTAGTCGATGAGAGCCTGGGGCGGGAAGTTGTCCACAACCTCCATGGTGCCGATGGGCAGACGGTAGCCGTAGCGGTTGTCGGGGTACATCACGGGCAGGAGTTTCTCCATGATACGCATGGAGCCCACATTGCTCTGGCGCCATTCTTCGTGAATCACAGCGCGCTCGGCGTCGATTTCAACGGGGTCGAGGGTGAGATCGCAGGACCAGTCGTGGAGGATGAGGAGGCAGGAGTCCTGCACGGAGGTGCGGGATACGGGTACACTGGAGATATTGTAGACAGTCTCGTCGATGGATGTGTAGGCGTTGAGGTTATGGCCGAACTTCACACCTATGGATTCGAGCCAGTTGATGATGTTTTTGCCGGGGAAGTTGGTGGTGCCGTTGAAGCACATGTGCTCGAGGAAGTGAGCGAGACCGCGCTGGTTGTCCTCTTCGAGGATGGAGCCAACTCGCTGAGCGATGAAGAAATCGGCCTGACCCTTGGGGTTGTCGTTATGACGGATGTAGTATGTCAGACCATTCTCGAGCTGGCCCTTGATGAGAGCCGTGTCGGCGGGGAGGGGCGGAAGCTGCTGTGCCTTCATGCTCACGGACATACCCAGGAGCACAGTAAGAGCCAGCAGACCACGCTTGATAAGTTTGTTCATATCTTTTATATTGGTTTGTTTTTATGCTATATTTGACGCAGCAAAGGTGCGGATTCTTACTCCGTCACTGTTAAAAAAACAAAACGAACGAAGATTTTTCCCGCCGGGTGCCTCTCGACGGTCGTAGCCGGAGCGGTCGTAGCGGGGGCGGTCGTAGCGGGAGCGGTCGTAGCGGGAGCGGTCGTAGCGGGAGTGGTGCGGCGGGAGGGCGCTTGCGAGCTTTTCGGCTTTAGAAATTGTAGCCGAGACCGAGTGAGAGGTTGGTGCGGGTGATGCCGGACTCTTTGCCGAGCTCGAGGTCCTGGGTCATGGCCATATTGCCGAAACCGATGAAGTACTCCACATGGACATGCCAGTGCTGCTTGAAATCGATAGCGGTACCGACACCCCAACCGAAGCCGAGGCCGGGCGTCTTCCAGTCTTTCTCCACTTTCTGGATATTACCGCTGCGGTTGTAGTCGTACTTGGCTTTGCAGCTGAAGTCGACGTAGAGATGCGGGCCGGTGTAGAAGCCGAATATTAAATTCTTATTCTGCACGGCCTTAATACCAAAGTCGATAGGTACCTGGAGGCCTACGGTAGTGAGATGTCCTTCCATAGGACGTGGCGCATGGATGGTACCGGCGGTCCCCTTAAGTCCGAAGGTGTCGTAGTTGAAGAGCACGCCCGCATTGAAGTAGGTAAGGCGACCGAAGGGAGCGTAGTACACCGCGCCGACAGATACGCCGGGACCGTAGTGGAAAAATTCGGTGTGTGTGCTCGACGAACTGAGGTTGAACTGAGCGCGAAGACCGATATGCTGGTGGTCGTAGGGATGCACTGAGCCTGTCTGTGCGTCAGATTCGGCAGCTGAGGCCGTGGTGGCGCCGGCGAGAACGGCAAGTGAGGCAAGGAGAATCTTAGTCAGTTTAATCATAGTTGTAGAGGTATTAATGTGACAATAGTTATAGTTGGATGTGTTCGAAGCGGGATTATTACAAAGCGCCATAGAGACCGAAGCTGCCGCCAAAGTTAAAAAATAATCCGCGAACGGCAAAAAGGATGAGCATATTTCTGCACCGACCGCGAAAAAAATAGTATATTTGCGCATTAATCGCTACAAAAATCAGAAGTCAATATGAAGTCATTACGTACTTGCATCGCCCTTGTCGCGGCAGCAATTGCTCTATCGGCTGCTGCCGATACGCCGCCATCGTACAGCTACACCCAGTGCGAAGGCTCCCTGACGCCATATGTGGCGCCGGAGCACCCCGTGGCCTACCCGGACTCGCTCCTCCCCGTGTTCATCAACCATGTGGGTCGTCACGGCGCCCGCTATGCCGCCTCGGCAGCCAACTGTCTCAAACTGCGCAAGCTCCTTGAGCGCGCCGACTCCTTGGGCACCATCACGCCGCTGGGCCGCAAGCTCGCCGCACTCAACGAGCGCATCATCGAGGCCAGCAACGGCCGCTGGGGGGCGCTCGACTCCCTGGGCATGGCCGAACAGAGCGGCATCGCCACGCGCATGTTCTACAATTTCGCCGAGGTATTCAGCAGCAGTGGCAAGGTGAGTGCGCTGTCGTCCTATTCGCCCCGCGTGATGATGAGTATGTACAGCTTCACCCACCAACTCGACCGTCTCAACAATAAGCTCGAATTCGCCACCACTACCGGTCGGTCGAACTCACCCCTGATGCGCCCCTTCGACGTAGACGAGGACTACCTTGCCTTCCATCGCGAGAAACTATGGGCTCCGGCCTATGATGAATACTTCGCCAAGGCCTGTCCCGTCACAGCTATCCGCCGCGTCCTCGGCCGCGACTTCGAAGCCGACGACCCCGCCAAGCTACGCGACGCTGCTATCACGGAGTACTATGTCGTAGCCGGTCTCAGCGCCATGGGCTGGGAGTCGGAGATGTCGACCTACTTCACCCGCGAGGAGGCACAGGCTCTCTGGAGCTGCTTCAACCTGCGTCAGTACCTGCAGCGGACAGCCTCCACAGTGAGCACCGTCCCTGCCGATATCGCCGCGCAGCTCGTGCTGAACCTCATCGAGACCACTGACGCATATATCGCCGACCCGGAGGCGTCGCCCTGCGCCTGCCTGCGCTTCGGCCATGCCGAGACACTCATGCCGCTGCTGTCGCTCCTGCGCATACCCGGATGCTACTATCTCACCAACTACTTCGATACCGTGTCCGAGAAATGGCGCGACTTCGAGGTGGTGCCCATGGCCGCCAATATCCAGTTCATCATCTTCCGCGCCCGACAGAGCGGTAGATACTATGTCCGGGTCGACCTCAACGAGCGCCCCGTAGCACTGCGTAGCGGTGACAACGCTATCTACTACCCCTGGGGTGAGCTTCGCCGCTATATGATGAATGCCGTCCCCCTCTACGCCCAGTAAGAAATCACCGCGCTTCTCGATAAATTCAAGAAGCGCGGGCCATTCAAATCATCCGAGAGAGCCCCGAGCCATTCTCGAGATGCCCGATAGGATACTCGAAGGCTCAAGATACTCGAGATTCCCGAAAGGCCCGAGTATCTCGAAATTCCCGGAAAGCTCGAAAAGCTCGAGGTACTCGAAATAGTCGAAATGCAAGCGGGCGAGTCATTGCGACTCGCCCGCTTGCTGTATGATGAGATGAGGATTATTTCTCTTTGTTTGAATTCTTCAGATAGCCGTAGCCGTATGAACGGTTGCCCTTCTTGCCGTAGTAGCCATAGGAGCCGTAGCGGCGGTACTGGTAGGCATTCGAACGGATGTCCACACCGTTGAGTACTATGTAGGCGGACTTCATCTTGCCGGTCTCTACAGCCGAGTGGAGGGTGCGGAGACTGTTGCGCGAGGTGTAGTGGGCACGCACTACGTAGAGCTGTACATCCGAGTAGCGTGTGATCAGATAGGTATCCGAAATCACACCCACAGGCGCGGTATCGATGATGATGTAGTCGTATTCTTCGCGAAGTTTGGCCATCGCACGATCCATAGAGTTCGACATGAGCAACTCGTTGGGGTTCGGGGGCACGGGGCCGGCAGGCAGTACATAGAGATTTGGGTTCTCATTGGTCTGCAGAATGAGCTTGTTGATGTCAGACTCCTGGCCGGAAAGGTATGTGGTGAGACCCTGTCGGTTGCTGAAGCCGAAGCGGTGTGCCAGCATGGGACGACGGAGGTCAAGACCGATTACGAGCACCTTCTTACCCATCAGCGCATAGGTCATTGCCAGGTTGGTGGCGATGAAAGTCTTACCTTCACCGGAGATGGTGGATGTGACGAGAATCACCTTGCTCTCGGCACCCCCGCGGGTGAAGGAGATATTGTTGCGCAGCAGTCGGAAAAGTTCTGCTATAGGCGTTGACACATTGTCGGCAATAACGATATCTTCTGTCTCGTCCTTGTCGGTGGTACAGACTTCTCCGAGGATGGGTACATTGGTGAGGCGCTCAAGCTCCTCCTGGTCGGCGAAGACAGGGAAGAGGAAGCGGCGCAGGAAGATTATCACGGCGGGGATGAGCAGGCCGATGAGCATAGCCATGGCGTAGGTGTTCATCTTGCGGGGGGATACAAGTCGAGTACCTTCGGGGTCGTCGATGAGACGTGCGGTGTTGGTGGCAAGAGTTTTCTGCAGAGCGATTTCCTCACGACGTTGGAGGAGGAAGGTGTAGATGTTGACCTTCACCTGCTGCTCGCGGAAGATTTCCTGGAGACCCTTGTCGACGGTAGGAGTAGCGGCGAGCTGGCCGGCCGAGCTGTTCTTGAGTCGTGAGATAGAGTTGCGGCGAGCGTTGATGTTACGCTTTGTGGTGGCAAGATTCTGGAGGATGCGCACCTTGTCGCGACTCAACTCATCCTTCATCGACACCACCAGGGGGTTGTCCGACGTGCTACCCTCGAGTTGGCGGTTGAGCTGGCTCACCTTGCGGTTGTAGCTCTCGATAATCTGGGCGATGGTGTTGTTGCTGATAGCAGCGGGGAGCGTCTGGTATGTATCGGACGACGATACGATGCGTTCGATTTCGTCGATGATATTGAGTTCGGCATCGTTCTCGGCAAGCTGCTGCTCGTAGTCGCTGTTGAGCGTGAGGTTGAGGTTGCTCTGGGCTGCAATATCGGTGATATTGTGAGCTTGGCGGTACTCCTGGAGTCGATTCTCTACGTCCTTGAGTTCGCCTGAAATCATGACGAGACGATCAAGGATAAATGCCTCCGTCTGCACTGCCGAGCGGTTCTTGTCCTCGATGATGTCGCGGTTGTAGAAGTCGAGAAGCGCCTCGATGATGTCTACGCCGCGAGGGATGACAGTATTGAGTAGACTGATGCGGATAATCTTGTCGGAGTTCTGGGCGAACTGGATATTGAGCGAGCTCGAAATCTGCTTCGCCACAGCACGCGGGCTACGGATATTGATTCGCATCTTACCCTTAGGTTCCTGATATACGGGCGACTGAGAGAGAGTCACCGTACCGTGGGATAGCTGTATATCGATGGGGAGCGTCACATCCTTGAATTCCTTCTTCTCCTTGTCGGTCTTGAAGGTAGTATTAGCTATGATATTGAACTTTCCGTCGCCGACGGGATCAAGGGTGATGTCGATGGGATTTTTGAGATTGCGCAGCGACAGAGAATCCATCTTGGCCACTACGGAATTGTTCTCGTAGAGAGGTATTTCACGGAAAGTACCTTCGCTGAAGTAGTTGTAGGCCAGGTCGAGGCTGTCGACAATCTTAATAACATTATTAAGAGACTTGAGCACCTCGAGCTCTGTTTCGTCGATGTAGTCCTTGACGGATACCATCTGGTTGCCGTTGTTACCGATGGTGAAGGCATTCTGCTGGGATTCATTGTCACGGCTCAGATAGATAGAGGCATCAATCTGATATACAGGAATTTGCTTAACGATATAGAAGAAAGCACCTATTAGAGCCACCACTACACAGATAGCAAACCATTTCCAGTTGGCCAGAAAGGCGAGAAGGAGACCCGTAGTGTCAAAGGTCTCATCCTGCTTCGGAGCGTTAATGTGGTCGTTGTCCATACGTCAGGTATGTTATATGTTACTTTATTTGGACAGGTTGACGATACCGATGACGAGCGAAGCCACAGAAGACAGGCCGCCAACGATGGTGATAGTAGCCGCTACTGCGGGGTTGAGGCTCCATGCGTTCTGACGCATCGAGTTGTTCGGCTGCACGTAGATGTAGTCGTTCTGCTGCAGGTTGTAGTAGGGCGAGAGGAGGAAATTGCGGTCGTGAATATTGAGCTTGTGCACCTCGCGTGTACCGTCGGGGTTGACGCGGTAGAGGAGGATGTTCTCGCGGTCGGCCTTGATGTCCATATCGCCGGCCATTGAGAGAGCTTCGAGGAAAGTCATGCGCTCGTTCTTGCTCTGGTACACACCGGGGGACTTGACAGCGCCGCCTACAGTGACGCGGAAGTTCATCAGACGGATGTCCACGCTGGGCTTTTCAGTGACGTACTTAGGATAGATAGCATCGCATATCTCCTTGGATACCTGTGTCTTGGTGAGGCCGGCAACGTGTACCTTGCCGATTATCGGGAAGTCGATATTGCCGTCGGAGTTCACCAGAAAGTAGTCGGTGGACACCTCATAGTTGTTCGAAGTAGAGTTGGCCATTGACATTGTACCGATTTTGCCTTCGGTATCAATATACTTGCCCTTGTTGAAGGGGGCCATAGCGTTCATATTTACGCCTGTCACCTGGATATTAAGCAGGTCACCTACGGTGAGGACAGGATCGGTCACATTCTGTGACTGACTCAACACATCAGTGGGAATATACTCGGCATCAATGAGATAGGGCACTTTTTTAGGGGCAGAACATCCTGTAAGTAGCACTACGGATACCAGGGCTGCCAGGGCCGAGCGATGAATGGCTTTCATTGTATATTTATTATGTATCTTAATT
>CAMWKV010000003.1 GCA_947174915.1 uncultured Porphyromonadaceae bacterium | reverse complement strand
CTATACGATATGTCGGGAAATGTATGGGAGTGGTGTAGTGGTCTTGGCTATCCGGAGTATGAAACTACGGCCGGCTATTTGAACAATAGCGGTACTTGGAGTAGCTCCTACCGTCCTTATCGTGGTGGTGGCTGGAACAACACCGCTGCCTCCAACTTCCTTGTTAGTTACCGCAGCTCCAACACCAGCTTTAACACGAACCCCCGCGGTAGCTTCCGCGTTGCCCTTTAGTTTGCAAGATAGAGGGCGCACAGGCTCACGCCCCGCTGAAGTCGGTTGCTCCATGGAGCGACCCTCGTGAGAGAAGCTATTCTTTGCATCCGTGCCACTACAGCCGGCGGAAGAATAGTCAAATACAGAAATAAATTAGTTTTTTTATCGATTGGTAGAACAGGCCTCGTGCCCGAGACGGGTTAGGCCTGTTCTTTTCAACGGCGCTCGGAGGCTGCTTTTAGCGCCCAAGTACGCGCCTACAACCTACGCAAATTTGATTCATAATCCATCGATATAATCCGTGGTTTCTCCCCTTTATGCGGGAGGATGTCTACGGATTATTTTTTGCTTTGAACCGTTTCCGGCAATGTTCTCTGCGTATCTCTGCTCCTCTGCGTGTTCTCTGCGTGAGACTTTTTCGGGGTGGCGTGTTTCCCGTCCTGGATGGAATAGGCTCACGCAGAGAGAGCGCAGAGGAGCAGAGAAACGCAGAGGTTTAGATAGTTATGGGTTATGGGTTGTGAGTTATGAAGTGGGGTAGCTTCGTGGAGTGTGGGTGGGGGTACAATTGTAGCCTGGGGGATATTTGTTTGCATTTGTCGTGGAGATGGCGTAAATTTGTGCTCAGAATATCTAAACCAAAACAACTACCCATGAAAAAAACACTAATCGCCTGTCTGATGGCGTTGTGCGCCCTCGCGGCGGCTGCCGAGCCTATTCTTATAGGTCACCGCGGCAGCGGATGGGGTCTCGAAAACTCCGAGGAGTCCTTCAAGAAGGGTGTCGAACTCGGTTATAAGTATCTCGAGACCGACGTAAAATTCACCAAAGACCTTCATCTTGTCTGCTCGCACGATGACGATACCAAGCGTCTCGGCGGCACTAAGACGCTTGCTACCTCAACCCTCGAGGAACTCAAGTCCGAGACTCTCTCGCAGACTCGCAACGGTGTGAAGTACACCGGTGTTATCTGCTCCATGGCCGAATATCTCCAGATATGTAAGGAGGGCGGTATCGGTGCGCTCATCGAGCTCAAGTGGACCACCGGTATCAACAGCAATGACTGCTCCCGCATCCCCCTGCTCATCCAAGGTATCGAGGAGGCCGGCATGCGCAATAACGTAATCATCCTCACCTCCATGAAGCCCTGTCTGGAGTATATCCGCACTAACTATCCGGATATCCCCCTGCAGTTCCTCACCGGCGAATACTGGTCCAGCCACTTCGACTGGTGTGTGCAGTGGAATATCGACGTCGATATCCAGTCCGGCTACTTCGACAAGTCCTGCGTCACCAAGTTCCACGACAAGGGTCTGAAGGTGAATGTGTGGACCGCCAACAATGATGCAGCCTACAAGACATACGGCAACATGGGCTGTGACTACATCACCACCGACTACCTCGATGCCGCCAACCTACCCGAGCTCACCCCTCCCGCGGCGCTTACCCCCAATACCGCCGACTACCCCGAGAGCACTTTCTCGCCCGTAATACGCAGCAACTATGACGTTGACGACGAGACGGTAGCCCCCTGGCCCTCAGCTCTCGAAGGTAAGACTGTACGTCGTGCCGTCCGCGGCGCCGGCCTGTGGTACGTACTTGCCGCCGATGCTGCCGGCAGTCCCTCGCTCTATGCCATCCCCGATGCCGAGGACGCTCGCGAGATGTCTCTCGCCGGAATCGAAGGCGGTGAGACTACTCTCGCCGACATCGCCCTCTCGGCCGACGGTAAGCTCGTAGGCTGCAACATCGAGATTGTAACCAACGACGACAGCACCACCAAGCCCTTCAAGGTATACATCTGGGACAATGCCGATGCCACCCCCTCGCTGCTGATGAGCACCTCGCTCTTCTCCGAGTGCGGCAACTTCATCTCTGCGCGCGTAGGCACCGCTTTCGCCGTGTCCGGTCACTCCAACGACCTCAAGATCTACACTGTAGCATACTCCACCTCTGCCTCATCGCCCACATATCGTGTGTGCGGCTACCACGTGGATCGCGGCACAATGGATACTGCCGTCTACGCCCTCGATGCCAACGAATACACTGCCGCCAACTGGGGCAAATTCAGCTTCGTGGTGACACCCAACTCCCGCAATAACATCCTCGTATCCTCCTCCAACTGCCCCTCGCGCGAGTACACCTTCAACTGGGACGGCACCCGCATCCCCATGGACAAGTATAGCGAAGGGACAGCCGCTACGGGTCCCGCATCCTTCATGCGCTACGGTGCGAAGAACTACGCCATCGTGAGCGCCTCCGACGGTACTGCCCTTAGTGTTGCCGACCTCACCGACGGCCTCGAGAATATGGCCACCGTCACCGCCCCCTTCGGCTCATTCGCCGCAACGGACTATGTTGCCACCGGCATGACACCAGGCGCCGACGGCACATCACGTCTGCACGCCCTTGTGGCCGGTCAGGGTATCAGCTCATGGCGTTTCGACAGCAAGGCTGCCGCCAATGCCGGCACCCCCGAAGACCTCGTCCTCGTCCTTGAGCGTCAGTGGATTCTCTCCACCACCACCGACAATGCGCCCGAGCACATCGACGGCACCAACGCCCAGCAGGGTGTCGCTGTCGACGGTCTCTTCTATGTCAACGACTGCGCCGATGCCAAGATATACATCTTCGACAACACCGGTTGCATCGGTTCTATCCCCGGCGGTAAGGGCTGGGGCTGCTGCCGCGACGATGCCGGCAACATTATCGTTCGCGACGACAAGCTCGTAGAGACTGCTCACTCATTCCTTATTTATCCCGCCGGCGCACGCCCTGACGACTATGAGGAAGCGGTACGAGTAGAAGTCGAAGTACCCGTAGAGGGCCAGACCAACTTCATCAACGCTTCCGGCGACCTCCTCGGCGACGGCGGCTACATCTATCTCTACCCCAACAAGCAGAGCAAAATCAACATCATCGCCCTCGCCGACGGTAAGGTGACAGGCTACAAGACCAGCGGCGACGTGCAGTTCACCGGTACTACCGCCGGCTATGTAGTGCCCGTCGACAACAACTCGGAGAACTGGCTCTATCAGGTTCGCGCCAACGGTATCGCCGAATACTCAGGCGGTGCAAATACCGAGGTGCTCACAGGCCGTTCCACCACCTCTGCCCCGAACCGTAACAGCACCGGCGGTTTCGCCCTCATCACCGAAGGCGCCAACCGTATCCTCGTCTACAACTCCGGTGCCAACTATCTCGGCGGCTTCTCCGTACGCGACCTCACACTCGATACTGTCATTGATAACGTCGAGCCTATCGGCAACATCGGTTACACCACCGGTGGCAACTACTCCACCTTCAACTGGCTCTTCGCCGAGCGTCGTGCCAAGGCCGACTACATTATATATCAGTACACTCCCGCCAACGGTATGGCAGTTTACCGCCTCTACAACCCGGCCAATGATGGTGTAGAAGTAGTCGATGCCGCTACTGATGGTATTGTGGTACGCGGACGCACCATCAGTTGCGCCGATGCTGCTTCGTTCACCGTCTACAACCTTGCCGGTCAGGCTGTCGCTGAAGCCGAGGGCCCCACAGCTACTCTCAAGCTCCCCGCCGGTGTATATGTAGTGCGTAGCAACAACGGCCACGCCTGCAAGGTAGCCCTCAAGTAGGCCGGAATTCAACCGCAATTTACGTATTCGTACACGTCCATAAGTGAGGCCAGATAAGGCCGGTGTACGAAATCGGACACATCGTCCCTGTGTAAGTCGCTGTAAATCAACAGCACTTGACACAGGGGCGATTTTTTTATTATTTTGTGGCATGGACAAACAGATATCAAAGGAAGAATTGCGGAGCCGTCGCCGCCGCTCAATCATCAAAACGGCGGTAATAGCAGTCGCCA
This sequence comes from uncultured Porphyromonadaceae bacterium, assembly GCA_947174915.1. Lineage (GTDB taxonomy): Bacteria > Bacteroidota > Bacteroidia > Bacteroidales > Muribaculaceae > CAG-873. Next base: position 35,739 of record CAMWKV010000003.1, on the reverse strand, counting down.
TACTGGCGGCTGTCGGTGCGCTCCTCCAGTTCGACGGTGGCAGGAGCGTCAGCGAGTCCGATCTCAAACTCGGCAGCGTCACGCTGGGTCCCCTCGAAAGTTCCGTCGCGGCATCGGGCCGTCTGGTACCGGCGTTTGAGGAAATAGTGAACTCTCCCGTGGGCAGTCGCATCATGGAAGTATATGCCCGTCCGGGCGACAGCGTGCGTGCCGGAGAAGCTCTCCTTCGCCTCGACCTCCAGGATGCGGACGCGCAGTACCAGAACCTCCGCGCCGCCAACGATATAAAGTCTGCCCAACTGCGACAGCTTCAGCTCTCCAATCACTCGGCACTCTCCGACCTCGAGATGCAGACACAGATAAAGGAGATGGAGGTCAACCGTCTTGCTGTCGAAGTGGAGAACGAGCGCCGCCTTGACAGCCTCGGCTCCGGTACGGGCGACCGCGTGCGCCAGGCCGAGACGGCTTATGCCACCGGCAAACTCGAGTTGGCGGGCCTCCGCAAAAGGCTTGTCAACGAGCGCGAGCGACTCAACTCACTTGAAGAATCCGCGCGCCTGGAGCTCGGCAACAGTACACGCGATGTGCAGCTGATGGAGCGCACTCTGGCTCAAGGCCGCATACCTGCTCCGCACGATGGCGTGCTCACCTTCCTTAAGACCCAGATAGGCAGCACTGTGAGCACCGGCGAGAAGCTGGCCGTGGTGTCCGACCTCAGTGCCTTCAAGGTAGAGGCCGAGGTGCCCGAAGGCAGCAGTTACAAGGTCACTCCAGGTTCGTCGGCCATCTTGCGCCTTGGCAATATCGAACTCGAAGGCTCCGTGGAGAACGTCGAACCGCAGTCCACCTCCGGCGGCGTACCCTTCACCGTACAGCTCTACGACGCGTCGAATCCCCGCCTGCGCGCCGGCCTCAGGGTGCAGGTCTATGTGGCCTACGGCTTCAAGGAGCAGGTGCTACGCATCCCGCAGGGCAATTATTTCAAAGGCCCCGGCGATTACGTCCTCTTTGTGGACGATGGCAGCCGCACGGTGCGTCAGCGCAAAGTGATACTCGGCGACAGCAACCGCGAATGGGTGGAAGTCGTCGACGGACTCAAAACCGGCGAGCGTGTAGCCACCATCGATATGACGTCCTATGAAAAATATAAGAAATTGACTCTCAGGAAATAATAATATTATACAATCATATCAAAATACAATGGCACTGATTGAACTCAAAGGAATCAACAAGGTCTACCGGACAAAGGAAATCGAGACAACAGCGCTCGAGAACGTCAACCTCAACATAGAAGAAGGTGAATTCGTGAGCATCATGGGTCCGTCGGGCTGCGGCAAATCCACGCTTCTCAACATCATCGGCCTCCTCGACGAGCCGACCGAAGGTAGTGTGCTCATCTGTGGTACCGACTGCAGCAGGATGAAAGACAGCGAGTTGTCCCGCTTCCGCAACGAAAAGATAGGCTTCGTCTTTCAGAGCTTCCACCTCATCCCCTCGCTTAATGTCGAGGCCAACGTAGAAATGCCCCTCGACTACCGCAAAGGTGTCAGTGCCGGCGAGCGCCGCAGCCGCGTCGACGAAGTGCTCGAACGCCTCGAAATCGTCCATCGCCGCAAGCACCTGCCTTCGCAGCTCTCCGGCGGACAGTGCCAGCGCGTGGCCATAGCACGAGCCATCGTTGGGCGACCGACGATAGTACTTGCCGACGAACCCACGGGTAACCTTGACTCCAAGATGGGTGCCGAGGTGATGGAACTGCTCCACAAACTCAACAAGGAAGATGGAATCACCATCGTCATGGTGACCCACAACGAACAGCAGGCCCAGCAGACCGACCGCATCATCCGCTTCTTCGACGGACGTATAATCTCTTAAGGCATAGCGAGCTATGAAAAATCAGCTGAAACAAATAATCTACGATATGCGCACCCAGCCGGTGATAGCCTGGGTGACGATATTAGGCACCGCCATGTCGATATTCCTGATATTGGTGATGCTGACAATACAGTTGTTGTACATCATGCCCTTTGCCCCGGAGAATCACCGCGCCCGCATGCTCTACGGCAAATACTTTCATTTCGAATCCACCGCCGAGGGCAACCACTCGTCCGGCTCCGGAGGATTGTCGCTCCTCCGTGCACGACAGCTCTATAAGGACCTCGAAGGGGTAGAAGATGTCAGTTTCATGCAGAGCGACCCCGAGCGCATGGACGCGAAAGGTCCTGTCGGCGAGACATTCTCGGTGTACAACCGTGCCACTGACGACGCCTTCTGGCGCATCTACGACTTCGATCTGCTTGAAGGTCGCTACTATACGCCCGAAGAAATAGAAGCAGGCACTCCCGTGGCAGTGGTGAGCGAATCGACAGCCCGCCGACTCTTCGGGTCGGAGCCCGCAGTGGGCGGACGTATGCAGCTCAACCACAACTACTACGATGTGATAGGTGTAGTGGGCGATGTGAGCCGACTCGGCACATGGTCCTTCGGCGACGTCTACACTCCTATCGACGCTACAATTGAGGAAAACGGCAGCGTATGGGACGTGAATATGGGCGACATCAGTGCGGCCATGCTCGTCCGGGAAGGCGTGGACTTCGAGAGTATCCGCGACCGGGTCAAGGCGCGCTACGCACTGATAGATACCGAACTTGCCTCAGAAAACCGACGCACCCTCTACCACGGCGCACCCTTTGATCAGGAGACTATCACTTCGGGGCTCCAAGGCAGCAACAGTACACCGGACTTGTCGGACAAGCACAAGATGGATGCACTAATCTATATCATACTGCTGCTCGTACCGGCCATCAACCTCAGCAGCATGCTCCATAGCCGTCTGCGCCGACGCATCAGCGATATCGGTGTACGCCGCGCCTTCGGGTGCACACGCCGACGCATCATCAGAGACATCATCGTCGAGAATTTCCTCATCACCCTTGCCGGCGGCTTGATAGGTCTCGTAGCAGGCGTGTTGTTCAGCATGTTCTGGGACGGCATGTACACCACCGAGTACAATGAGTCCATCCACCCCACCCTGAGTATGCTCCTGAACTGGCGCATCATCCTCGGTGCATTCGGCGCATGCTTCGTCCTCAATATCATCAGTGCGTCCATGCCGGCATGGCAGGCTGCCCGCGTCAATCCTGTGACTGCTATCAACGCAAGTAAGTAAACCGCTCATACGAAATACATTGCAATCCATGAAACGGAAATTATTACAGCAGATGCGCAACGAATGGCGCAGCAATATATGGATGTGTGTGGAGCTGGTCATCACCGGCCTGGTTCTGTGGGGCATATTCTCTACATTCATCTTTCTCGATCGACTCCATCAGGAGCCGGAGGGCTATGATATCTCCGACATTTACGTGGGATATACCGGGTGCGTCAGCCGCGACGCGGCTACCTACAAGCCGTATGCCGACTCGCTCCACAACAGATTCACCGACCTTGAAACCCTCCTGGCAAATCTCAGCAACAACCCTTATGTCGAATCCCTTGGCGCCGGCAATAATGCGCTGCCCTACACTTGGAACTACTCCGGCAACATGTTTGCTGCCGACATCAACGGCACCCGTCAGACATACACCGGCAACCTGCGCCACATGACTCCCGAGCTCGTGCGCACTCTGCGCATGACAGGTGTCAGCGGCGAGACCACCGAACAGCTCGCCGAGATGATAGAGAACGGTCAGACTATACTGTCACTTCACGATGGCGCGAAGGATGAAAACGACCCTATGGAGTGGCGCGGCCGCGACGCTTTCTGGACCTACGACTCTACACGAGTAGAACACATCGGCGCTATCATCAAGGGCATACGTCGCAACGACTATGAACCCATCTTCAACGGCATGATACTTCAGAAATTGCCGGCGAGCTGGTTTCCCGAGCATGTGGCCATACGTGTCAAGCCCGGCAAAGGCTCAGACTTCATGGCGTCGCTCAAGTCCGAAGACCTCGAGTTCGGCAATGTATATCTCTCAACCGTGACAGATATCAAAGACCTGCGCGACAGAGCACAGATGAACGTCAGCAATGACTTGAGTACCCTTACCGTGAGTACCTTATTCATCCTTGCCGCAGTGTTTCTCGGCTTCCTGGGTACATTTTGGTTCCGCACTCAGCAGCGCGTACCGGAGCTGGCCCTGCGACGTGTCAATGGCGCCACCCGCAGAGATCTTTTCCGCCGCCTCCTCGGCGAAGGCATGCTGATGCTTGCCGGCACGCTGCCCTTCATCGCTGCGATTGGAGCGCTTATACTCTACAAAGTTGACCTGTCGGATGTGATAGGCTCCGGCGTGACCTCCGCTATCGGTTGGAGCGGTCTGCCGTGTGCGGCAGCGGCGTTGGCGCTGATGATAACCGCCGGACTTACATATCCGGCCCTCAAGGCTATGAAAGTGAATCCCGCAGAAGCACTCAAAGACCAATAACGACAATCATGAAGAGCAGGCGTTTCCTACGGCTTACTATTTTTATCTTAGCGCTCGCGGCCACTGCCGTGTACGGATATGGCCGCGAGCTTCACCTGACCCTCGACGACGCAATCGCTATGGCTCGTGTGCAGAGTGTCGAAGCCGCCTCCGCCCTCGACGAGCTGCGGGCGGCATACTGGGAGTGGCGCACATTCCGGGCCGACCAGTTGCCGGAGCTAAGTTTCAACGCTACGGCGCCGTCCTACGCCAAGCAGTACAGCTCGTATATGGACGAGAACGGCGAATACAGTTTCGTGCGCACCAACACCCTCCAGGCTCACGGCGAATTGTCTGTGAAGCAGAATATTGCGCTCACCGGCGGTAAGGTCAGCCTCAGCTCGTCGCTCGATTTCCTGCGGCAGCTCGACGGCGATAAGTACAATCGCTTCATGACCGTCCCCGTGGCTCTTACACTGGACCAGCCACTGTTCGGCGTGAACACCATGAAGTGGAACCGTCGCATTGAGCCGGTGCGCTACTCCGAGGCGAAGGCTGCCTTCCTGAGTGCTACCGAGGATGTAGCACGCCTCACCGTCGACTATTATTTCAACCTGCTCATGAGCATGGAGAATGTCGCTATCGCCGAGCAGAACCTCGAGAACGCCTCGCTGCTCTACAAGGTGGCGCAGGAGAAGCGTGCCATGGGCAAAATCAGCCGCAACGACCTGCTGCAGATGGAGCTTAATGAAATAGAGGCCCGCTCGGCGCTGACGGATACACGCAGCTCGCTGAAAGCCATGATGTTCAAGTTGCGCACCTTCCTCGGCCTGGGTGAAGACCTTGAGATAGTGCCCGTGGTACCGGAGGCTGTGCCCGAGGCAGATATCACTTATGGCGACGCGCTGGAGCGTGCTACGGCGAACAACAAGTTCATGAAGTCGATGCTTCGTGAGCAGCTTGAGGCTGACTACGAGGTGGCGCGAGCCAAGGGCGACCTGCGCGAAATCAACCTGTTCGCCCGCATAGGCTACTCGGGCACCGACCCTGAAATCGGTGGCGCCTATGGTCGTCTGAAGTCCAACGAACTCGCCTCCGTAGGTTTCTCGATACCGCTTGTCGACTGGGGCAAGCGCCGCGGCAAGGTGAAGGTGGCCGAAAGCCGCCGGCGTGTGTCGGAGAGTCGCATACGTCAGGAGACGCTCAATTTCAATCAGGAGCTCTTCATCCTCGTGGAGCGATTCGCCAATCAGCAGGCACAGTTGGAACTTTCTACCCGCGCCAGCGAGATTGCCGCACAGCGCTATCAGACCAATGTCGAGACCTATCTCATAGGTATGCTGTCGCCTCTGGAGCTGAACGATTCGCGCACGAGTAAGGACAGTTCGCGCCGCGACTATGTCACTCAGCTCTACAAATTCTGGACCTACTGGTATCAGCTCAGGTCGCTTACCCTCTACGACTACTCCGGTCGCTGCGATATCAATGCGGATTTTGAAAAACTGGTGAAAAATATGTAAATTTGCAGGTGTAGAGCTTTGTAGTATGATTCTGATAGTTGACGATGACCGCACGATACGTCTTTCCCTGGGGCTGATGCTCAGGCAGGGAGGCTATGAGAGTATAGCCGTGGGTACTGAAGAAGAAGCCATTCAGGCTATCCGCGGCGGTGGCATCGAGCTTGTCATCCTGGATATGAATCTTACTCTGTCCACTACCGGACGGCAGGGGATAGAGATGCTGCAGGGCATACGCATCCTGGCGCCGGAGGTACCGGTGATAATGCTATCTGCCTGGGCTACAGTCCCTCTGGCCGTGGAGGGTATGGGCTATGGCGCCGTGGATTTCGTCACCAAACCGTGGAGCAACCGCGATTTTATGGCTCGCATACGCGATATACTGAAACGCTCCAAGGCAATGGAGGATAGCCGAGAACAGGCTCAGACGTTGGAGGCGTCCGAACGCGAGGCCATAGTGCGTGCGCTGCGCCGTGCCGACGGCAACCTGACCGAGGCCGCACGCATATTGGGCATTACGCGCCAGTCGCTGTACCGACGCATGGAGAAATTCGAACTGAAAGAATGAGGCAACAATATATCTACCTGTCACTGTGCTTAGGTACTGTTGCGGCGGTTTTCTGACCTACATTCTGAACTAATCTGATAGGATTTCCCAATGCCCTCCTTTGGTTCTTCCAATGCGTTTTATTATCTCTTTCTCTCTGAGAGATGCTATAATCCTGTTAACTTTTCTTGTTGAGAAACCTGTCTCTATGGCAATCAATGGCTGTGTAATGCTTGGGGTTTTTCGGATTATCTCAAGAACTTTATTCTCGTCATTATTCTCGCCATTCTCGCCATTATTCTCGCCAGCGTTGCGAGAATCCTTAGTTGATGCCAATGGGTAAGTGACCGTTGAGATTAGCATATCGCTCTCAAAGGTGACGGTTTTCCCGGTCAGTCTTTTCCAACCTAATATTTTGTCAATGCCATATCCGGCATTTTCAGATAGTTTCGGATGACGGAATAGTCTGATTATACTCGGATTACGAGGCATAGACAGGATACGGCTCCGAAACTCGTCGGCATCAAGAATGAACCGTCCCGGATTCTGCATTACAATCCTGTCATCAAATACTCTTATTGTGGGGTGTGCTGATGCAAAATAATCGGAGTGAGCGCAAAAATTCACCAATCCTTCACGCAAGCAGAACAGTTGTGAGTTATCCTCAACACCGAATATATCGGGACCTTCCACATAGGGAGCATCCACAAAATTACGCAAGCGGTGCATTATAAGCTGAAAACTCTCCCATATATTTTCCTGCTCAGGCATACGGTAAGTGTATCGTTGCGAGGCAGTGGCGTATGAATCGCCCGGAATCTCCATATAGTCTATCCAAAAGTTGGGCAAAGCACTGAGTACCGACTCCCGTTTGCCAAACATAAGGAGACTGCCATACGACAGTTTGCCCGATGAAAGAACGATATTCAGTTTCCTACAAAAATCTTCATCATTCAATGTGGGGAACGAAAGAGCTCGATTGAAATCACGAAGATAACTGCGGTAGGATGCAATGGAGACAAGATTGATGTCATTGAAACTTGAGCCGGGAACTTCCATTTCTGATTTGGCTCCGAAAGAAGCGTCTCGAACAATGGCATCAACCTCCATGTCCGTGGCGAGTGTATCACCGCTTCCTGTTCTTATATATACCTCTCCATTACTTTTGATTGCAACAGGTCGATGAGGCGACAAAGGTATCTCAAAAGCGAGAATATCCTTGCCGTCAATCTTGTATCTCATGGCTTTGCATGAGACAGGGGCATTGAACTTTGTGCGGGAACGCAATGTAGTGATTATATCCTGCTCCATTTGCTCAGGATTCGGCACCCCGTTGACAACGTAAACGGAGCCATCTTCGGTCTTCTTCTCTTTAATCCCAAATATTATCCAACCGCCCTCAGTGTTGGAGAAAGCACTGACTGTCTCCCACATTGATTTGGGAAGACCGCCCGAAGCCTCCTTTGCCTCGAAATCGTTCCATTCTATATCGTTGAGCCTTGCGAGCAGTTCTTCTTTTGTCATTTTGCGCGTATTAGACTGCAAAGTTACTAATTTTTTGGCGATTATAGCTTGGAATTCAGTTATTTTGGCTAAATTTGCAGTCGCGGTCAATGTCGTGGCACAGGTCTATGTGTCGGGTACGGTCGAGGCTGCACGCATATTGGGTATTACGCGCCAGTCGCTGTACCGACGCATGGAGAAATTCGAACTGAAAGAATGAGTCAACGTTATATCTATCTGTCACTGTGCTTAGGTACTGTTGCTGCGGCTGCCGTAGCAGCTTTCTTCGGGCATACATCGCTGTCAATGTGGCTGTCGCTGACGGCTATAGTGTGGCTGCTTTTGCTCTACCGCAGTGTCATCAAACCCATCGGCGCACTTCGCTCAGGCATGGATCTGCTGCGGAGTCAGGATTTCGCCAGCCGCCTGCGCAGAGTAGGGCAGCGCGATGCCGATGAGGTGGTGGAAATATTCAACCGCATGATGGCCACCATGAAGGCCGAGCGACTCAAACTCGAGGAGCAGCAGGCCTTTCTGGAAAAACTTGTGGCCGTATCGCCCATGGGCATAGCGATATGCGACCTGGACGGCAACATCACCGACCGCAACGATGCTTTCGTAAACTTAGGCGGCGCAGAGCTCGAAGATATTCTCAAAGGTTTTGCCGACGGTGAAGAACGCGTACTCAGACTTGACGGCGGTGGCAAGGTGGTGAAGTGTTCCCGTCTGCATTTTATGGACCGCGGTTTCCGCCGCAGTTTCTTCCTGGTGGAGATGCTCACCGATGAGATAATGCGTGCGGAGAAAAGCCTCTTCAACAAGATAGTACGCACTATGGGACACGAGGTTAATAATACCCTCGGAGGTATCGTGAGCCTCCTTGAAACGATGGAGGATATTCATGCCGACGATGAATATATTGTGGCGGCGTTGCTGTCCGGCAAGTCGTCGGCACGCGCGCTGTCGGACTTTGTGAAGTCGTACTCCGATGTGGTGAAATTGCCTGAGGCTCAGCTCGAAGATCTTGACCTCGGTGACTTCCTGCGTCGGTCGGCGCCCTTCCTCGCAGCAATGTGTCCGCCGGAGGTGGAGCTGCGTCTTGATGTCGATGATGCCGGCACTATAAAGGGCGATGAGATGCTGCTTCAGCGAGTGCTTGTCAATGCCGTGAAAAACTCTGTGGAGAGTCTGTCCGGACAAAAAGAAGGATTTATTGCACTGCGGGCTGTCGGACGTACTCTTGAGGTCGAAGACAACGGACGCGGCATCTCTGCCGACAACGCATCGAGGGTGTTCTCGCCCTTCTTCTCCACCAAAAATGCCGACCGAGGCCTGGGCCTCATGCTCATCTCCGATGTCCTTCGCAAGCACGGAGCACGTTATGGCCTCAGCACCGGCGTCGACGGCCTCACCCGCCTGCATATTGAATTCTGACACAGCCTCACCCGCCTGCATATCGAATTCTGACACGGTCTCGCGAGGGGGGGCTTTTACTCGAAATACAATGATGACGTGGGTGAAAAAATAAATTTGCGTTGCACGAAAAAAACGCGTACCTTTGCACAAATAAACAAATAAGAATATCACATGGAACTCAAAGGTACTATCATAGTGGCCCTCCCCGAAGTATCGGGTACATCCAAGGCCGGTAATGCTTGGAAAAAACGCGAGTATGTACTCGAAAATACCGAGGGAACTTTCCCCCGTAAGGTTGCCTTCACCTGCTTCGGTGCCAATGCCGACTCTATCATCCTCAATGTAGGCGACAAGGTGACTATCTCTTTCGACCTCGAATCGCGCGAATACAATGGCCGCTGGTACACCGAAGTACGCTGCTGGCGTGCCGTGCCCGATGCTCCCGCACAGCCCGTTGCCCCCACTCCTCAGCCCGGTATGAGCGTGCCCGATATGAATATCCCCGCCGGTAACGACGAAGAATTCCCCTTCTGATATATCTGCCATGGCTATAGAACTCAAGAACCTCACCAAGCGCAGCGAGAACTATTCCCAGTGGTACAATGAGCTCGTGGTCAAGGCCGACCTTGCCGAACAGTCCGCCGTACGCGGCTGCATGGTAATCAAGCCTTACGGCTACGCCATTTGGGAGAAGATGCAGCAGACCCTTGACCGTATGTTCAAGGAGACAGGCGTACAGAACGCTTACTTCCCCCTCCTGATTCCCAAGTCGTTCCTCTGCCGCGAAGCCGAGCACGTTGAAGGCTTCGCCAAGGAGTGTGCCGTGGTCACTCACTATCGTCTCAAGAACGACCCCAACGGCACCGGAGTTATCGTAGACCCCGATGCACGCCTCGAAGAAGAACTCATAGTACGACCCACCAGCGAGACTATCATCTGGGGCACATACCGCAACTGGATTCACTCCTGGCGCGACCTGCCTGTGCTCTGCAATCAGTGGGCCAACGTGATGCGCTGGGAGATGCGTACACGCATGTTCCTCCGCACCTCCGAATTCCTTTGGCAGGAAGGCCATTGCGCCCACGCTACAGCCGAGGAGTCCGAGGCTCGCACAGTGCAGATGATCAAGCTCTATGCCGACTTCGCCCGCCGCTATATGGCTATGCCCGTGACCATCGGTGTCAAGACTGCCAACGAACGTTTTGCCGGAGCTCTCAATACTTACACCATCGAAGCCATGATGCAGGACGGCAAGGCTCTCCAGGCCGGTACCTCGCACAACCTCGGCCAGAACTTCGCCAAGGCTTTCGACGTGACTTTCGTCAACCGCGACAACAAGCCCGAATATGTATGGGCCAATTCGTGGGGCGTAAGCACACGTCTGATGGGTGCGCTCATCATGACTCACTCTGACGATAATGGTCTCGTACTGCCGCCGCATCTCGCTCCTATTCAGGTGGTTATCGTGCCTATCTACAAGAAGGCCGAACAGCTCGCCGCCATCACCGAGCATGTGATGCCCATCGTGAAGCGCCTCGGCGAACTCGGTATCTCCGTCAAGTACGACGACGCCGAGAACAAGCGCCCCGGCTTCAAGTTCGCCGACTATGAGCTCAAGGGTGTGCCCGTGCGCCTCGTCATCGGTCCGCGCGACGTCGAAGAAGGTACCGTGGAAGTAATGCGCCGCGACACCCTCGAGAAACACACTGAGCCCCTGGCCGGTATCGCCGACTACGTCAACACTCTCCTGGAGGAAATCCAGCAGAATATCTATATGAAGGCCGAAGCCCTCCGCAACTCGCACACATACATCTGCGACAGCTACGACGACTTCAAGGCTCGCATCGAGGACGGCGGCTTCTTCCTCTGCCACTGGGACGGTACTACCGAGACCGAGGAACGCATCAAGGAAGATACCAAGGCTACTATCCGCTGTATACCTCTCGACCTCCCCGAGGAAGAAGGTGTCTGCATGGTCACCGGCAAGCCTTCCAAGCGCCGCGTCATCATTGCCCGCAGCTACTGATAACTTCACGCGCCGACGCTCCGTCATCTATGGCGGTTGTCGGCGCGTATTGTCTATATACCACTACCTAATAATCTGCCATGCCTGCCACCCTCCCTGTCATAGCCCTTGTGGTGCCATGCTACAATGAATCCGCCGTGCTGCCGCTCAGTATCCCCGTGCTGCTGGGCGTACTTGACCGCATGCACACGGAGGGCCTCTGCGCCGCCGACAGTTTCATCCTCTGCTCAGATGATGGTTCTACGGACAACACCTGGGCCGTCATCGAGTCGCTCCATCAGAGCGACCCGCGTGTGGAGGGTATCCTGCTGGCGCACAACCGCGGACAGCAGGCTGCCATGCTCGCGGCGCTCACCGACCTGACGCCACGCTGCGATGCCGCCATCACCGTCGACGCCGACCTCCAGGACGATCCCGAGGCAATAGTGGAGATGGTGCGCAAATTCCGCGAAGGCTACGACATCGTCTACGGTGTGCGCGCCTCCCGAAGCACCGATACATGGTTCAAGCGCACATCCGCCAAGGCCTTCTACAATCTCCAGCAGGCTCTCGGCGTGGATACGGTGTATAATCACAGCGAGTTCCGCCTCATGAGCCGCCGCGCACTGGGGATGCTCAAGGACTACGATGAGTCGAATCTCTTCCTCCGCGGTATCTTCTCGCACATAGGTCTGCCGCATACTATAGTCACCTACGACCGCAATCCGCGTATCGCCGGCGAGACGAAGTACTCCGTGGCGAAGCTCATCAGTGTGTCCATCGATGGCATCACATCGTTCACTGCCAAGCCAATGCGTATCATCTTCCTCATCGGCCTCTTCCTCCTGCTGGCGGATATTGTCGTGGCCGTGTGGGTGCTTGTGTCGCACTTTCAGGGTCGTGCCATCTCGGGTTGGTCGTCTATCATGCTGTCGCTGTGGTTTCTTGGCAGCCTCGTCCTGATAGCCCTGGGCATCATAGGTGAGTATGTAGGCAAGATATTCGTAGAGGTAAAGCGTCGTCCCCGCTTCGCCATCCAAAGCCGCATAGGCGGTGAAGAGTCTGCTCATTGCTCGTATTTCTGATATTATTACTATACATTCCGACAATGGATTATAAGCAATTTCGCCGCCGACTGTGCGAGCGTTCGGGCGCTCCCGCCGCCAATATAGATGCCCTCACGGAGGGTTTTGCAGTAGTGCTTCAGCGTGCTTTCGCCGATATGGACTCCGTGGCTGTGCCGGCTTTCGGTACTTTTACTCCGGTGAAACACAATGAAGAGGAGAGTGTCGACCTCAGTACCGGTCGCCGTATGCTCCTGCCGCCGGAGATTCGACTCGAGTTCGCTCCGAGTGCCGCCATGCTCCGCCGTCTCGGCGATGTAGATGAGGTAATACCCACTCGCTGAGGGTTGCAGGCCGTATGAGTATGGCTCTTGTTATTCTTGCCGCGGCACTGGCGGCAGCTATCGTTGTGATTGCTCTGCTGGCATCGCGTCTGTCGTCGGTGCGGGTGGAACTGGTGCGTGCCAATAGCGAGGCGGACAACGCACTGATGAATCTTGACCGCGCCGAGCGCCGTCATGCCGACGAGCTGGCGGCTCTTAAGGCCGAAAACGCCGCAGCGCTGCAGGAGCAGAAAGCCGAATTTGCCGCGGCCGCCCAAGCGCAGAAAGCCGAGTTTGCGGCGGCAGCGCAGGCACAGGAGCGGCGTTTTGCAGAGCTGGCGGCCAAGGCTCTTGCTGATAATTCCGAGCAACTGCGCCGTCAGAACCGCAACGGACTTGCCGAAGTCCTTGCGCCGGTGAAAGAGCAATTGGAGACGTTCTCACGCGACATCAACGAGCGATATGGCGAGGAGGCCAAGCGCTCCTTCGCCCTCGACCGACGCGTAGGAGAGCTGATAGAACTCAACAATGTAGTGCGTTCGGAGACTCGTCGGCTCAGCGATGCCCTCCGCGGCAACACGCGTATGCAGGGCGACTGGGGCGAAATGATTCTCGATAATATCCTGCGGAGTGCCGGATTCCGCGAAGGACATGAGTACACGCTCCAGGTGTCGTCGAATAATGAGGAGGGGCGTCGTCTGCGTCCCGACGTAGTGATCAACTATGCTGACGACCGCAAGATTATCATTGACTCCAAGGTATCGATTCAGGACTATATCAAGATGCTCAATGCCGACAGCGAGGACGAGCGGCGTCAGTTTGCCCGCGCCCATGTGGCGTCGGTACGCAAGCATATCGCCGAATTGCGCAGCAAACGCTATCAGGACCTCACAGGTGCGGACAGCCCGGACTATGTGCTGATGTTCATCCCTCACGAGGGAGCCTTCCTGGCGGCGCTCGATATAGATAAATCGCTATGGGAGACGGCTTCGGAGAGCCATGTGCTCATCATATCGCCCACGCACCTGATGGCTGTCATCAAGCTCATCGAGCAGATGTGGCGGCAGGACCGACAGAATGCCAACGCCCTGGCTATCGCCGAGGAGGCATCGAAACTTCTGGACAAACTGAGCGGTTTTCTGACTGACATGGACACCATCGACAAGTCCATCAACGCTGCCCGTAAGGCTTGGGACGGTGCATGTGCGAAGTTGTCGACAGGTCGCGGCAGCGTCATGCGTCATGCCTCGCGTATGCAGCAGCTCGGTGCGAAAGCCGCCAAGGGAATCCCGAACCGCTATGTGCCCGACATGGATGAGGACGAGCCACTGTCCGACGAGGAGTAGTACGGTCAGGTGTATGAGCCTGCCGGTAGTATGAGCGTTGCCGGGCGAACCGTAGCGCGGGTGGCGTTGTTATAATGTCAAACTAAAAGTTCACAACATTATGACACGCAAAGAATTTACAGATACAATCACCGATATGGTGAAAGAATACATCGCCGACGGACGCGTTGCCGGTTCGGATTTTCAGATTCAGATAGATCCCGTCAACCTTCATGCGGCCTATGCCGACAGCAACGCGTTGCAGGAGAATATTGACTACTCTGACGAAGTGATAGAAAATGCCGCCAATGCGCAAGGTGCTGAGTTCGAGGAGCGAGGTGAACACGATGTAGCCCGCCTCCCCGACTACTATGCCCTGAGTACTCTCGTCACCACAGCTTCCGACGGCAGCGTCATCCCGGACACTACTGCCATCGAACGCCTCGTCAGCAACTATTTCTGAGTCGACAGACAGTGAAAATAAGCAAGGCCCCCTCTCTACCGCAGCAGCGGTGGCGAAGGGGCCTTGTATTATTTGAAGTCCTAACTGTCCGCTAAACCATAAAAAGGCGAGTCCAACTTCTTGAACGGCAGAAGCTTGGCTTACTTTTTATATGCGACAAGCCCCCTCAGCAATTTTCAGAGTCTACGGGTGGCGATTCGGAGTTCATTTACACGATTTCCTGCGAAATCCTTGCATATTCTGAGGATTCTTACAAAATTTGCTATGAAGTTGCGCATAGGCAGAGTAATAGTCCTTTGTAGTTTGGTTACCACTAATTTACTAATAATCTGCAATTTGTGTAACTTTTTCATTTATAAATATTTAGGAATTAAATTCAACCAACGATTTATAGTTTATAAGCTATGATTCAGCAAAACGCCGCCAAAACCGGCCGCCCCTGTGTTAAGAAATCTTAAAATATCGTTAAATATTTTGAGATTTACTAAATCGGCAATTACATTTGCAATAATGAATTCTGATACCGCGTAAAATTAGATTTTTACGCCAAAATCCCTAATCTCAATTTTCACATGAAACACATGCCGTTTTCTTTCCGAAAGCTCCCATGCTTCCTCTTGTTGCTGACTCTGCTAAATGTCCTGTCTGCAAACGCCGGTATAACCAGGTCGTACCATTTCGACGCATCAGACCTCAAAATCTCAACCGTCACGATTGACGGCAAGGAGTACACCACCGTGTCCCATCCCGAGGCCGATTGCGATTACACCTACAACCGCCCAGTAATCCTTGACAAACTGATTCACTTCTCGGTGCCCTATAATGCGGAGAATATTCGGGTCAGCGTCACGACCGGTACTCCCAGCATCCAATCGATTAACGGTAGCGCTTATCTAATCAACAAGGATGAGAATGCGGCATGTGAACCGTATGTAGACTTTTCAAGTACCCCGGATGCCCAAGACCTCTATCCACAGAACCTGGTAGAACTCGGTGGCGGCGGCTATCATTTCGGAATCAATAAAATCGTATCGGTAGATATTCGCCCCCTACAAGTATGCATTCAGAATGATAAATTATATTTCTATGAAGATATAAGCGTATCTCTTACTTGGGACCTGCAAGACAACCCCAATAAAGAGTTTCCTAAACGCCTAAGTCCGTCGTATATCAAGAATGGCATTGACGTTGTAAAAAGTTACGTCGTCAATCCTGAGGATGTGGAGGAAAACATGTATTCTTGTCCGACTCCTCTGACAATCGACAACGAACAATACGAGTATATAATTATTTGCCCTGACCGTTTAGCCCAATCATTGAATCGCCTGGCGGCGATACGCCGGACAAAGGGTTACAGTAGCCGAGTTTTTCCGTTTAGTCAAGTGTTCAGCAATCCCGTCTGCAAGGACGGAGATAAGACTTCAAATATTGCGGACAGCGCCGGCGTCTTACGTGAATTCATCAAGTTCTGCTATAACAATTACGGCACAGAGCATGTGCTCCTGGCAGGGAAATACCCAGAAATGCCAATTAGATATGGTAGTAGAAGAAATTATAATAACGAATTAGAAGAATATGAATACGAACTCTCGCCGAGCGATATTTACTTTTCAGATCTTGATACCAAATGGATTGCGTGTGGAGAGCAATTGGATAATGGAATTCGGAGCGAGTACGACTATTTTGGAGAAATCATGATTGGTCGTATCCCATTCTCAAATTCTGACGAAGTGGATAATTATGTGTCCAAAATAAAATATCATGAATTTAATCCTGGCAATGGAGACTCCGATTACTTAAATCGTGCGATATTCACTCGGCAAAAAAGTCTTTCTAGTTATGTAGATTCCGATCTTAACGCATTCTATTCTATATACAAAGACAATTTATGTCGTTTAGATGATTATAAGAATCCAATAAAGGGAGCCGAAGTAGTAAATACAATGAATTCTACAAAATTTGGCACACTTAATTTCGTAGGCCATGGAAATCCTGGGGGTGTTGGAGTTAGTGACCCATTAAATGGTTTGGTGGCTTTGGACGATAATGATTCATTTCTTACTCCTGAACGTGGTAATGGATTAGATAATCTTTCATTAGAAAAATACACCAATTGGTGTTACAGCTGCTCTTGTACGTTGATGCCATACGATATTTTTACCGAAAAAAAATGGAAGGATGGCAAATATAATTACTATACCTATAATGTAAAACTAAATTTTGGCGAATCTTACCTTTTGAATAAAAAAACCGGAGGAGTTGCACTAATCGGAAATACACGCGATTCTTATGTCGTAGATGGTCGACAATTGATTTCAGCATTTTACACTGATTTGGAATCCGCATACCAATCATGCTCAGCATATAAATACGGGGTTCTTGCTGGGTCGATATTCAATTACTCCAGAGCATTATTCTCATCAAGAGCTTATGATGAGAAATTCATGCACAATTTATTTGGCGACCCATTAATTCCGCTTTGGATTAAGGCTCCTCACAAAATCCTCTATAATGAATACCGCAACAAGGATTTTGGGGGGTATTCATGTGATGTAACAACCGAAGGTGAAGACAATTTAATTTTAGCAATAACCTCGTTATATGATGATACCTATGCGCGTAATCAAGAGTTAGAAACTACTCAAGAAATAACAGTTCCCGAAAACACTGTATATACCATATATGGTAAAAATACATTACCTTGCATTCTACCCCTTAGAATTCAAAACATTACCTTATGGTGTGGCAAAGAATACTACATCTATGGAAATGAAGTGTGGTGCGGAAAAATGGTTAATCCTGATGCACCAAATATCGAAGTAACCATACAGAACGATGCAGCCCTCACTATTGAGGCAATGTCTGATGTTCATATAACTAATGGAACTATATTCAGTGACAACAGCACTCTAAATATAATTTCATCAGGAAATGTATATCTTACAGACATACAAATTCCTGCGACGGCTCATTTAAATGTTAAGGCGAAAAATATTTATTACAAAGATCTTATTTTTCCTGATTGGTCAACATTAAAACTTGAAGCAGAAGAAGATGTTATAAATCTTGAAAAGTTCTATGCAAAAGGGCGTAAAACTAATGACGAAGGCATGCTGACGCCCGGGCGTACATGGTGGTACAACAGTCCTGTGACAGGGAATTGGGGTCAATACGAATTCGGTGTCCGTATTGGTGATGAAATTGAAATCGAAGGCCATACATGGAAAAAAATCGAAGTTATCAAACAAGCCTTTAATGGCGTATACTTTGGTTGTGATGATTGGGAGTTACATGATGACATCCAGGACACGGGATATATACGTCTTGACGAGGACAGCAACGTAATTGTGCGTTTCACCAAGCGTAATTATGCAGAGGGCGAGTCGCGTTCCGATGTAATTATTGCGTTAGCCCGTGAAAATATTTTAGAGGGGCGCAACATGATGGGTCTAACGTTCGACATTGCAGGCGGAGATGAAATCGTAGTTTACTCTCTGGATGAATCGAAGACAAATTTCACTTTCGGTATGCCCAATGTCGAAAGGCCCTACGATGAAACTGCTCTTGATTTCACAATTAAATCCGTCGGAGCATTTGACGGAGGAGTGATTCCCGAAACACAATTATTCACTTGTGAACAGTCTGTTGCAGATACGCGCGGGGTAAAATTTGAATATAATTATACTGACCAGTTTGGAGTCGTATCTGATGTACACGGGTATGGATTATTCTTCTTTCCTTACCCTGATATGTGTCCGTCTCTCCCCATAACTTTGCCTCCTGTTCTGCGCTACGTTACTGATAAGGACAACAATATCCTTTACGAAGCCGAGGGTGGATTGAAGTTGTGGGAGATGGAACCGTCAGCAGTCGAGGGTGTCGGGGTTGAAAGTCCCGCCGCTGAGGCCGAGTATTACGACCTGCAAGGCCGACGCTTGGCTGAGCCTGCTCCCCACGGCGTCTACATCCGCCGCCAGGGCGCCAAGGCAGAAAAAATTCTGAAATAATTTTATTAGCTGATCATATATCGACTGTCCGAAGAAATTACTATTTTTTCCCATGGTTATTCATGGAATGTTTAGCGACACCAAAGTAACCATTTAGGGCTGACTCCTGCAATAGGTGTCAGCCCTAATTCTTAAATCTCTCAAAAAAAGTTTAGCGGACAGTAATAATTTGAGGTCTTGATATTATCGATGCTTCAGGATTAATCCGGATGCATCGAGATGACTCGATATGAATCGGAGTGTAATCAAGCGCAATTATGACGTGTTGGTCAGAGGGTGATGAGCTCGTCGGGGGAGAAGGCGCGGGGCGCGGGGCGGCCGAGGACCTTGTCCCACTCCATGGGTGAGATACCGTCGCCTGGGCGTTTCACGGTGATGTTTTCTTCGGTGAAGATTTCTCCTGCAGCTATGGCGCGGGCGGCGACGATGCTCTTGCGGGCGATGGCAATGTTGGGGCGCTCGTCGTCGGCAACTACTTTCTCGCCGCTGCCAAGGGCTTCCTCGATGTGGCGGATGGCCTGTACCATCTGTGCGAGTTCGTCCGGTTCGATGGAGGCTTTGTGGTCGGGGCCGGGCAGGTTGCGGTCGAGGGTGAAGTGTTTCTCGATGATGCGCGCACCGCGTGCGACGGCGGCTACTGATACCTCAAAGCCTACCGAATGGTCGCTGTAACCTACTGATGCGCAGCCGAGTGAGGCAAGCGCATCCATGGCGCGGAGGTTGATGGACCGATAGGGAGCCGGGTACTGGGTGGTGCAGTGGAGGAGGGATATGTTGCTACGCGGCGTGCCTGCTTTTTCCAGGATATCGACGGCGACGGCGACCTCATCGAGAGTGGCCATACCGGTCGACATGATGACGCGGCTACCGAGAGCACCGATTTTGCGGAGGTAGGGCAGATTCGTGATTTCGCCGGAGGGAATCTTCCAATAGTCCATCTCGAGCGGTACGAGACAGTCGATGCTCACGAGGTCGAAGGGGGTGGACATAAATCCTATGCCCACCTCGCGGCAGAGCGCGGCGAGTTCGGCGTAGGCGGACAGCGGCAGATGTATGGCTCTGCACATATCGAGCTGGCTTTCAGTGCTTCCGGTAGTTTCTTTCTGATATTCAGCCTTTGGCGCGTAGGTTGAAATGACCAGCTCAGGTATGGCTGTCTGGAATTTGATGTAGTCGGCGCCGGCAGCTTTGGCTTCGTGTATCATGCGGCGAGCCATCTCGATATCGCCGTTGTGATTGACGCCTGCTTCGGCGATTATGATTACTTTTTCGGACATGATTCATTTAGTTTGTATGCGACATCGGCGAGATAGCGAGCGGTGTAGACGTCCGGTTCCGGCAGTTGCTGCATGAGGGGAGCTCCGAGCATATCGTCTATGATAAGGCCGGGGATGTCGGCTCCGGCATGAACAGA
This sequence comes from uncultured Porphyromonadaceae bacterium, assembly GCA_947174915.1. Lineage (GTDB taxonomy): Bacteria > Bacteroidota > Bacteroidia > Bacteroidales > Muribaculaceae > CAG-873. The sequence goes on along the minus strand of CAMWKV010000003.1, from coordinate 15,743 downwards.
GGCTACGACACCACCGCCGAGGCGGGGGTTTATCTCCATCACCATCAGGCGCTTATTCTCTCTGTCGCGTATGAGTTGGACAGTTACGGCACCGCGAAGACCCGTTTCTCGCAGTACTTTGCGGGTTAATTCGATGACATCGGGTTCGTCTATGGTGACTGTGCGCACTACTTCGCCGCCTGCCACTTCCAGGCGTATGCGTGGACTGATACATGCGGGCACGCCGTCGCGGGTACCGACGTAACAGTCTACGGTGATTTCTATGCGATTGTCTATGCGCTCCTGGATGAGATAATCGTCGGCACCACTGCGGAGTAGCCGGGTGAGTTCGGATTCGTTATCTATGAGTACTATGCCCTTTGAGGCGGAGCCGTATCGCGGTTTGGCGATAAGTCGTCCGACGGGGTCGCCGGTATGCCATGTAGCAGGAACCGGGATGTCGTGCGCTTCAAAGAATTGGGCAGCGGCGACCTTGTCGAACATCATCCGAGCCATGTCACCCTGTGCTACGGGAGCGAAAACCGGTGAGAGACTGCCATTGGAGATGTAGTCGGCAGCGACGCCTACGGCGGGGTCGACGAAGGGGATGATGATATCTACAGCACGGCAGTCTACCACACTGCTGATGTGGGGCAGCAGGTGTGCGTCGCGCCAGCGGAGTCCGGGGGCTATCACGCCTTCGATACTGAGCGCACATCGCGTATCGAGCTCGTAGCCGGTGATGTCACATTCGAGTCCACGGGCTGCGGCGGCTTCTTTGAACATGCGAGCTATCGACACGCGTTTGGCACCACCGAGGAACAGAAGGCTCACATGTCCCGGCGTCTTAAGACGCTCAGTGCCGTAACGCTCTTGTTGCTCAGAACCTTGGAGGCCGATGTGCTGAGAATTTGACGCGGTCATCGGTTGTAAATATCGGTTTTATACTTGGCAAGGTTCTCGGGTCGGCAGAACCATTCAATAGTGCGGGCGAGACCCTCTTCGATTGACACTCTCGGACGCCAGTCGGTGAGCGAAGTGATGAGGGAGTTGTCGCCGCAGAGACGGTTGACCTCGCTTTTGGCGGGGCGTAGTCGTTCGGCGTCGGTCACTTCCTCTACTGTTCGACCCATGAGGCGGGCGATGGTAGCAAGTGTCTCAGCCATTGATATTTCCGTACCTGTGGCGATGTTGATGTCCATGCCTTCGATGCCTTCCGTCTCGCCGAGAGCGATGAATCCGGCGGCAGTGTCGGCCACATAGTTGAAGTCGCGAGTGGGCGTGAGGTCGCCCAGGTGTATCTTGTCCTTGCCGGAGGCTATCTGCGTGATGATGGTGGGAATGATGGCACGGGCACTCTGCCGGGGACCGTAGGTGTTGAACGGGCGAGCAATGACGAGTGGCAGGTCGAAAGCGTTGTAGAAACTCTTGGCGATTGCGTCGGCGCCGATCTTCGTGGCGGAGTAGGGCGACTGAGGCTGGCGGGGGTGCTTCTCGTCGATGGGAACGTACTGAGCCGTACCGTAGACCTCGCTGGTGGAGGTGACAACGATACGTCGTACACCGCAATCACGCGCAGCCTGACACATATTGAGAGTGCCCTTGATGTTGGTGTCTACATAGCTGTCCGGAGCGACATAGCTGTAGGGGATGGCGATGAGAGCGGCCAGGTGATATACGGTGTCGATGCCGCGTGAGATGTGACGGCAGAAATCCGGGTCGCGGACGTCGCCTGTCACTATTTCGAGGCCGGGGCGCTTGCCGAGGTCTTCGAGCCAGCCCCAGGAGTTGAATGAATTGTACTGCGCGAGAGCGCGGACGCTGTAGCCGCGGTCGAGGAGAGCCTCGGTGAGATGCGAACCGATGAAACCATCGGCGCCGGTAACGAGAACGGGTTTGTCGCTCACCATGTGCGTTCGAAATTATATGTAATTGTTTGTGATTCGGGAGTATTGAGCAGGAGGTCGAGATGCTTGCCGTCGAGTCGGGTGATAGTCAGCCGGATAAAGTCGTCATGTGGCATCTCAAGCCATGCCGGAGGGGCATACGGGCCCTGCATGGTGCCGTTATTGTCGTCGCTGTGGTCGAAGTTGAGGAGCAGTGAGCTGTCATCATCGGTCCATGTTGCCAAGGATACATACTGCGATTGCTCGTCCACGAAGAGATTGAACATGGCTATGTGGCTCTGGAAGCGCAGGGTGGTGTATTCGTTGTCGGCGAAGGTCTTTTCGACGCCATCAATGGTCATGGAGCGCAATACCCAAGCGCCGAAGAAGTCGCCGATGTTGCCGTTGTTCTGCGTACACGATGCTGCCATGCATAGGGCTGCGACGCATACGATGTAGCGTATGATGGTTTTCATTTGGCAGATTTTTTGCGGTTGAAGGAGAGCTTGCCTGAGTATGTGACGCCTACCATGGCACCGAAATTATTGCCGCGGAGACGTCCGGCATCGAAGGCTGCCTTGGCTGATACTGTCAGCCCCGGGACAGAGGCGGGACGCCAGTTCACACCTGCCATTGCGGAGGTATCGTCGACGAGTTCGCGGGCAGGACGGCGGCCATCGCCACCGGCACGTTGCCAGCTAACCTTGAGGGTATAGGACCACTGTTCGGACGGGTCACCGGCGACAGCGGCATGAAATCCTCGCGCACGGTTGTGCAGGAAAGCATAGCGGCCGTCGCTGTTATAGGCCGGGGCGACGATGAAAGGAGTGCCGATAGCCATGCCGTAGTTGGCGTATGGGCCGTAGTAGTCGTTGTTGTAGTAGTTGTCGCCACCGTCAGCATGTGAGCCGATGGTGGTACCGGGATTGTCAGTGTGCGAGAAGTGTATCCAGCCGGACTGGTTGGTGAAGTCGACATACTCCACGAGTACTTTCGACACCCAGCCGGTACGGGCGAAGTTGTACTGCACACCCCACAGACCGTCCCAGCCATTGCGGCGTCCAATGCCGGAACCGTCCTCCCAGGGCCATTCGAAGTAGGCCTTGATGCTGCTGCCGTTGCGCAGGGCGATGTCGGCTTTGAAGTCCCATGAGCCCAGGCTGCTGCCTTTGTAGTAGTCTTCGCCGCCCTCGGTGGGAAAGAACATGTCCCAGATGTCGCGGAGGTGGAAGCCGCGTGTTTCGGTGCGGTATATAGTCCCGCGGTTGTAAAACTTCGTCTCGCCGGCGAATAGTCCGGCGGTCTGCATACCCACGGTGATGGAGAGTGGCTGCGACGGTTTGGTGCGGAAGTAGCAGCGCTTGTAGGTGTACCAGAGGTCGGAGGCTATGATGCCGCTGTAGCGGTTGAAGAAATTGTCCTTGTAGTCCGTATCCGTCATGCGGCCGTACATGATGCGGCCTTCTATCTGCACCCATCCGTTGGTGAAGGGTATATTCTGAAAGTCGTTGAATCCTATTTCCAGTCCGGGGATGGGGCGCGCGTTGTTGCTGCGGGTGATGTCGCCGGACGACATGCTGCCGTCTACGATGAGTGACGGTTGCTCGTGCATGCCTGCGGTGGCGAAGATTCCCCGATAACGTACTGAGCCCCAGAGCTGTTGCAGACGTATCGGCGCCGGGCGGAGGTCGGTGGTCGTCCAGGTCTGATTGTCGGGCTGCCAGTGGTCGTAGTGCGCGGCGCTACCGTAGCCGAGGATGTATTCGATACCTGCGCTCCAGTCGAAGCGGAGCGAGGTGTCGGGTCGTTTTTCAAACAGACCGTCGTGGCAGATGCCCGTGGCGGCGGATAGACGGTCGCCGTTCCACGACCCGAGCATATACGGTGCCAGCGCGCCACTCGATGCGTTGGCAGTGACGCCGGCTTCGTAGTTGAAGTCGACGGCGCCTGCCGCCAGCGAGCACATGGCGATTAAAGCTGTCAGAAGTCCTTTCATGGCTACAAATTTAGTGATAATTTTCGCCGTTTACAAGCCGCCGGCCCTGCGCTTGGTCTCAGCGCTTGATGTATGAGCGGCGAACGCGGGGACTTACGGATGTCAGCACCTCGTAGGGGATGGTGTCGAGAGTGTCGGACAGGCGCTGCACGGGATGTTCCGGCGAGAAGATGACAACTTCGGCACCAACGTCGACGCCCGGTACATCGGTCACGTCTATCATGCACTGGTCCATGCATATATTGCCTATGGTCGGGCAGGGAATGCCGTCGATGTAGAATGATGCATGGCCGCGGCCGAGGTGTCGGTTGATACCGTCGGCGTAGCCCACGGGTATGGTGGCGATGACGGACGGTCGCGTGGTGATGCCGCGGCAGCCATAACCTATCGGTGTGCCCTCGGGCCAGTGCTTGATGGAGATGATGTGCGTGCGGAAGGTGGCGACGAGTCGCAGGGGGGCGTCGCTGCCCTCGTAAGGCGCTATGCCATAGAGACCTATGCCGAGACGTGCCATGTCGTAGGGTACCTTGTCGGCGAAACGCATCATGCCGGCGGTGTTGAGGAAATGTCGGCGCACGGGGTAGCCCAGGAGGTTTTCGATTTTATCGGCCATGCGTTTGAAGGTCTCAATCTGCGCGAGGGTGTAGGCGTCCATGTCCAGGCAGTCTGCTGTGGCAAGGTGTGTGAAGACCGATGCTACGCGCAGATGTCGTTGTCCTCGGAGGGTTGCTGCCAGGGATGCGAGGCTGTCTTCGAGAAAACCGACACGGTGCATGCCGGTGTCGAGTTTGATGTGCACTGGATAGTCGGTGACATTGTCGGCCTCGGCCTGGTGCAGCAGGGTGCTGAGCTCATCGGCGGAGAACACGGTGGGCTCAAGATGATGCGTGAAGAGGGTGTGGTGATGGTTCGTGATAGGGTTGAGGACGATGATCGGCATATCGACACCGGCTTCGCGGAGGTCTACGCCTTCTTCAATCACGGCCACAGCGAGTGCTGCTGCGCCGTGGTCCTGGAGGGTACGACCTATGCGCCGGGCTCCCATGCCGTATGCCGATGCTTTGACCATGGCAACGATACCTGTTCCGGCGGGAACGAGGGTGCGGAAGTAGTTGTAATTCGCTACGATAGCGTCAAGATCTACTTCGAGCACGGTATCGTGACTTGCACCTTCGAGAGCGTTGACGTAGGGCGCTACGTCGCCGTCGGCGTCGCCGAAAATGAGGATGTCGGCGCCGCGCCACTTGTTGCCGGCCTCTATCAGAGGTCTTATGGAAGCGGTGTCGGCGCTTGACGCATCGAACACTTCGTCGATGCCGGCTTTGAAGGCTGTCTCTTCGACGCGGCTGAAATCGGCGTCGAGCAGACGGTCGGTGATGAGCACCTTGCGGCGGTGGGAGCCGGTGTGACGCTTGAAGAAGTTGAGACTGTCGGCGAGCGAACGGAGATCGGGTGTGAAGGCGTCGCGCACGATGGTGTTGCCGAAGATGCCGGATGTGATGCGTCGGCGTGTTTCGGGTAAGGGGAGGGTGGTCGGGTCTAAGGCTTTGGCGTCTGCGTCTGAGCTGTTAGCTACTACGTCTGTGCCAAGGATTTCGGCCACGGCGGTAGCGGCAAGTGCGCGGAGGGTAGAGGGTAGGTCCGCGAGGGGTGCTACGGGTACGACACGGAGTTCGGGTCGTTGTGTCTTCAGGGCTGCGACGGCTTGCTGCACGTCGTCATCGCCAAGTGTGTAGATGATTGTGTCGCAGGTACTTGCTATATGGATTTTTTCGGCTACCTTGTCGGCATGAGAGGGGAACGCCTCGTCGTGTTCATCGTCTATAGGGGTGAGCACGGCGATGTGGCATGTGCCGGAGATGGCACGCAGGATGTTGTCGGCTTGGCCGGGACCGTCAATGGCAGCCTCGGTGATTATGACCTCCGGAGCGTCGTCGGCACGGCCCATATCCCACATTGCCAGAGGGAGGCCGAGGTGACTGTTCCAACTGCGGGGGCTGCGGCGTACCTTGGTCACGGGGAGCAAAGAGCGGTAGATGAGCTCCTTGACAGTCGTTTTGCCGTGGCTGCCGGTGATGACTACGCCATTGGCGGCATTGGCAATGTGCGAACGACCGATGGCGGTAAGTGCTTCGGGGACAGACTCTACCACGATGAATGTAGCATCAATGGCGCGTAGCTCATCGGTGAGTTCGTCGACGATAAAGACCTTGACTCCCTGCTCGGCGAGAGCCGGGATGAATCGGCGTCCGTCGCCGATGGTGGTGCGCAGGGCGGCAAAGGCTGTGATGTCAGCGTCGACTCCGATGCTACGGCTGTCGGTGGCAAGTACGGCTATCTCGTGATGACCTTCGGGGTCGGAGGTGCTGAAACGGATTTCTGCAGGGGATATGTTGTAGTGTGCTAAGTCACAGACTTTTATCTTTCTCATAATATGGGGCGGTGAAGGGATGCGCGGTACTTCGCGCGACAATCGAGGGCTTCGCGACGGGTGGCTGCGTCGAAGAATGTGTCGGAAAATATCTTATACACATAGTCCGCGGCGACGTCGTAAGTGTGTTTCATGTCGGCAGCATAGAAGCGATAGTCGCGCAGGTCGTCGATAAGCGCTTCATACGCCGGGAAATAGCATATTCTGTTCGGCTCGGTAGCGGCGGCTTCGTCGGCGGCAAGCATGAGTGTTGATTTGCTCAGATTGTTGCCGTGCAGTCCGTCGGCAAGGTGACGGATAGGACTGACTGTGAGTATGATGCGGCTGATGCCGAGGGTGAAGAGGAGTTGAGCGGTGTGTAGTATGGCCTCGGTTGCTTCGGCGACTGATATGCGCGAGCGGGTGAAGGTGGCGGCGGGGAATTTGTGACAGTTGCCTACGACGGCACCGCTGTCGGCGAGACGGTAAACGAAGGCCGAGCCGAGGGTGAGGATGATGGTGGGCTGTTGAGTGAGGAATTCCTTGAGACTCAGGCGGGTATCTTCGAGGAGAGCTAACAATACGTCGGCGTCAGGGCCGCTGAAACGTGTGGCGTAGTCAAGACAATGATACCCGCGCGGACCTTCTGCAAGGTCAGCGCGGGCATAGGGCGTGTCGGCGATGGCTCGGGCTATACATGTGCGGATAGACAGCGGATTATATAGCGCTCCGAAGGGGTTGACGAGGACGTTGAAGCCATCTTGCTCCAGGCGTCGGCCGGCTTCGTCGGCAAAACAAGAGCCGAGGCACAGGATGCGGTCGCTGTGACTGATATGCCACGACGTGCGTATGGGTTCGACGGGTGTACGAAAACGAAATTCACCGTTCATCGCTTGATAGTGATTTTCTTATCGTTTGTCATTCAGTGAGATGAGTTGCGAATCAATACATGCGGTAGTCGATCGATAGCACCTGGAATTCCGTGCGGCGGTTGATCTGGTCGGCTACTTCCTGATCGGCCTCGGGGAGAGCGAGGATGTATTCTTCGGTGAGGACATCGCCTTCCTTGAACTGCGGATAGAGGCGTGCGAGTTTCTTGGTGATAGTCTTGGGTCGCGACTCGCCGTAACCGTGGCTTTGCAGGCGGTCGGCCTGGATACCAACAGAAATGAGATAGTCTATGACGGACTGTGCTCGGCGGCTGGAGAGGTCTTCGTTGTAGGCATCGGTACCCTTGCGGTCGGTGTGCGAGGCCATTTCGATGGTGACGTTAGGGTTGTCGCGGAGCACCTGTGCCATCTCGTCAAGAGCGGCCTGCGACTCGGGGCGCAGCGTTGCCTTGTCGAAGTCGTAGAAGATGTTGTCAATAACGACGGGTTTGCTTATCGACGATAGTATGAAGTCGACCCCGTACTCGGCATCCTCCTCGGCAATGTCGGAGGTAAACTCCTGTTTGGCATTGAGATAACCCTTCGCGCCGGCGAGCATTACATAGCTTACGCCGCGGTCGAGGGGGAAGGAGAACGAACCGTCGGGGCGTGCTACTTGCTTCTGGTTCGAACCATCGTTGCCCACGATGCGTATGACAGCATTGGGCACAGGTTCCTCGTCTTTGTCGAGTACCCATCCACTGATAAGTATCTTCAGCTCAGGAAGTTCGAAAGAATAGATGTGGTCGTAACCGCGGTTGTCGCCACGGTTGGAGCTGAAGAATCCGCTCTCGCCCTCTCCGAAGGTGATGCCGAAGTCATCGGCAGGGCCGTTGACGGGAGTACCCATGTTCGTGACGCGCCATCCGCCGGATGGTGTCTGCTCGGCGCGGAAGATGTCGAGGCCACCGTAGCCGGGGTGGCCGTTGGAGGCGAAGTAGAAGACGGAGTCGGAGCGGAAGGAGGGGAACATCTCGTCGCCGGGCGTATTGATCCATTCGCCGAGGTTCTCAAGTGTGCCCTTGCGCTCGTTGATGTTGATGCGCCATATATCGCGGCCACCCTGTCCGCCGGGCATGTCGGAGGTGAAGTAAAGCCACTGACCGTCAGGCGATATGGCCGGATGCGCATAGCTTGAGATGGTGTCGGCCGTGATTTCGAATTTCACGGGAGCCGACCATTTGGCATCGGAGCGCTGGCTGGTGTATATTTCTACGCCGGTATTAGCGTTGGGTTCGCGTCGGGCGCGGCTGAGATACATTGTCTGGCCATTAGGGGTGAAGGCGGCAGAGCCTTCATCGGCATCGGTATTGAGTTCGCCTTCAACGGGTTCGGGGCGTTTCCAGCGTCCTTGTTCGTCTTTGGTGACGAACCATATATCGCCCTTTTTCATACCGGTGATTTCGCTGCGGTTCGAGCCGGTGGTCTTCTCGGAGGTGGTGGTGAAGTATAGCTGCTCGAGTGAGCGGTCGAGGTACATGGGCGAGTAGTCGGCGCGGCGTGAGTTGAACAACTTGGCATTGCGGACGATATATCTCGTGGCGCCCTCCTTGGCGGCTGCCATGCGAGCGCCGGCCAGACCGTTCTCGGCCAGACGGTCGCCGGGGCGCCATGCGAGGTATTCTTCGTAGGCTTTGATGGCGGGTTGATATTTACCTTCGGCAGCAAGTGTCTGTCCCATATAGAGATAGAGCGTCGAGTCGGGGTAGCCGTAGCGTATGGCGTTCTGGTAGGCTGCCGATGCGCGGGCGTACTGGTTGAGACGGCGGTGACATTCGGCCATCTTGAAGGCTATCTCGCCGCGCTGTTGACGTTCTTCGCGCTTGGTGAGCTTGTTGTAGATCTTGCGATAGGTCTTGGCGGCGTCGAAGTATTCGCCGCGCTCCATCTGTTCGTTGGCGACGGCGAGTTTCGGGCCGCTGCAGGCGGTTGTGATAAGCATCAGCAGGCTCAGTGCGGCGAGGATATATGTGGAGTACGATATTTTCATCATAGTGAGTGACTTGTCGGGGGGTCAATTTGCCCGCAGAGGGGTATATATAATAACGGCTGACTGGGGCTTATATTGCGGTGTGTTGATATTTTTGACAACCTCTGAGGGTCTTCTGGCGTTTTTATTATAAATCAACGATATTCAACTATGAAAAAGAACAAATTCAGCGGCCGACTGCCGATATTGGTGTCTGTTGCGGTGGCGATACTCGTCGTGATAGGCGTGTGGCGTCGCTACGGCAGCGATAGTACTCTGGCATACAGCTATGTACGCCCGGGTGGAGATACCCTGTCGGTGGGTATAGAAATGTCGCCACTTACATATTTTTTTAGCAACGATACGGCAGAAGGTCTTGATTATGAGATACTAAGGCAGATGGCTGCGGCCCACCACCGCCCGGTGGTTTTCTACCCTGTCGGTCAGCTTGAAGAAGCCTTTCAGAAGCTGTACGACGGGGATTTCGACGTGCTCGTAGCGTCTATGCCGTCGACGTCGGCTGTCAAGAAATATTTCCCAATGTCGGATGCTGTGTATGTGGATCGTCAGGTGCTCGTACAACGAGCCGACAGTGCTTCCGGGCGCTATATCAGTTCGGTAGAGCAGCTTGTGGGCGATACTGTGTGGATGGTGGAGGGTTCGCCGTTCCTGCTGCGAATGAATAATCTCAACCGGGAGCTCGGCGATAGTATCCATGTGCGTACCGTACCGGGCAATTCGGCCGAGAATCTGGCTATGATGACTGCTCTCGGGCAAGTGCCGCGGGCAGTTGTTAGCGAGGCTGCGGGCAGGCGGGTGGCGATGGACTATCCGGAGCTTGATGTGTCCACTCCGCTTGCTCTCAGTCACTTCCAGTGTTGGGCTGTGGCACCGGGCGATTCGGTGCTGCTTGATTCGCTCAATACATGGCTTGCTCAGTTCAAGGCCACACCGGCCTTTGAGGAGCTTGCCCGCAAGTACCTCCAATAGCCGGAATCGGCTCGCAAGCGAGCCGCACAAGAGACGCATCTGTGCAGTGGGCTTTCAGTCTACCAAGATGAGGCCGAAGCAGGAGAGGGGACTGCCTTCGCGGGGTGGAATATCCACTTCGTAACCGGCATTGCGCGCTGTGGCTATGACGTCGATGCCACATGCCTCCATCGAAGGTGCTACCTTCTCGGGATGTGGGCAGGCGTTGAGTTGACATTGCTTGCACAGTGTGCAAGCCCCGACGCCGAATGCTATGGCTTTGTAGTAGCCGTTGTTGGCGAGGGAGCGTGCGCAGGCAAGTGCGGCAGGTGTGGCGCGTTCCATGCTGCGGATGCGGAAGATGATGGCGCGGCTGTAGCAGTCAAGGATGCTCCGGGTAGTGTCGCACGATGGAGCATAGGGCGGACAGGCACGGTTGTGGCCGTACGACGGGCAGCCGTACATGCACTTCATAATGGTCCACGGTGCTACGGCGATATCCTTCGGGTTGATGATTTTGGCGCTATCGGCTCCTCGTTCGATGAGGATGCCGCAGTACGATTTTAGGTCTGACATATATACGAAAAAAGGGTAAGCGATCTACATCGCACCGCACACCCAATACCCTTGCTTCGGTCAAGACCTGGGGGATTTTCGGGGTGCTGGTCGTGTAGGACTTACCCGAGCACAAAATTACTCTAAATCTTTGACCCGACAAAATGAATCGGCGAGTTTAACAAAAATTTAGAGTATCATTGGTGATTCCGCAAAGTGGTGTAAAAGAAAAATGGTGGTCAAAATTGCTTTTGACGCACCATTTTATGGTATCGTGTGAACTGAAATTATTCAGCTACAACTTCGAAGGGGATTTCTACGGCTACTTCCTTGTGGAGCTTAACAGTAGCAACGTATTCGCCAACTTCCTTCACGGGCTGCTTGATTTCGATGAGCTTGCGGTCGATGTTGTGGCCGAGCTTTTCGAGAGCTTCTGCGATCTGGATGCTGTTGACAGAGCCGAAGATAGTGCCGGTAGCGCTGGTCTTGGCGCCGATAGTGAGCTTGAGGCCCTGGAGCTGAGCAGCGAGAGCTTCGGCGTCGGCTTTGATCTTGGCGAGCTTGTGAGCGCGCTGACGCTGGTTCTCAGCGAGTACCTTGAGGGCAGCTTCTGTAGCTACGACGGCTTTGCCGGTGGGGATGAGATAGTTGCGGCCGTATCCGTCCTTCACAATTACTACGTCGTCCTTGTATCCAAGGCCCGAAACGTCTTCTTTAAGAATGATTTTCATAGTGTGTCGTGGCGGTTAGGGGTTATTTCATCAGGTCGGCTACGTAGGGCAGGAGAGCGAGGTGGCGAGCACGCTTAACGGCCTGAGCCACACGGCGCTGGAACTTCAGCGAAGTGCCGGTGATACGACGGGGAAGGATTTTGCCCTGCTCGTTGAGGAATTTCTTGAGGAATTCGGGGTCCTTGTAGTCGATGTAGTTGATGCCGAACTTTTTGAAACGGCAGTATTTTTTCTTCTTCACGTCTACCGACATGGGAGTGAGGTAGCGGATTTCGGATTGAGCCTGTGCCATGGTTTAGTCCTCCTTGTTTTCTACAGGTGCTACTTCGGGTTGAGCGGCACGGCGGGCGCGACGCTTGGCAGCGTACTGAGCTGCGTATTTGTCCTGACGGAAAGTGAGCCAGCGGAGAACGCGCTCATCACGACGATAAGCTGTCTCGAGCTTGCGGATCACCTGAGGATCGGCGTTGAATTCGATAAGGTTGTAGAAGCCTGTCGACTTTTTCTGAATGGGATAAGCGAGCTTGCGCAGGCCCCACTCTTCAGTGTTCACGAGCTCTGCACCGTTGTCGGTGAGGAATTTCGCAAACTTTTCTACCGCTTCCTTCATCTGAGCATCAGACAAAACGGGAGTTAAAATGAAAACGGTTTCGTACTGCATTTTAGGTTGATAATTAAATGATTAAGGAAAACTATTTCTTTTTCCGGCTGCAAAGATACGAATTTTCTCCGTACTATGCAAATATTTTCTCGTTCAGGGATTTAATTTTATGCCTTGATGGGTCGGAGGGCACCGGTAGTGCTGTCCATGATGTAGCCGGCTATGCTGATGTCGTGTGGCATCAGGGGGTGATTGCGGACGAGGTCAACGGTCTCGGCGATGGCGGCGTCGGTGTCGTCGAAGCCGTGCAGCCAACTGTCGAGGTCGATACCGCAGTGGCGCATGAGGCAGATGTGTTCGTCGTCGACGCCTCGCTCGCGCATGAGGTGTAGCATCTCTGCGGCGTCCATGCCCTGCACGCCGCAGCCGGTGTGTCCGATGACCATAATCTCGTTGACTCCCAGTTCGTAGACGGCGATGAGGATGGAGCGCATGGCAGAATCGAAGGGGTTTGTGATGATGCCGCCGGCGTTCTTTATTATTTTTACGTCACCGTTTCGGAGTCCGAGTGCTGCCGGGAGGAGTTCGACAAGACGGGTGTCCATGCAGGTGACGATGGCGATTTTCTTATCGGGGTATTTGGAGGTGATGAAGCGTTCGTATTCTTTATCGTGTACGAATTTTTCGTTGTGCTGTAATATCTGTTCTATCATGGTGATTGAGAGAGTGTTATGTGGAATGTTTCAATAGCTCAAGAGGATGCGCCAATACCGGCACATCCTCTTGGTGTAGGATAATATTGTTGTCAAGCCTGGTCGGGGGCGCCGAAGCGTTCGACGAGGAGGTTGAATTTCTGGAGCTGTACGTCGCCGTACTTGGCCATTTCTTCGCGTACCTGATCTACGGTCTTCATCTTGCCGTCACCGGTCTTGCTGAAGAAGCAGTCGGCGTAGCATACGAGTTTCTCGATGAGAGTGCGGGGGGCCATTGAGCGGTCGAGGGGTATGGGGAGGCCGAGTTTTTTGATTTCAGTCTGTGTGAATCCCACTCCGATGTGACGTTCGCACACGCGCGCGTACATCTCATTGATACCGAGGTTGCGGAGAATGTCGGCGCCGGCGATACCGTGGCAGATATATGGGAGGTCACCGTGGCAGTCAATATCGGGAGCGTTAGTACGAATGATGCCGATATCGTGGAGCATTGCTGCGGCTTCAATCTGCTCGGGGCTGTTCTCGAAGTTGTTGCGGACCGAGAGAGCCATTGCCAGGTCGGCTACGCGGCGGCTGTGGTCCAGGAGGATTTTGCGTACGGGACGTTCGGCCGGGTAGACCGAATCTATGATACCTTGCCAGTCAGGTATTATTCTATGATAGTGTTCCATCCGTGTGTGTCAGGTTCTTCGCCATGACGGATAGCTTCCAGTCGTCGGACGAATTCTGTCGTCACAGGACCGGGTTTGCCGTCGCGGCTGATTATATATTTATGACCGGTGTCGAGGTCGTCAATCTCACCAATAGGGGAGCAAACGGCAGCGGTGCCGCATGCGCCGGCTTCGCTCACATCTTCGAGCTCGTCGACGGTGATGTGTCGGCATTCTACTTCCATGCCCATCTCCTTGGCAAATTCCTGGAGCGACAGGTTGGTGATGGAGGGGAGGATGGAGTCGCTCTTGGGAGTGATGTATTTGCCGTCTTTGATGGCGTAGAAGTTGGCCGGGCCACATTCGTCGAGGTATTTCTTTTCCTTCGGGTCGAGGAAGAGTACGGCGGAGTATCCGAGATCGTGAGCTTTCTTGCCGGATGCGAGTGATGCGGCATAGTTGCCACCAATCTTCCAACGGCCGGTGCCACGAGGTGCCACGCGGTCGTATTCGCGCATGATGCAGATGTTGGTGTTCTTGAATCCGCCCTTGAAGTAGGGTCCTACGGGAGTGACCATTACGATGAAGAGGTATTCGTCGGCTTCCTTGACGCCGATGCGAGGCGAGAGGCCTATTTCGAGCGGACGGATATAGAGCGATGCTCCGCTGCCGTAGGGGGGCACGAAGCGCTCGTTGAGTTTCACCGCCTTGATGCACATCTCGCGGAATAGGTCTTCAGGAATGGGCTCCATGAGGATGCCTTTGGCCGATTCACGGATGCGCTTGGCATTCTCTTCGAGGCGGAAGATGCGGATTTTGCCGTCGGCGCCGCGGAAGGCTTTCAGACCCTCGAAGAGCTCCTGGCCGTAGTGCAAGGCAGTAGCGGCCATGTGTATGTTGATAGTTTCAGAGTGCGACACTTCGACGGGACCCCACTTGCCGTCGCGGAATGTGCAACGCACATTGCAGTCAGTGGGGACATAGCCGAAGGGGAGATTCCCCCAGTCGATTTCGTTGTCCATGAAGGGTTGTATTAGTTAGTTGCTGCAAAGTTATAGAATTATTACCAAACTACCCCTTGGAAAAATGTAAGTTTTGTTAAAACCTGAAATCTTATATGGATTCTTAATCATTTTGTCAAGAGTTACCCTTTGGGATAGATGGTTGCATGATTATTTTATTGTCGAAATGCAAGATGGATTATTTATAAGGTGCTAATCACCTCTTATTGGCCGACAATCAGCCACTTATTGCGCCGCTGGCACCCCTCTCACTACACCCCATTGCTATCTTTTTGGCAGTAGCGTTGAGGAAAAGGAAAGTTTCTCTATTCGACGGCATTGCTTCTACCGGAGCAAGGATAAGCAAGCGGCCGGTTGAACATAGCTCAAAATCGTGAGCACCGGGCTTTTGACGGTCTCCGAAAGGTGTGTCGGACAGCAGGATGATTTTACCGCCGGCGGCTTCGCACATAAGTCGGATTTCTTTCTCCGCCGGAGAGATAAATGGTGATACTAGTACACCGCCGTTCTCATACAGGTGTTTCCAGCGGCGCCTTTTTGTTATCAGTAGTTCGGGCGAGTCGGCCCGATGTACAATAACGGGTCCTTTGAACGGGTTGTCAAGTAACTGCAGGTTGCCATATGCTTGCCAGAGTAGACCATTGATTTCTATGTTGTTTATTTTGCGAAAGTAGTCGGGGTTTTGTTCTATTGTGAGTCTGCGCGCCGGATTTTGGCGGATATAGTCTATTATCACACTCAAGCTATTGGCCGGGCGAAGATATCGGTCGTAGAAATCGGTGGTGAAGACTTCTGTGATTTGTGGAAAACGCTCGCGTATTTGTTGCAGACATCTTACTTTCATCTTGCCGATGTAACTTCCGAGAGAGTGGGGTAGTGAATCTGTTGCAAAGATTGCGAAATGGATGTGGTCGGGCATGATTACATACTGGAGGATTTTCAGGGAGGGGGAGAGGTTGGGGAAGTGACGGATGTTTGCTTCGACGATTTTGCCTACGGCAGTGCGGCTCACAATAGGAGCCGCCGGACTGCCTGAAAGGATGGAGAACTCAGGGCAATGCCTGGCTTTATTTATAGTGATGTGATATATACAGCGGCTTCGGTAGTTGTGTTTTGGATCGCGGCCCATCTGGTGTGTGATTAATGGTTAATAATAAAGGGTCGCCGCAAGCGGCTTTGCAGGGGACGAAAGCGGGAGGGGCGGTTGCTCCGAGGGGCGAAGGCGGCTTGTGGCATTCGTTTTCTGCACCACCCGCTTGCGGGGGTTCGTTGGAGGCGGGGGGATTGTTGGGGGCAAAGATAGGGATTTTTGGCGATGGGATGGGAGCGGGGG
>CAMWKV010000002.1 GCA_947174915.1 uncultured Porphyromonadaceae bacterium | reverse complement strand
GAGTTTCATAGTCGTATTTTTCTTTTATGTTAGTCGAAATGTTGTGTTGTCCGCAAGGAGATATTTTCAATTAGAAACGGCTGAAAGTGTGAATTGTTTTGTACCATGTCAAAAAAAATCAGTACTTTTGTAGTATCAAACTGCTGAAGTATGCATTTTCAAGCCAAGACAACCCAGACCCCTCGAGGCGGCCAACTGTTAGGCCACGTGGCGGCATTGCTATCCGTATGCATGTGGGGCTACTCCTTCGTTTCATCAAAAGTATTGATAGAAAACGGTTTAGGCCCTGTTCATATTTTCTTTTACCGATTCCTTCTGGCTTATGCCGTGATGCTCGCCATCTGTCACAAACGTTTCTTCGCGTCCAACTGGCGCGACGAAGGCTTGTTCCTGTTGTGCGGTATCTCCTCCGGCTCGCTCTACTTCATCGCCGAGAATACCGCCCTGGAGTACACCCTTGCCACCAACGTATCACTGCTCACATCACTGTCGCCGCTGTTCACCGCCATTTTCGCGGGCCTGGTGTACAAGACCGAGAAACTCGGCCGAGGTATCTGGATAGGCTCCTGCATAGCCATCGTTGGCGTTGTGTGCGTGGTCCTCAACAGCAGCACGTCGCTGGAGGTGCGGCCGCTCGGCGACATGCTCTCACTTGCGGCAGCCCTCTGCTGGACCTTCTATTCGCTTCTTCTGCGCAGCCTCAATGCCAATTACGACGTGTGGTTCATCACCCGCAAGACTTTCTTCTACGGTCTGATAACCTCCATTCCCTGCCTGTTCTTCGAGCACAATGCCGTACCCTTCGCCGAAGCCATTCACCTGCCGGCAGTCTACGGCAACCTCCTATTTCTCGGTCTTGGAGCATCGGCCATCGCCTTCCTCCTCTGGTCCGTATCCATCAAGCAGATAGGTCCCGTCAAGGCCAACAATTACATGTACTTCCAGACCATCGTTACTCTGGTCATCTCCGCCCTTGTGCTCGACGAACACGTGACTACAGTCGGATACATCGGCATCGCACTCATCATCGGCGGCCTCTATGTAGGCGATAACATCGACAAGCTGCGCGCCCGCCGTACCAAACGCCTCTCCTGAGCCATTCACCACACTACAATCCCCTCTACTGTCATGGCACTCCCCTCTGACCCCTTCATACTTCTAAGCTACGTCAATACCAAACTCCGCGATGACTATCCGTCGCTCGACGAACTCTGCCGCGCCGAAGACATAGACCGCGACAGCCTCACGGCGACACTTGCCGCCGCCGGCTTCGAATACATGCCCTCCATCAACCAGTTCCGCTGATGACTGACGCCCTCCTCAATGCCCTCAACGGCCCGCAGCGCGCCGCCGTGGAGTACTGCGACGGTCCCGAACTTGTCATAGCCGGCGCCGGCTCGGGCAAGACGCGCGTCATAACCTACAAGATAGCATACCTGCTCGACCTCGGCCTCAAGCCGTGGAACATCCTCGCCCTCACCTTCACCAACAAGGCTGCGCGGGAGATGCAGGAACGCATCAGTGCCCTGGCCGGTGCCGATGTGGCATCCGCTCTGTGGATGGGTACCTTCCACAGCGTATTCTCTCGTATCCTGCGCCGCCACGCCGACCGCATAGGCTACAAGAGTAACTTCACCATCTACGATGCCTCCGACTCCAAGAGTCTCGTCAAGACCATCATACGACAGTTGCAGCTCGACGATAAGGCCTACAGCCCCGGCAAGGTGCAGACAGAGATATCGAATGCCAAGAATGCACTCCTCTCTCCCGAGGCCTATGCCGCCGACAGTGATATCGCAAAGGGCAACCGCTACACACACACCGAGCGTATGCCTGACATATACCGTATCTACTGCGACCGCTGCCGCGTGGCCGGAGCCATGGACTTCGACGATCTACTGTTCAACACCTACACATTATTAAAAGAGAACCCCGACCTGCTTGAGCACTACCGACAGTACTTCGACTATGTGTTGGTAGATGAGTACCAGGACACCAACCGTGCCCAGCATCTTATCATCAGCCTGCTCTGCGCGCCGGACGGTCGCGTGTGTGTAGTGGGTGATGATGCTCAGAGCATCTACTCTTTCCGCGGCGCCAATATCCGGAACATCCTCGAGATGAATCAGACCTTCCCGAATCTGCGGATATTCAAACTTGAGGAGAACTACCGCTCCACGCGCACTATCCTCAACGCCGCCGGCAGCCTCATCGCAGCCAATAAGAATCAGATACCCAAGGAAGTATTCAGCAACCGTGCCGAGGGTGACCCTATAGAACTATGCTCGTATGCCGACGCCAAGGCCGAAGCCGAGGGTGTAGCCAACCGCCTTGTGCAGATACGCCGCCGCCTCGGAGTCCACTATTCCGACATCGCCATCTTATACCGCACCAATGCTCAGAGCCGCGAACTCGAGGAGGCCTTCCGCAGTCGCAATATCCCCTACCGCGTCTACGGCGGCCTGTCCTTCTACCAGCGCAAAGAAGTGAAGGATGCCATCGCCTACTTCCGTCTGTGCGTCAATCCTGACGATGACAGCGCACTCGAACGCATCATCAACGAACCCAAACGCGGCATCGGAGATACCACAGTAGGTAAACTGCGCGACGCTGCCATCGACGCAGGAACGAGCATATACACCGTACTGCAGGACCCCGATCGCTACGGCGTGAAGCTGAATAAAGGTACACGCGCACGCACGGATGCCTTCACCGCTATGATAACGGACTTCGCCACCCGTTGCGCCAACGATACTCCGGCGGATGTGCTTGCCGAATACGTCATGACCACCACCGGATTGATGGATATGTACCGCTCCGACAACACACCCGAATTCATCTCCAAACTCGAGAACCTGCAGGAACTCATCGCCGGAGTACAGTCTTTCTGCGATGAAGCTACATCGCCCGAAGACTCCGGTATGGGAGCCTTCCTTGCCGAAATTTCGCTCCTCACGGACACAGAGGTAGTGGACGAAGACAATCCCGAATCGAGCGTGACGATGATGACTATCCATGCCGCGAAAGGTCTCGAATTCGAAGCCGTATTCCTCGTGGGCGTTGAAGACCAGTTCATCCCCTCCGAACGCAGCCTCCGCAGCCCCGCCGATGTAGAGGAAGAACGACGCCTGATGTACGTCGCCATCACGCGAGCCAAGCAGTTCTGCGGCTTGTCATACGCATCTTTCCGCATGCACAACGGCCAACGACTCAACACCATACCCTCGCGTTTCATCATGGATATCGACATGAAATACCTCCATGCCGTCGGTGGTACCGTGATGCGCAAAAACTCGTGGGACTCCTACGGCAGTTCGCGACGCAGCAACTACGGTTCCTATGGCGGTTCGCGGACAAACGCTTACGGCAATTCCGGTTCTTACGGCGGCTCATCCACAAGCTCTTACGGCAACTCAAGGCGACATAGCGGCGAGCCCGAGATGTATTGCGACTACGAGCCCAAGAAAAAAGTGCATACCGCACCCATTGTGCCGCCGATACCACGCCAGGTGATAGGCGGCAGCACACATACACATGCTGTTCCGAAGGCCGCCAACGGTGCCACATATACCATCCATGCCTCCTCCGAACTGAGTGTTGGCATGGACATAGAGCACAACACCCACGGCCGCGGCACTATCACCAACATCGACGACCGTGCCGCAGACCATCGAATAGTAGTCCGCTTCACCGACGGCAACAGCCGCACCCTACTCCTGAAATACGCCAAGTTCATCATCCTCAATTCATAACAGGGAACATATGACACTGCCCACACCTTATTATATAGTGTACGAAGATCGCCTCCGTGCCAACCTCGAGCTCATCACCGACGTAGCGCGTCGCAGCGGCGCCACCATCATCATGGCTTTCAAGGCTAATGCCCTGTGGCGCACCTTCCCCATCATTGCCGAATACTGCCGCGACTGCACCGCCAGCTCCGTCAACGAGCTCCGCCTCGGGCGCGAATTCCTGGGCGGTCATATCCACTCCTACTCTCCGGCCTATACTGATGCTACCATAGAAGAGTTCATCGCCGGCAGCACACACATCACCTTCAACTCCCTCAGCCAACTCGAGCGCTACGGACGCCGCGCAGCCGAGGCCGGTGTGTCGGTAGGTCTGCGCGTAAATCCGAAAGTCTCCGTGGTAGACACCGACCTCTACAATCCCGCTTTGCCCGGTTCGCGTCTCGGGGTCGACCTCGCCCACATGCCCGCCGAGCTCCCGCCCTATGTAGAAGGTCTGCACTTCCACTGCCTGTGTGAGTCCGGACCCGACGACCTCGCCGTGGTGCTTGAAAAATTCGAGAAAGACTTCGGCCACTATCTGCCCGCCCTTAAGTGGGTCAACATGGGTGGTGGTCACTTGATGACCCGTGCCGACTACGACACCGACAGGCTCGTGGAGGTGATACTCGGTTTTCGCGAACGCCATCCGAATCTTCAGGTCATCCTCGAACCCGGGAGTGCCTTCGCTTGGCAGACGGGCGATCTCGTGGCCTCCGTAGTCGATACCGTCGAGGACGGCGGAGTACCCACGGCGATACTCGATGTAAGTTTCGCCTGCCACATGCCCGATACCCTTGAGATGCCCTACCTCCCCGCTGTCGCCGAGAGCGTGGCGAAAGAGGATTCCGACGGCAACTGCTGGCGCCTCGGTGGCAACTCGTGCCTCTCCGGCGACTTCAAAGGCGACTATTTCTTCGCCCGTCCCCTCAAAGCCGGCGACAGGATTACGCTCAAAGACATGAACCACTATACTACCGTGAAGACAACGATGTTCAACGGCATCAGTCATCCCGATATAGTACTACGGCACAGCGACGGCAGCGTAGAGACCCTACGCCGCTATACGTACGATGACTACAAATCCCGCATGAGCTGATGGGCGCCCCTCGTTTCTCTGTAATAGTCCCCGTATACAACAGGCGTGACGAAATCACCGATCTCTGCGAGAGCCTCCTTGCACAGACCGACAAAGACTTCGAGCTCGTGGTGGTGGAAGACGGTTCAACCGACCCATGTAGCGACATCGTCGAGGATTTTGCCACCCGCGGGCTCAACGCACGTTATTTCTACAAGGACAACGAAGGTCGTTCGATAGCCCGCAACTATGGTATGGAGCATGCCCGTGGCAGCTACTTCGTGTTCTTTGATTCCGACTGTGTGATACCGCCTGCGTACTTCGCCACCGTAAAGGCCGAGCTCGCCACCGACTGCTACGGCGGTCCGGATGCTGCGCACGAATCATTTACCGACACCCAGAAAGCCATCAACTACGCCATGACAGCCTTCCTCACCACGGGAGGCATACGCGGCGGCCGTATACAGCTCGAAAAATTTGTGCCCAGAACCTTCAATATGGGTTACAGCCGCGAGGTCTATGAGCGCGTAGGCGGCTTCCGCGAGATGTTCTCCGAGGACATCGACATGAGCACCCGCATACGACAGGCCGGTTTCTCCATAGCTCTGCTGCGCGATGCCGCCGTATGGCACAAGCGCCGCGTGGACTTTCGCAAATTTCTGCGTCAGGTCTACGTCTTCGGCATGTCGCGCATCACCCTCAAACTACTCTACCCCGACTCGCTCAAACTCGTCCACACCCTTCCGGCACTGTTCGTCATAGGTTGCGCATTGAGTATACTGCTCGCCAGCTTCGTGTCGCCGTGGTGGCTACTGCCGCTCGGGCTTTATTTCGCAGCCATCTTCGCCGGTGCACTGGTGCAGACACACTCGGTGCGCATAGCGGCCCTGGCCATGCCCGCCGCCGCTATCCAACTCGGAGGCTACGGGGTGGGATTCATCCGCGCGTATGTGAGCAAGATACTACTTCGCCGAGGCCGTAATGTCGCCGAAGAGGTGGCTATACGCAAAGGCAAGTAACGGCAGGCTATTTTTTTGCATATTACGAAAATAATTATTACCTTTGCAATAAACCTGCGGCGGGCTCTCTCCCTCCGCCTAATGATAAACACAAATGACAGACAAAGATTTCAGAAACTACGCCACAAGGCATATGGGCATCAACGGTCTTGCTTTCGACCAGTATGCATCGGCCGTATCGGCAGCTGCAGCGCCCGTAGCCTCATATATCAATCCCACTATTATTGAAGAGCGTCAGCTCAATGTGGCTCAGATGGACGTATTCTCGCGTCTGATGATGGATCGCGTCATATTCCTCGGCACCGAGGTGAACGACTACACCGCCAATGTGATACAGGCGCAGCTCCTCTACCTGGACTCCACCGAGCCCGGCAAGGACATCTCTATCTATATCAACTCGCCCGGTGGTTCTGTTTATGCCGGTCTTGGCATATACGACACCATGCAATACGTCACCTCCGACGTTGCCACCCTCTGTACCGGCATGGCCGCCTCTATGGCCGCCGTACTCCTGGTGAGCGGTGAGAAAGGCAAGCGCTTCGCACTGCGTCACTCCCGCGTGATGATACACCAGCCCATGGGTGGTGCCCAGGGCCAGGCATCCGACATCGAAATCACCGCGCGCGAAATCAAGAAACTCAAAGCCGAGCTCTATCATATCATCGCCGACCACTCCGGCCAGCCCTTCGAGAAAGTCGAACGTGACTCCGACCGCGACTACTGGAT
Source organism: uncultured Porphyromonadaceae bacterium (assembly GCA_947174915.1). Lineage (GTDB taxonomy): Bacteria > Bacteroidota > Bacteroidia > Bacteroidales > Muribaculaceae > CAG-873. The sequence goes on along the minus strand of CAMWKV010000002.1, from coordinate 39,927 downwards.
GACAAGTCAGGAAGCCCTCGACTACGGCATGATCGACCGCGTGCTTGTGAAAGCGAAGAAATGAACCGTATCCCCCAATAGGTACAATTATAATGTCTAAGAAAAAAATTGACGAGCTCCACTGCAGTTTCTGTGGCCGCACAGAATCGCAGGGAGCTACCGTACTCCCCTCGCCCGCCGAGAATGCCGGCATCTGCATCGACTGCATCGAAAGAGCAGCGAGCATGCTGGGCATGATCGAAGAGGACGATGACTCTATGGGAGCCGCCCGACGTGCCCGCGCCAAGCACCACGCTGGCGGACACTCACACGGCGAGCCCGAGAAGCTCAAGAAGATACCCACTCCGGAGGAAATCAAGGCATTCCTGGACGAGTATATCGTAGGTCAGGAGCAAGCCAAGAAATACCTCTCCGTAGCGGTGTACAACCACTACAAACGCCTCGACCAGCCCAAGGACGCCGACGGCGTAGAAATCGAGAAGAGTAACATCATCATGGTAGGCCCGACCGGCACGGGCAAGACGCTCATTGCGCGTACTATAGCCAAGCTCCTCGACGTACCATTCACCATCGTCGACGCCACCGTCCTCACACAGGCCGGCTACGTGGGCGAGGATATCGAGAGCCTCCTGACTCGCCTGCTTCAGGCTGCCGACTATGATGTGAAACGTGCCGAACGCGGCATCGTATTCATCGACGAAATCGACAAGATTGCCCGCAAAGGTGACAACCCGTCCATCACCCGTGATGTCGGCGGCGAAGGCGTACAGCAGGGACTGCTCAAGCTCCTTGAAGGTGCCGTAGTGAACGTGCCACCGCAAGGCGGCCGCAAGCATCCCGAGCAGCCCATGATAGCTGTGGACACGAAGGATATCCTCTTCATCTGCGGCGGTGCTTTCGAAGGTATCGAACAGGCTATCGCACACCGTCTCAACAGCAGCTTCGTAGGTTTTGCCACGAGCAATAACGGACGCCGTGTGGAGCGTGACAATCTCATGCGCCACGTAGCGCCCCAGGATCTGCGCACATTCGGTCTCATCCCCGAGATTATCGGCCGACTGCCCATCCTGACACACCTGTTGCCGCTCGACCGCGATGCCCTGCGCAAAATTCTGACCGAGCCGAAGAACGCCATCATCCGCCAGTACACCAAGCTGCTGGCTATGGACGGCGTGAAACTGGAGTTCGAGCCCGAAGCCCTGGACTATATAGTGGACAAAGCTATAGAATACAAGGTGGGTGCCCGCGGCCTGCGTTCCATCGTAGAGACCATCATGATGAACCCGATGTACACCATCCCCTCTAATAAGACGAAGAAATTCGTTGTCACTCCTCAATTCTGTCGCGAACAACTGGAAGAGGCGCACTTCGACGCCGATGCCGTGTAAGCGACGCCTATCCGAAGTTACTTACACCATAAAACAACTCCCCACCATGACCACGGACACGATGAACCTCCATGCCGCGCTGAAGATGCACTTTGGATTCGACCAATTCAAGGGCAATCAGGAAGCTATTATCTCAAGCCTCCTCGAAGGGCGCGACACCTTTGTCATCATGCCCACGGGTGGTGGCAAGTCGCTGTGCTATCAGTTGCCGGCGCTCATGTCGCCCGGCACGGCCATCATCATATCACCGCTGATAGCACTGATGAAGAACCAGGTGGACGCTATGCGTCATTTCTCAGAGAAAGACAGCATAGCACACTTCCTGAACTCATCTCTGACCAAGAGCGCCATCGACGCTGTAAAGTCGGACGTCGCCTCAGGCAACACCAAACTTCTGTATGTAGCTCCGGAATCACTGACGAAAGAAGAAAACATTGAATTTCTGAAATCAGTTACCATATCGTTCTACGCCGTCGACGAAGCCCACTGCATCTCCGAGTGGGGCCATGACTTCCGTCCTGAATACCGTCGTATACGGCCTATCATCAATGAGATAGGCCAGCGTCCCGTGATAGCCCTCACAGCCACGGCGACCACCAAGGTACAGCACGATATCCAGAAGAATCTGGCCATGACGGATGCGGCAGTGTACAAGTCATCGTTCAACCGCCATAATCTCTACTACGAGATACGCCCCAAGACTAACAATACCGACCGCGATATCATCCGCTTCATCAAGCAGCACTCCGGCAAGTCCGGCATCATCTACTGCCTCTCCCGCAAGAAAGTGGAGGAGCTTGCCGAGCTGCTGCGAGTGAACAACATACGCGCCCTCCCCTATCACGCCGGTATGGATCCGGCCACACGTTCGGCCAATCAGGACGCCTTCCTGCTGGAGCAGGTGGACGTCATCGTTGCCACCATAGCCTTCGGCATGGGTATCGACAAGCCCGACGTGCGGTTCGTGATACACTACGACATGCCCAAGTCGCTTGAAGGATACTATCAGGAGACAGGACGTGCCGGACGTGACGGCGGCGAAGGAATATGCCTCACCTTCTACTCGCGCAAAGACTTGCAGAAGATGGAGAAATTCATCCAGGGCAAGCCCATCAACGAGCAGGAGATAGGACGTCAACTGCTGGCAGAAACGGCAGCCTACGCCGAGTCGAGCCTATGCCGACGCAAGACTCTGCTACACTACTTCGGCGAATCTTACGCGCAAGACAACTGTGGTAACTGCGACAACTGTTTCAACCCTAAGAAAAGCGTGGAAGCTAAAGATGATCTTTTGGCAGCCTTGGAAACCATTGTTGCCCTAAAAGAAAAGTTCAAAACCGACTATGTCGTTGATGTAATGGTGGGCCGAGCCACCCCTGATGTGCGTCTCTACCAGCACAACGACCTCGAAGTCTTCGGATGCACCGAAGGCCTCAGCCCCAAATATATCAATACTGTTATCCAACAGGCTATTATCGCCGGATTCATAGAGCGCGGAATCGAAAATTATGGCATACTCCGCGTCACAGCCGCCGGTAAGAAATATCTCAAGAACCCCGTGTCGTTCAAGATAGTGGAGGACGCCGACTTCAACGAAGACGGTATCGACGAAGAGATGCTGCCCAAGGGCAACGGCGGTGGCGCTGCCGACCCCGAGCTCTACTCCATCCTCACATCGCTGCGACGCAAGGTAGCAACGCGTCTGAAGCTGCCATCGTACATCATCTTCCAGGATCCGTCACTGGATGCGATGGCCACCACATATCCTATCACCCTTGAAGAACTCGCCAATATACCCGGCGTGGGTATGGGCAAAGCAAAGCGCTATGGCCAGGAGTTCATCGACGTGATCAAGACCTATGTGGAGGAGAACGAGATTGAACGTCCCGAAGACTTCCGTGTGCGCACGGTAGCCAACAAATCCAAGCGCAAAATCGCCATCGTGCAGGCCATCGACCGCAAGATTGACCTCAACGAGATAGCCATCGCCAACAACCTCGACTTCGACCAGCTCCTGGACGAAATAGAGAACATCGTGCACGACGGTACCCGTATAGATATTTCCTACTTTATCAACGAGTTCATCGACCCCGACGACCAGGTTGATATCGTAGACCACTTCCGTAACAGCGACACAGGCGACCTCAACGAAGCATATCGCGAGCTAACTCCCGACTTCACCGAGGAAGAAATACGTCTGGTGCGCATCAAATTCCTCTCAGATCTGGGAAACTGACATGAAGACACTCGCTCGCCTCTATACCGAAGTCACCGGCCACGAGCCGGCGACTGTCACCGAAATGCCCCTGTCGGGCTCTAACCGCCGCTACTACCGTCTGACATCGCCGGAAGCCGGAAGCCTCATTGGTGTCCTGGGCACCTCGCGCGAAGAGAATGACGCCTTCGTCTACATGGCGCGTCACTTCAAGGAGCAGGGCCTTCCCGTCCCTACCGTAGTGGCTGTCAGCGACGACCGGATGGCCTACCTGCAGACGGACCTCGGTGACACCATCCTCTTCAAGGAAATTGAGAAGGGGCGACTGACGCGACTGTTTTCTACCGAGGAGAAGGAGCTGCTCACGAAGACAATCCGCAGGCTGCCGGACATACAGTTCGCCGGCGCCCGCGGTATGGACTTCTCCAAGTGCTATCCTGCTACGGAATTCGACGAACGTACTATCATGTGGGACTTGAACTACTTCAAGTACTGCTTCCTGAAGGCTACCGGGCTGGAATTCCTTGAGGACCGTCTCGAAGATGACTTCCAGAAAATGGCGAAGGTGCTGATGGAAAGTTCGTCTGACACATTCATGTACCGCGACTTCCAGAGCCGCAATGTGATGATATGCGACGGCGAGCCGTGGTTCATCGACTTCCAGGGAGGACGGCGAGGTCCCTTCTATTATGATGTGGCCTCATTTCTGTGGCAGGCCAAGGCCAATATCCCTGATGGCCTGCGCAGAGAGTTGCTCATGGAATACCTCGACGCCGTCAACAAATATGTGCATGTGGAAGAGGCGGAGTTCATCTCGCGCCTGCGTCACTTCGTGCTCTTCCGCACGCTGCAGGTACTCGGTGCCTACGGCTTCCGCGGCTACTTCGAGAAGAAGCCCCACTTCATGCAGAGTGTACCCTACGCTATCGCCAACCTCAAGGCTCTCCTCCGTGAGCCATACCACGAATACCCGTACCTCAATGAACTGCTGAACAACCTGGTGGAAATGAAACAGTTCTCCGACCTGCTCAACAAGAAACAACTGACCGTGCGCGTGCTCAGTTTCGCCTATAAAAAAGGTATCCCCAACGATGCGTCGGGCAACGGCGGCGGTTTCGTCTTCGACTGCCGTGCCATCAACAATCCCGGTAAGTACGAACGCTACAAACCCTTCACCGGACTGGACAGCAATGTGATACAGTTCCTCGAAGAAGACGGCGAGGTATTGGACTTCCTCGACCACTGCTACGCCCTCGTGGATGCGTCGGTGAAGCGATACATCGAGCGCGGATTCACCAATCTGATGATATGCTACGGCTGTACCGGCGGTCAGCACCGCTCGGTGTACTGCGCACAGCATACGGCAGAACACATATCGAAGAAATTCAACGTGACCGTAGAACTCGTACATCGCGAGCAGGATATCGAGCAGACCTTCAAGCCGAGAATAGAGACGGAAGGAGAGGAAACTACCGAGACACAGCAATGAAAGCTATAGTCTTCGCTGCCGGCATAGGTAGCCGCCTCAAGCCCTTCACCGACAGTCACCCCAAGGCGCTTGCTCCTGTGGGGCAAGACACGGCGCTGGGCTTCGTGCTTCGTCGGCTCGTCGCTGCCGGAGCTGATTCCATCGTGGTGAATGTCCACCACTTCGCCGACCAGGTGAAGGACTGGCTTGCCACACATCCCTGCGGCGCACGCATCATCGTGAGCGACGAGAGCGACGAGCTGCTCGACACCGGCGGTGCCATCGCCAAGATATACCGCGACGGACTCTTCGACGATTGTCTTGCCGAGGACGAGCCGGTGGTGGTGCACAACGCCGACATCCTCACCGACATATCCATAGCCGGGCTCTGCGCCTGCGCCGAGGGCGTGGACGCCGCAATCTTCGCCGACATCGCTCGCCGTACAGGGCGAATGTTGCTCTTCGACGACGAGCGTATGCTGCGTGGTTGGACGAATACCGCCACCGGTGCCGTACGTCCGGACGGTATCAATCCGGCAGACTACACTCCGGCAGCTTTCGACGGGCTGCACTGCATCTACCGCCACACGATGGCCGCAATCAACAGCTACTGCGGCGAGCGACTGCATCCCTTCGGTATCATGGATTTCTACCTGGATAACTGCCGGCGCGGATGCGCTATACGCCGCTATACGCCTGAGCCTCCATTCCGCTGGGCCGATATAGGCACGACCGAACGACTGACACGAGCGCAGGAACTTTTCAAATAAGAGGCGCGTTGCACTAACATGACACACACAGCAACAGACATACACACCGAACATAGCCGCGACTATATCCTCACCGCCGGTGAGAGCAATGCTCAGGGCATAATGCCGCTCACCCTCATGGTGGAGCGAGTGATAGAGTCGGCCACCAGACATGCCAACGAACTTGGCATAGGCTACGACGCGCTGATAAAGCACAACATCGGCTGGGTTCTGAGCCGTCTGACGCTGGAGATGAGCCGCTTCCCGCGCATCAATGAACACTACTGCCTCACTACGTGGATTGAATCAACGAACAAATTCTTCAGTCTGCGCAACTTCGCCATCACGGCTCCCGGCGGCGAGGTGCTCGGCTACGCCCGCACAGTATGGGTTGCCATCGACTACGCTACACGCCGCATGGCACCGTTGTCGAAATTCGACATGTCCCTCTTCCCCACTGCGCCGCTGGAATGCCCCATAGCCCCCACGCCACAAATGAAGGCACTCGAGGGCGACTGTGAGACATCCTTCTATCGCTTCAAATACTGCGACCTTGACTTCAACCGCCACGTCAACACCGTGCGGTACATCGAGGTGCTGATGAATCAGTGGTCGCTGGAGCACTACGACCGTTACTTTCCCTCCCGATTCGACATCATTTTCCATCATGAGTGCTACTATGACGAGGAAATAGAGCTTCGCCGCCGCAGGGAGGACGGTACCATGACTGACATGTGCGAGATGGTGGCGGCCCCCGACAAGCGAGCTATCTCTGCCGCATTCACTTGGAAAGAACTCGAGAAATGAGCACACAATTCATCCCCAAAGGAATACTTTTCGACCTCGATGGTGTACTGCTTGACACCGAAACTATATACACCCGCATCTGGAATGATATCGATCGCATCTATCCTACCGGCGTCGATAATTTCGCGCATGCTATCAAAGGCAACACTCTGCCTCGCATCTTGAGTACATACTTTCCCGACCCGGAGGTACAGCCGAAGGTTGTAGAACTATTGCGAGAATCCGAAGAATCGATGGACTACCCTGTCTTTGAGGGCGTGATGGATTTTCTGGACAGTCTTGCCGCCGCAAATGTGCCGGCTGCCATCGTCACCTCCAGCGGCGATGACAAAATGGAGCGCATAGGCCGCTCCAATTCGGACTTCATGAGCCGTTTCGCAGCGCTTATCACGGACTCGTGCGTGACACACTCCAAGCCGCATCCCGAACCCTACCTCAAGGGTGCCGAAGCAATCGGCGTGGCACCTGAGGACTGCATCGTTTTCGAGGATTCCTTCGCCGGCATAGAAGCCGGTAAGGCCGCCGGAGCACGCGTCGTGGCTCTTGCCACCACCAATTCGCGCGAGTCGCTCGAAGGGCGTGCCGATGCACTCATTGACAATTTCGTCGGGCTCTCACTCAGTGACATATTACAGATGCTCTGAGTAGAAAGCTGAGGCTTTAAACCCCGCCAAAGATTCTGATTTCAATCATCAAGCGAGCCCTTGCCGAGCTATGTCCCGCAATACTTCATCGTCGAGCGGAGGGATATATCATGGTATCCGTGGTCTGATGCGCGACATCCTGCAGATATTCGACGAGCAAGTACTGTCAATTATCGGCAACGGGTGTATTGTATGCGGCGAATCACTGAAACATGGCGAGCGACAAGTATGTCTGAGGTGTCTTGCTACCTTGCCGCGTACTTATCTGTGGCTCGTGCCGCACTCATCGCGACGACTTGCCGAGGCTGTCAACAATGCCATTGCCCCGCCGGGTTTTTTGGCTTCCTGGTACTACTATAATCCCTCGTCCCCGGCAGCCGAAATCATACGTCGTGCGAAGTACCACGAGCAACCCGAGCTGGCGCGTCGTATGGCTCGCTACTTCGCCCTGGAGATGCTTGCCGATGCTCCGAGGCGTATCCCGGATGGTGGTGTAGAACTGAAGGATATAGATGTGCTGCTGCCTATGCCCATGCACTGGCGCAAGTGGCTGTCGCGCACGTTCAACCAGGCCGACTATATCGCCGACGGACTGTCGGAGGAGCTCGGCATCCCGGTAGGTGACAACCTCGAAGCTGTGCGCCGGCACACGTCGCAGACACACATGAGCGGCAGCGAACGACGCCGCAACCTCCAGAGTAGTATCCGTGTGAATCATCCGCAAGAACTGGACGGACTCAACGTCGCTATCGTCGATGATGTGTTCACCACGGGTGCGAGCATGTTCGAATGTGCGCACGCTATCAGCCTCAGCGGCGCCAGGCCGGCATCTATCAGCGTCCTCACCCTCGGCCTGACAGTGCAGGCGTGACAGTGCAAGCGTGACACAAATACTTAATCGTGAGTATTGCTTGACGCCAAATTATTTCGTAAATTTGCGGTCTACAATCATGAAAAGACGGCTATTACTATCATTATCCTACCTTTTGGCGACCATCGCAAGTTATGCGACGGTAATAACCGGTGTCGTACTTGACATGAGCGACGACAGTCCTCTGCCGGCATGCGCCATCGCAATATCACCACTTAATATAGGCACACAGACCGACCTCGACGGTGTATTCACCCTCGATCTTCGTCCGGGCGACTATATCATCAAGGCATCCTATGTGGGTTTCAAGCCTTACGAACAGGCTATCGCCGTAGGCTCGAAGGATATGAATCTCATCATACGGATGCAATCGGCTGAGAATGTGCTGAGCGAAGTGGTCGTGACCGCTCAGGAGTCGCAGGGACCGACAAGTGCCTCACGTATCGACCGTGCCGCCATGCAGCACCTCCAGCCATCGAGTTTCACCGACCTGCTCGAACTCATGCCCGGCAATATCTCGCAGAACCCGAATATGGGCGGCGTCAACACCATCAAACTGCGAGAGACAGGCAACCTCTCAGCCACAGGCACACTGTCGTCCGACAATCCCGACTATGATATATCCTCGCTCGGCACACTATTCAACGTCGACGGCGCGCCGATAAGTACCGACGCCAACATGCAGTCTATCGGCACCACAGCCGCCAATGGCCGCACATCGCTGAATCGAGGCGTGGATATGCGTTCGCTATCGACAGACAACATAGAGAGCGTAGAAATCGTCCGCGGCATCCCATCGGCGGAGTACGGCAATCTGTCCAGCGGCATGGTGAACATCAAGCGGCGCCGCAGCGCTACGCCATGGACTGCACGATTCAAAGCGGACGGATTCAGCAAACTGTTATACGCCGGCAAAGGCATACTCGTGGGCCCGAGCAAGACGAACACGCTCAATTTCGATATAGGGTGGTTCGACAGCAAGATAGATCCTCGCGACAATCTCGAGAATTTCCAACGCATTACAGCCTCCGTGCGTTCTTCGCTACACTGGCGCACAAGCGACGTGAACATCGACTGGAACATTGCCGGAGATTTCACCGCCACCATCGACAAATCTAAAGTTGACCCCGACCTCTCGCTCACGAAAATCGACGAGTACAAGTCCGACCACAAGGAGACATCCTTCACATCTGGGCTGAGTCTCAACTTTGAGAAACTGTCGTGGCTTGAGAATCTTGATGTCAATTTCTCGGCATCGTACGCCGACGACCGCCTTGAGCGCCACCTGCAAGTAGCGCCTATGCGCGCCACCGTAGCCCCGTCGACTACTACCGCCGGTGTACACGACGGACACTACATCCTCGGCGAATACATAGCTGACTACCTGGCAGAGGGCAAGCCCGTAAGCATCTACGGCAAGGTGCGCCTCTCCGGCGCCATACCATCGTGGCAGGGTGCGCGTCAGCACTACAAACTGGGCGCCGACTGGACGCTGAGTAAGAACTACGGTCGCGGCCAGGTGTACGACCTTGACAAACCTCTGAGCGGCTCGTGGACATCGCGTCCGCGTGCGTTCAGCGACATACCGGCACTCAATGTTGCCGGTGCTTTCTTCGAGGATGCTCTCACCGCACCAATTGGAGCCAATACACTTGAGGTACAGGCAGGTGTTCACCTCACGGCCCTGGCCGGACTTGACAAACGCTACTACATCTCCGGCCGCCCCTACCTCGACCCTCGTGTCAACGCCGTGTGGCGCTTCCCGGCTTTCGACCTCGGCTCACGCCAGGCCGAGCTTCAGATAGCCGGCGGCTACGGTCTGAATACCCGTATGCCCACTGCGGACTACCTTTTCCCGCAAGAGGCCTTCCTGGACATACTCCAGCTCAACTACTACGATACCGCCAATCCGACAGAGAATTCGCGCGTCAACATCCGCACCTACATCAACGATGCCACCAACTACGCACTGCGTCCGGCACGCAATCAGAAATGGGAGCTGCGTTTCGGAGCCCAGGTGGGTGCTAACAAACTGTCGGTAACCTACTTTCAGGAACACATGGGCGACGGATTCCGCTACTCTACCATCTACGGCAACTACGACTATCGCCTCTATGACCCATCCGGCATTGCCCCCGGCAGCCTGACCGGTCCTCCCTCGCTTGAAAGTCTGCCGTACCGCGACACCTCCATCCTGCGTTCCTTCCGCCGCGCCGAGAATGGCTCGACCATTGACAAGAAAGGTATCGAATTCACACTCAACACAGCACGCTGGAAACCGGTAGCAACGGCGCTGACCGTCACCGGTGCATGGTTCAGAACGCGATACTCCAACTCGATGATGCTATTCGAACCTGTTACCGATGTTGTGGACGGCGTATCGGTATCGGATCACTATGTGGGACTCTACGACACCGCCGACGGCCGCATAAATACGCAGTTCAACACCAACTTCATGTTCGACACTCAGTTGCCGCGTCTCGGACTGGTATTCACCACCACGCTACAGTGTATGTGGTACGTCAAGACCCGTCGCCTCACCGAGGACGGCCGGCCTACAGCTTATCTGAGTTCGGAGGACGGACAGCTCCATCCCTACGACGATGCCGCCGCGAACGATCCCATGCTCAAGTACCTCTTGAAGTATTACAACCCCGGGCTCTTCGACACCTATACAATCCCGACAGCACTCTACGTTAACCTGAAAGCTACCAAGACAATAGGTCGATGGCTTCGCGTATCGGCATTCGTCAACCGTATTATTGACTATCTTCCCGACTATACTTCCAATGGCCTGAAAGTGCGCCGCAACTCTGAGGCATATTTCGGCATGGAACTAAACTTCACACTCTGATGAAATATATCCGACTTCTCATACTCCTTTTCACACTGCCACTGCTGTCGTGCTCCGATGATGTGCCGGCGGCAAGCTCCGTAGACATCAAAATAGTTGTAGAACTTCCTGAGCAATTCAGCGGACATGCTGCTGAGAGTTCGACGTTCCACATCACTAATCTTTCTACGGGCAACACTATCGACATCACCCGCAACGGCAGCTACGCCGCTACAGTATCTGTCAGCCCCGGCCTGTACACCATCCGCTACGATGGCACAGCCACGCTCGACGGCGCTCCTGAGGTAGCCATCCATGCTTCTGTATCGTCCGTCACCATCAGCGCACCTACTACGGTATCACTGCCTGCCTATGCTACTGTAGAGACCGACGACCTCATAATCAGCGAGATATTCTTCACCGGCACGCTACAGACGAGCGGTAATAGCTACAACGGCGACCAGTATTTCAAGCTCTATAACAACACAGACCATGTGATATACGCCGACGGACTGGTGATATTCGAGTCGCTCTTTCTTACCACTGAGAAATTCAACTACGAGCCAAACATCATCAACAGCGCAGTAAGTGTGGATGCGCTCTACGCCATCCCCGGCAGCGGCAAGAACTATCCCGTGGCGCCGGGCGAGTCTCTCCTCATCGCCGACATTGCCATCGATCACCGCACCATCAACCCCAATTCGCTTGATCTGAGCCATGCCGACTTTGAATGGTACGACGTGAGCACCAGCCCTATGTACACCGACATAGACAATCCTGCTGTGCCGAACCTTGACAAATGGTACTGCTACACACAGACTATATGGCAGCTCCACGACCGCGGATTCAAGGCCTATGGCCTCGCACGCATACCCGAAGGTAAGGACGCTTTCATGGCAGCGCACTATTATACTGTAGACTATGAGAATATCACTGTCGCCGGAGCATTTCCCATGACCAAGCGCGGCTATTGGCTGCCCAACGACATGGTGGTGGATGTAGTGAATCTTTCGATCGAAAGCAACTACCAGTGGAATGTGACAGACCCGAGTCTTGACTCCGGCTACACCTACTGCGGTACCATCAACAACGACAAGACACGCTACTTCCACTCCGTACGCCGCAAGTTTCTGGCCAAAGACGGTGACAGAATCGTTCTCGCCGACACCAACAACTCCGGCGATGACTTCAACCCCTTCGTAGTCCCCTCTGAAATCGAACTACAGAAAAGCGTCACCGATATCAGCGGTGCCACCGCCTCCACAGTAACAATCGACGGAATAACTCCTGCTGAACAATGAAACGAATAGTCACGGCACTCGGTATCGCCGCCACCATTACTCTTGGCGCTCACGGTGCACCGAAGAACATCACCTCGGGAGCTCCGGATGCGAAGTCCGGCGTAGTGCGTGCTATCGCCTTCGACACGGCCTACACCGCCATCGCCGGTGCGACGCTTGCCAATCCTGCTCTGTCGCCGCTACGCCACACCGTGTCGAACACCGACATTGCCGCCGGTTATCGGCGTGTGCACTACGACACCGCCCCCTCCTCAGCCTCCGGACACGGCACAGGCTACGGCTTCTTTGAAGCGAGCACATATATTCTCACCGGCAATGCTGCAATCACCGGACATGCCGAGTACCATAATGGCAAGGTCTATGATGTGCAGGCAAGTGAGACCACTGACGCAAGCATACTCTACCCCTACTTTACCGCCGACGAAATCGGCGGCGACATGAGTCGGGAAGTGTACTCCTTCGGCGGTTCGTATGCCTCCGGCTTCGGCGCCGGTTGGCTCTATGGTGCCTCTATTGACTATACCGCCGTGCAGGACTGGCGCCAGGTGGATCCGCGCCCGAAAAACAGCGTGGGACGCCTTAATCTTGCGGGCGCCTTCGGTCGAAAGTTTGGGAGCTACTCTCTGGCTCTCGGTCTTGATGCCCTCAAATACAGCCAGAGCAATTCAATCAAATTCGTCAGCGAACTCGGCGCCGGTAAGGTGTACCACCTCACAGGACTTGGCACTGACTACAAGCGTTTTGCCGGGACGGGACTATCCTCGAACTACTCGGGCTGGCGCTATGGCGCAGACATTTCGCTCTATCCTGCTACCGAGGGCGTTTTCGGTATGGCATCGTACCACCGATTCACCTTCGACAAGCAGCTCAACGACCTCAACCGCCTTCCCGTCAACCGCGCAGCTCACACTGACTGGACAGTGCAAGCCGGCTGGCGCACGGACAACATCATTGTGAGCCTTACATGGGGTCGCTCGCGCCGTACGGGTTTCGACAACATCTTCGGCGATCCCGTCGGTCAGGTGTACCCCGAGATTGCCTCTATCGCAAGCTACTTCATGCGCTCGTGGCACACCGGCCTTAGCGGTCTGTGGCGTTCGCAGGGTACTCGTCACCGCCTCGACCTCGGAGGTCATATTGACTTCAGTCACCGCCTCGACTGCTACATCTCCGCGCCCGTCGACCGACGCATGCGCGCCGACGCTATCAGTTACGGTATAGAAGCCACATGGGTATGGCAGTGCGCGGGGGAGTGGTTACTCAGCCTCAAAGGAGCTGCCGACATGGTATCTCCTGCCAAGTGTTCGCTCACAGGCCTCGCCGGAGCCGACGGTTATTTCACCGATATGCTTCGAGCCGACTATGCTTACCTCACCCACTCGCGGGCGCTCTACACCGCGCGAGCCGGCATCGACCGCCTGCTCCCGCACGGACGCACGATAGGTCTGCGACTGAGCGGAGTGCTTCCCGTATGCGCCGGCGACAGCAATGGCAACGGGTTTGAAGCATCTGCTGTCTTCTCTTTCTGACATCTCTCATAGCATTAATATAACTGACATCATAAATCACTGATGAAAAGATTACTAACTGCAACTGCCATAGCCTTTGGCACGACGTTTGCTGCACTTGCCGCCGATCTTGATCCGGCAGTACGAACCGGCGTCCTCGACAACGGCATGACTTACTATCTGCAACACAACGAAAACCCTCGCGGTACAGCCGACTACTTCCTGGCACAGAGCGTGGGTTCGGCCTTCGAGGATGACGACCAGCGCGGTCTGGCCCACTTTCTGGAGCACATGTGTTTCAACGGCACTGAACATTTCCCCGGCAATTCACTCATTACCTATCTTGAAAGCATAGGTGTGAAATTCGGTGCACATCTCAACGCCTACACATCGACCGACGAGATTGTCTACAATATATGCAAAGCACCGACAGTGCGCCAGGGCTCGATCGATTCGTGCATGCTCATCCTCCGCGACTGGTCGTGCGGCATCCTGCTGCGTCCGGAAGACATTGACGCCGAACGTGGTGTCATCGTCAGCGAGGCCCGTCAGCGCTCGTCGGCGACTAATCGTATGCTCGAGCGTGCCTCCGCTAAACTCTACGGCGGCTCGGCCTACGGGGAGCGCATGCCCATAGGCAAGATGGAAGTGGTGGAAAACTTCAAACCCGAGGTACTACGCCGCTTCTACGATCGCTGGAATGTACCCGTCAATCAGGCTGTTATCATCGTAGGCGACATCGACCTCGACAGCACCGAGATAGAGATAAAGAAACTCTTCGGCGCTATTCCCGCCAAGCGCTCGGCCCTATCGCAGAAATCACATCGCCCCGTCGTACCCGTCGCCGACAGTCTGATATGCGCTGTCGAGTCGGATCCCGAGCAGGGCTCGGAGATGCTTCAGCTCTACTGGCGAGTGTCGTCCGACGACTCCTTCCGCACCCACGCTCTCTCCGAAATGACAGGCAACATCCTCGTGGACCGTTTTGAAGTACTCGAAGCCTCCGACGACTGCCCTCATCTATCGCTCGCCCTGGGCAAGACCAAGTATTTCATGGCCGGCGGTGAACAAGCCTTCACCATGCGCGGGCCTGTCAAGGCCGGTCGCGCTGCCGATGCCGTCAAGGCATGGTACGGTGAACTGGTGCGCGTCATCCAACATGGCATAGGCGAGGACGAAGTGGTGCGAGCCCGCGAGAATCTCGTCAACGGTGCCGACGAACACCTTCGCACGCACGCCAACCCGTCAAACACCGTACTGGCCAAGCAGGCTGTCCGTCACTATCTCGACGGAGGTCAGCAAATCAGTGCTGCTGCCGTCCGCGACAGTGTCGTTGCTACAGCTGAGACCATTACACCTGAGGACATCAAAGGATACATCGAGAGCCTTCTCTACCCACGTGGCCGCGGAGCTGTGATTCTGCACTATCGCCCCAAGAATGAACTCACAGACAGCGAAGACGAGGCATTGCTTCGTGCTGCCGTCGACACCGCTTTCGCCCGTCAGTACGAGCCTTACTCGCCTATGCTTAAATCGGCCGACAAGCTCTTCGAAACCCTCCCTGTGCGAGGCTCTATCGTTGCCACCGACAGCCTCGCGCTCTTCGACGCCAAGGTCTACACCCTTTCTAACGGCATCAAGGTAATAGCCAAACACACAGACTACAAGCCCGGCCAGGTGTACATACGCGGCTATAGCCCCGGCGGTCTGTCGCTCAACTACCGCAACGACGATGTGGCTACCCTCCGGGTAGTCAACGAGCTCATGGGTGAGATGAAACATGGCGGTCATACCGCTGCCGATATACGCCGCATCACCACGGGTCACAATGTGAAAGTAAGTGCCTCCGTAGGCAATAACGAAGAAGGTATCGAAGCCGCTACAACCGCCGACGATATGGACATGGCTTTCGGGCTGCTGTACCTCCGCGCCACTGCCTTCGAACCCGACAGCGTCGCCTTCCGTACCTTCATTGACAATCAGCGCAACAGCGTATCGCACAAGAAATACAATCCCTCGCAGGCCTTCGGCGACTCCATCCACCACGCTATCTACAACCACCATCCCCTTGCCGCCCGAATGAAGGCCGAGGATGTGGATAATATAAGCATGGGTAGAGCCTTCGAAGTGTATAAGGACCGCTATGGCGACATGTCCGACTTCACCTTCATGGTAGTGGGTGACTTCAATACCGACAGCCTCACCAACTGTCTTGAGCAGTACATCGCGAGCCTCCCGGGCGCCGGTCGCAAGGAAAGCGCCATCGATTTCGGCTACGACTTCACTCCCTACGATTTCCAACTGCTCTTCTCGCGTCAAATGGAGAATCCCCAGGGTTTCGTGTACAACTTCTATAGCGGCCCCGCAGCCTACACGCTGGACAACATCCTCAACGCCGCTGTCTTCGGCCAACTCCTGCGCAACCGACTTCTCGCCGACCTGCGCGAGAGCCGCGGCTGGACCTACTCTATCCGTACACATGCCGGCATCAATCCGGGCCTGAGTGCTACGGGTGGTCCCAGCCTCCTCATGCCCACCAATATCAAAGTACAACCGGGCTATGAGCAGGCAACCCTCGACATCGTCAATGCCACCATCAAAGAGATGGCCGATGCTACAGTAATCAGCGCGGAAGAAGTGGCCGGAATCAAGGAATTCCTACTGAAGAGTTTCGATGAAAGTGCCACAGACAATGCCTACTGGCTGAAGGTAATCAAATCCTACGAACGCGACGGCATGGACATGCACAACACCTACCGAGCCGCCGTGGAAGCCCTGAGCCCCGAGACCGTCGCCGCCTTTGTCCGCGACACCGTCCTGCCCGCACACAAATCCTCCATCATCATGCAAGCCGAGTAAGTAGCCCTTACACAATATCCCTTATATACAGAGGCCGAGTCAGCACCCCGAATCGGCCTCTTGATTTATATTTTATTTTCAATCTATCAAGTTGTTATTTCTCCACACAATCACGCATTGGATCGGTGGGGATGGTGGACGGGGAGCCGTCGCGGGTGGCGATGTAGTGCGGCGACATGATTTCCACGCCGGCTTCGTTGAAGACGTCCTGAATGTTGCGGTGCAGGTCGGACATTATATCGCCGTATTTGTCGGCGTCTTTGATATATGCATTGATCTGGTAGCAGGGGTAGTAGTCCTGTAGATCGGTTTCGAGGACGAAGGGCTTGGGGTCGGCAAGGACTCCGGTGGTCATGCGGGCGGCATTGATGAGGAGCTGATGCACTTGTCGCCATGGGGCATCGTAGCCGATGGTGACGGTGGTGTGTATGATGAGGCCGTATTGGCGAGCCGAGGCACTGTAGTTGATTGTGTGCGACGACATTATGAACGAGTTCGGGATGGTGACGATTTCGTTCTTCGGTGTTTTGATACGTGTCACGAAGGGTGTTTTCTCGATGACATTGCCGGTGGTGTCGTTGAGTTTGATGCGGTCACCGAGTTTGAATGGTCGCATGTAGGTGATGACCAGTCCGGCTATGATATTGCCTATTACTGTGCTGGAGCCGAGTGATATGATAAGGCCGACGAATACTGATATACCCTGGAATACGCCGGAATTCGAGCCGGGCAGGTAGGGGTATATCATGGCTATCATGAAAGCGTAGAGGAGGAAGCGGACAATGCTGAATGTGGGCCGTGCCCAGTCGGGGTAGAAGCCGTTGATTTTGAGTTTTTCGGTCTCTATCTCACGGGATATGTAGCGCAAGCCCTTGATAATGTACTTGATGCAGTACCATATCACGAGGATGACGAAGAGGTTCGGGATATAGTCGAGTACGGAATGTAATACCATCTTGACGGGCTCGATGATATACATGAATATCGTAAGGGCAAGGTTCTCTGTCTGAGGGAAGATGGAGAAGATGATGGGTATAGTGATGGCGAGCTGTATGAGAAGTACGAACCATCGCAGGAGGTTTGCCCCCAAGAGAACTATGCGAAGGATGCTCTTGGTGTTGAGCAGTTCATAGTCGCGTATGTTGATGGGTTTGAAGCGCTGGTGCTTGATGCGGACGATGTAGCGTCGGAGCTTGCGGAAGAGGTAGTTGGTGAGTTTGATGAGGAGCCACTGGACGACCACAACGATGATGAACAGAGCTATACGCTTGAGGATTTGGAAGAAATTGTGGTCGTGTCGGGCCGTGTCTATACGTGTGCAGATGTTGGTAGCATATCGTGTAGCGAGGGTGCGACGGGACTCTCCTGCGGTCAGTGCATCGTCGTCTGTGACGGCCATGATGATCTGTGTGCCACATACGATGTCGGAATGCTCGGCATAGTCAAGGACCTTTATAGAGTCGGTGTTAAGGTCGTTTCGGCGAGTCAAGTCTGCCAGGTTGCTGTTGATGAGTATCGCTCTTTGAGCCGGTGTGTAAGCTCCACGGCCGGCGAATAGTGTAAGAATTGTGTCGCCGTCGAGCAAGATGGGAGCACCAGCACTGCGTAATGAATCGGGTATGGCTTCGTCGGCCGATACTTGTCCGGCATCGCTAAAGGCTGTGTGAAGGAACTGCTCGGCACGTTTGAAGAGTTGTGCGTCGGCCGTGGGCACGCTCAAAATAATCAGCAGAAGTATCAGATAAAGAGGCTGTTTTCTCATATCTTGATTCAGGGTCGATGAATGTTACAGTCGAGCCGAAGTCGGCATCGTGTGCAAATATAGTTAAAAATCCTGCAATACGGTGTTTTTCCGCAAAATTATTGCTAACTTTACAAAAGAAACCGGGATAGCTCAATCTCTGTGAGCAAAAATTAAATCGTGTTGGCGCTTTTTAACAGATTTTTAGATGAATGATGCAGATTTTTAGTGTACCTTTGCCTATAAGAATCATACCGAGCTATGATAACAACTATTTACTAAACCATCCTTGAATCTATAAACAATACTATAAGTTACTGATGAATAAACTTTTACTCCTTTTAACCCTATCCGGAGCCACTGTTCTGCCCTCGATGGCCGAAACTGTCAATCTGGTAGGCAAAGACTATGAAGTAGAGATTAAGACCGACCGACAGATTGGTCCCGGTATCCGTCACACACGCTATCGCCTCCCCGCTTATCCTCTGAATATCAACGTCCTTACCGTTGATCTCACCAACCCCTACAACCGCATTGAGACCACTACTGCCAACGAGAATTCACGTGGCACCGAGAGTCTTGTAACAGCCGGCAACCGCCAGTCGTATGAGAGCCATCGTGCCGTGGGCGGTGCTAATGCCAACTTCTGGGTAGTAGGCACGCAGCCCGAGGAGAATACATACACCGGTATTGCACGCAACGCTTCAATCCGTAATGGCAAGATGGTGGTAGAATCCAACCAGCACCGCGACAAGTGGGACGGCGGCACAATGCGTTCGGGCGTAGTAGCTCTGAGCTATGACAAGACCGCATATATCGACTACTGTACCTCTGATATCACCGTTACTTCCGACCGCATCGGCACCATGACCGTGCACCAGTGCAACAAGGGTATCCACGACGATGAGCTGTCGATGTACAACAGCTTCTACGGTGCTAACACCCAGTTCCTCCCCATCGTCGTGACCGGTGGCAAGTACTATAAGGACAACGGCGGCGATGCTACCGAGGTAATTCTTGACTTCGTCGAAGGCGAGGCATGGAACAGCGGCCGCGACATCAACTTCAAAGTAGTAGAAGTACGCAAAGATGCCGGCAAAGGCACTCTTGGCAATCACGACCTCGCTCTCGTGGGCCGTGGCGCCAACCGCGAGCAGATTGCAGCTCTCCAGCCCGGCGATATCGTCACCCTCAAATACACCTGGACTTACAATCCCGGCAGCGAGAACGAAGTAACTCCTCTCGTTGAGCAGGCTGTAGGCCCCAATGCACTTGTGATGCGCGCCGGTGAACTCACCGCACATAATACCAATGAGACATACAACAGCCAGGTGTACTCGCGTACCGGCTACGGCTGCTCTGCCGACGGCAAGACTGTCTATATCGTAGTAATCGACAAGAGTACCGATCCCGAGTATGGTCGTTCGGCAGGCTGTGGCACCAATGTGATGTGTGAATTTGCACGCTCCCTCGGCTGCTCCTATATGGCCAACTTCGATGCCGGCGGCAGTGCCGAGATGATGATCAACGGTCGTATCGAGAACAAGACTACCGAGGACAAGCCCCGTGCCGTAGCCAATGGCTGGCTCGTCTACTCCATCGCTCCCGAAGATGCCGAGTACTACAACACTGTAGCATCGCTCGCCTTCGATGAGCGCCTGGTGGAGACTCCCGTCTACGCTACCATCTCGCCCAAAGTAATTGCCTACAACCGCTATGGCAGCGTGATAAGCTACGACTACCGCGACTACACCCTGAGCTGTCCTGCCGAGGCCGGTACTTGCACAGGCAACACCCTCACTGCTGCCGGTGAAGCCTACGAAGGCGTCATCACAGCTACTGTGGGTGATGTGACCGCGACAACTAACATCAAAGTGATGAACGCCGAACTCGGCCTTCGCATGAAGAAGATTCACCTCGACATGCATCGTTCTTACCCCATCGAAATTTCCGCCACTATCGGCTCGAAGGTGTTCAACTACGACCCCGCTTCTGTAGTATGGACTGTCGACAATCCCGATGTCATCGCTGTTGACGCCAACGGTACCCTTACCGCCCTTGCAGAAGGTACAGCAGTGCTCACCGGTACCATCGGCAACTTCTCCGACAGCGCTGAAGTAACTGTAGAAGAGAGCAATGCTCCCGAACTCGACATGACCGGTCTCGCTGACTGGAGCGCCAAGGGTGCCAGCGGTATCACCAACGTCACCTTTGACGGCAACGCCATCGGTTTCACCTACGGCTCGCCCCGTAATCCCTACATCCAGCTCACCGGTGTATCTACATTCTACTCGCTGCCCGATGAAATCTGCATTGAGTTCACCGCCTCCGCTCCCATGGCAAAGGTTTCCGCAGATATGCGCTCCAACATGGTGACCAAAGCTAATGAGGTATTCGTAGAGCCCGCTACCGGCGATAGCTTCGCTGCCGGCACCAAGCATGCCATCAGTCTCCCGCTCGACGGCATCTTCGGTCGCGACGACCTCGCCACCTATCCCGTAAGCCTCAACTACCTCCGCTTCTACACCACCACAGATGCTGCCAACAAGGGTGACCACACCATCAACATCTCGCGCATCTGGGGTAAGTACACCAACTACTCCGGTGTAGAATCCGTGGCAGCCGACGGCGCTCGAGTGCTCGTAAGCCCCAACCCCGTAGCAGCCGGCGGCGACGTGACTGTATGCGGCACCGCCCTCAAAACTGTAGATATCCTCAGCACAGCAGGCGCACTTCTGTCGAGCACCGCATGCTCCGGCGCCGAAGCTACCGTCAAGGCTCCCGCTACTGCCGGAACATACATCATCCGCACTGTATCGGCTGCCGGTCAGTCGGCTTCCGTACTCATTGTACGCTGATACCCATAGCAAACTAATAAACCTTACTATAATATGAAACGATTTCTTGCACTGGCCGGTATCGCCATCGCTATAGGTGCACAAGCACAGATAGCCACTGTATCGGCCCCCGAAGCCCTCTTGCAGGACGTACGCGGCGAGCTGTACAATCCCATCCTCAGCGCCGACGGTACCAAGCTGCTCTACTCGGCTTCCGACTTCTCGAATCTCCGCATGTACGACTTCAACGTCGGTGAGTCCAGTCTCATCTGCGACGAAGCCGGTGCCGGCTACGGTGCTCAGTTCGCCGGCAACACCGTAGTGTACATTGCCCAGAAGGTGAATGACAACGGCCTGATCATGCGTCAGCTCCGCAAGTATGACATCGGAGCCGGTGCCAACGCCAACCTCACCGCCCCCGCACGCTTCATCGAACGTCCCTACATCGACGGCACTGCCATGAACACCGCCATCGACGGCAAGCGTCGCTCCATCGGCAAGTCCGCAGCCAAGGCTGTGCGCACCGAAGGTTCTACCTTATATATTACTACCAATGGCGTAGAGCGCGCCTACAGCCCCGTTGCTTCCGAAGCCGGCTATCTGTGGGAATCCTTCTCGCCCGATGGTCAGAAAGTAATGTTCTTCGCTGCCGGCAAGGGCATCGTTATCACCGACCTCAACGGCAACGTCCTCGCTACTCCCGGCAACTTCGAGAATCCCCAGTGGTACGGCAACGACTACATCGTAGCCCAGAACTCCACCGACGACGGTCACCAGTACAGCTCCTCCCAGATTGTCCTCGTAAGCCTCGACGGCAAGCAACGTCAGGACCTCACAACTCCCGAGAGCATGACCATGAATCCCGCAGCGTCTGTAGCTGCGCAGAAAGTAGTGTACAACACTATCGACGGTCGCATGTATCAAATGACTGTAAAACTCAACAAATAATCCGGCATAACCCATGAAAAAGCAATCTTTATTATTGATGATGGCATGTGCCGGTATCCTCGGCGCATCGGCCGGCAATGGTATTAAGGTCTACATCAACCCCGGTCACGGCGGTCACGACTCAGATGACCGTAATGTGGTAATCGAACCTTACAAGCAGGGCGATCCTGAAGGTTACTGGGAGTCTAATTCTAACCTTGAGAAAGGTCTTGCGCTGCGCGATATACTGTTAGCCGACGGCTACAGCGTAGAGATGTCGCGCGTAACCAACACTACTGCTGACGACCTGGGTCTTAGCACCATCAGCTCGCTTGCCAACAAGTATCAGGCTGATATATTCTTTTCCATCCACTCGAATGCAACTGGTACTACAGCCCGCCGCAACTTCCCTCTTATGCTTTACCGCGGCTATGATAATGATCCCGTGAAGCCTGAGGATAAGGTGGTAGCTGGAATTCTGAACAAGCACCTGCTTGAGAATGAGGTAACTTACTGGACCAGCACTGCCACTAACTGCCGTGGTGACTGGGACTTCTATAAGAGCTGGGGTACCTCCGGTCTCGGCGTACTCCGTGGACTCACCGTGACAGGTATGCTCTCTGAGGGCTCCTTCCACGACTACATTCCCGAGGCTTACCGTCTGATGAGCAAAGATTTCTGCTGGCTCGAAGCATATCACTTCCGCCGCACTATCGACGAATACTTCAATCAGCCCGGAGAAACTGTAGGCCACATCTTCGGCCGTCTTAACGACAGTCGCAGCCCCCGTCCCGGCACTTATATGATGTTCGGCGATGACACCTACGCTACCATCCAGAATGCCACGGTAGAACTCTATGATGCTGACGGCAAACTTCTTGATACATATACTACCGACCCCATCCACGTCAACGGTGTTTACGGTTTCAAAAACCTCCAGCCCGGCACCTACACAGTCAAGACCAAAGTTGACACACACTATGACGACGAGGCTACCGTAGTAGTTGAAGCCGACCGTGTAACTTATGCCAACTTCAAGCTGAACAAAGTTCGTTCTACCGCCCCCGAGGTACTCGCCTACTCTCCCGTATGGAACGAAGGCGATGAAGGCGTGCTCTGCAACGCTCCCATCGTATTCGACTTCAACTGGGATATGGATACTGAGGCTACCGCCGCTGCATTCTCCATCGAGCCTGCCGTGAAGGGTACCATCACCTGGGAAGATCTCAACTACCGTATGGTATTCACTCCCTCGGAGCCCTACAACATCAGCACCAAGTACACCGTAACCCTCTCCACCGCAGCCGCTCACCCCGGCAATATGAACCTTGCCGAGCCCCTCGTGTTCAGCTTCCTCACCACCGACCGCAACTTCATGGATATCATCGGTCAGTCGCCCAAGGCAGGTGAGAGCGTACACTACAAGAACGCTGCAGTAGAGTTCCGCTTCGACAAGCGCCCCAACTTCAACAAGCTGCCCCAGCAGATCTCCTGCAAGGATGAAGACGGCAACACCGTACTCTTCAACACCCGCAGCATGACCACCTCGAAGGCCAGCCTTTCCTATGGCTACTTCCGCGTACCCTTCACCAACGAGCTCGTACCCGGTAAGTCCTACACCATCCACCTCGACGGTGAACTCGCCGACAACGACGGTCTGACCATCAAGGAACCCGTTGACGTGACCTTCAAGGCTTGCGACGCCGGTACTGAGAAAGAAGGCGGCCTCATCAGCGAAATTGACAACCACGCCGTATTCGCCTACAACGAGGAGCAGTCCGCCAAGGTGAAATCGCAGAAACTTGCCACCGACTCCAAGACTGCACTCTTCAGCAAGGCTGTCAACTTCACCTATACCTTCGAGGACAATGAAGGCGGCGAAATCCTCTGGAACACCTCCGAGGAGAATCCCACTACTGTGACTACCGCCGACATCATCACCGTGCATATCAACGGCGATCTCTCCGAGAACGGTCTCTACTTCCTCTTCAGCTCCGAGACTGCCGAGAAATTCGTCCATGTAGCCGACCTCAACTTCATCGGCTGGCGTACATTCGACGTACCCATGGTAGAACTCGAAGGCGATGCACCTTACACCTTCCGTGGCGTCAAGGTAGTACAGAACGCAGCTCTCCAGAGCTCTACCGGTACTATCGGTGTTGACCGCGTATACCTCAAGGGTAGCGCCGGCGTAGAGAACGTAGAAGTAGGCGGCCTTACCGTTAAGGTAACTCCCGACTATGTTGTTGCCAACGCCGACTGCATGATTGAATCTGTAGCCCTCGTTGATCTCCAGGGCCGCACCGTAGCAACTACCAAGGGCAATGCCCTCTACCTCGGTGGCATTGGCGAAGGTCACTACATCGCTCTCGTCAACACTGCACAGGGTCGCTCAGCCCGTCGCATCGTCATCAATCGCTAATTATCTGTAAACAATAGCCAATCACAATGAAACACCGCTTATTGGCAGCGGCACTCACCATAGGTCTCGCAATAGGGGCCTATGGTGAATTGCCATTAAAGCCGCTCAATCTCCCCGCAGGAGCACATCACCCCGTCCTCAGTCCCGATGGCACCACCCTGCTCTACTCTACCGACACACATGATGGCCTCAAGGCTATGAACATGGCCACCGGCGAGACATCGCTCATCGATGCCGGTGCAGCTGCCGGTTTCAACCCTGTGTTCACCACCGACAGCCGTACGGTATATTACCGCACAGCCGAGATGAAGGACAATCTGCTCTACCGCGACGTACGTTCCTACTCCTTCGACACCCGCAACATGCACAAGGTGAGCCCCATGAGCCGCGACAAGGTGGACATGGCAGCCTTCCGCGGCGGCAACTATGCCGTGGATGACTACAATACTATCCGCGTGAGCCTCGACGGCAAGGATGTCAGCGTCAATCCCATCGCCGACAGTCATTCCTATCTCTGGGCCTCTCTCTCGGCCGACAATAAGCAACTGCTTTTCAGCGAGCCCTTCAAGGGCGTCTTCATCGCTGATGCCGACGGCTCCAACGCACGTCGTCTGCTCCGCAAGGGCGACAACCCCACCTGGGCCGGCGAGCACACTATCGTTGCCATCATCACACACGATGACGGCTATGTGGTCCTTGACTCCCGTCTCGTGGCCGTAGATACCCGTTCCGGCGAAATCACTTATCTCACACCCGAAGATATGCTTGTAGGCGAAGCCACAGCTGCCGGCGACGGCACAGTAGTAGTAGCCGACGTTACAGGCAATATGTTCATTTTCAACCTTAACGACTGATGAAACGTATATTCATACTTCTGCTCGCTATCGTTGCCGTTGCCACCGGTGCTTCGGCCAAGAAAATGAGCGACCTTAAGATCTACATCAATCCGGGTCACGGCGGCTACACCGGCAACGACCGTCCCATACAGATCTACCCCTTCGAACGCAATGACACTGCAGGCTACTGGGAATCAACCAGTAACCTCTACAAAGGTCTGCACATGTACCACATCCTCGACTCGCTGGGAGCAAAGCCTTACCTCTCGCGTATCAAAAATACCGAGGACGACGACCGTTCGCTGTCAGGCATTGCTGCCGAAGCCAATAACCTCGGCGTAGACCTTTTCTTCTCTATCCACTCCAACGCAGGTGAGAACGTCAACACCCCTCTGATGCTCTATCGCGAGAATGAGATCGGCGTACCCCGCTATGAGGGTAATGTGACGCTCAGCAAAATCATGTGGAAGAATCTCTACTCGAGCAAGCTGCCCATCTGGACCCGCGACAAAGAATATGTGGTAGGTGACCTTGACTTCTACCAGAATATGTGGCAGGGTGGCCTCGGTGTACTCCGCACACTCTACGTTGTAGGCCTTCTCTCCGAAGGTTCGATGCACGAACACCGTCCCGAAGCACACCGTCTGATGAATGATGACGTGCTGTGGCTCGAAGCATGGCACTTCGTGAAGTCTATCATGGAGTACTACGACACTGAAGACCGCTTCGTGAACGGCAACGTGGCAGGTATCGTATATGACGACCACAACCTCCGCGAATTCGTACAGCCCGCCAACTTCACCATGTTCGGTCGCGACGCCAACGCTCCTCTCAACGGTTCGCCCATCGAACTCGTCGATGACAAGGGCAATGTAGTACAGACACGCACCACCGACAATATGTACAACGGCGCGTTCGTATTCCGCAACGTCGCTCCCGGCAACTACACCGTACGCGCCGGCCACGACGGCTACTACACTCTCGAAAAGGCCGTAACCGTAACAGCCAACGAGGTGACCTATCAGGATATGCCTCTTACTCTCAAGCGCGAATTCCCCTTCGAGATTACTGCCTACAGCCCCAAGGCGGCAGAAGGTGAGCTCGTATCCTGCTCGGAGACTCTCAAGTTCGAATTCAACACCGACGTAGACGTTGAAGCTTTCGAAGCAGCGTTCAACATCAACCCCGCTCTCGAAGGCTACTTCACCTACTCCGATTCGTACCGCAAGGCAGAGTTCCACCCTGCTCTCTCACTTGAGCGCAACACTCACTACACTATCACCATTGCCAAGTCGGCAAAGCATACAGATGCCAACTACTCGCACCCCGGCATGAATGAAGACCTCGTGTTCGAGTTCACCACTCTCGACCGCAACCGTCTTGAACTTCTGTCCAACTTCCCCGCCGACGGCGGCGAGATCCACATGGCATCGCCCACTCTCGAATTCCGCTTCGACGCTACCGTTGACAGCAAGACTATCTTCGACACATTCAAGGTGACTGACAGCAACGGCAAAGAACTTGCTATCAATACCCGCAACACCGGTTACAACAAACTCTCCAATGGTTTCGGTAACATCATCTATGCCCTCAACGATGACCTCGAGGAAGGCAAAACCTACACCGTAACCCTCGATGGTGAGCTCCGCGACCGCACCAACCTGCCCCTCGGCAATACCGTCAGCCTCACATTCACTGCCATCGACGCTACTCACGCCGGCAAGGATGCCGAGGTTGTAGAGACCTTCGAAGCAAGCACTGCAATGTTCAGCTACAGCGCCGACGACAGCAAGGGTATCAGTGGCAGCGCCAACTCTATACGCTCGAAGGAAAGCCTCTTCGGCACCGGTGCATCCAAGATGAACTACAAGTTCGCATCCCAGCGCGAAGGTGTAGCTACATGGAAGTACAATGGCGAACCTGTCATCTTCAACAACGGCGACGAGCTCGGCGTACACATCAACGGTGACTTCAACGGCCACGAGCTCCAGGTGCTCCTTACCTCCGGTACTGATGTGAAAGTTGCCTCCCTCGGCGAACTCGACTTCCGCGGCTGGAACTACCGTACGGTGAAACTCGACATGCTCGAGGCCGGCTTCCCCTATGTTCTCACCGGCATGCGTCTGGTACAGACCACAAGCCCCATCACTCAGAACGGCAGCTTCATCATCGACAACATCACCCGCGTTTCTGACAGCGCTGGTGTGAGCGCCGTAGCCTCCGATGACGCCGCCTTCCAGGCATGGCCCATCCCCGCCACCGATGTCATCAATGCTTCTGCTCCCGCAGAAGTATCGCGTCTGACCCTCATCAACGCTGCCGGTGCAACAGTAGCCACCACCGAAGCCGCCAGCATTGACGTGACTACCCTCAGCGCAGGCGTCTACTTCCTCCATATCGAGAGCACCGACGGCCGCGAAGCAACTCTCCGCGTAGCTATCCGCTGATTGTAGACACCCCATACACAATCCCATAGAGAGCCTCTGTACGTGTACAGGGGCTCTTTATTGTAATCTACCCGTTAAAAATTGCAAATCCTGAGCGAAAACATTTGCACATTCACGCAATAATTACTATCTTTGTATTACAAAGCCTACGAGGCATATACTGAACTAACAATATTAATTCACTAAAAACCCCATTTCGCCTATTGCACAGCTCTACTCTAACTTAAAAGAAGAATAGAAAATGCGAAATATCAAAGAGCTTAACGACGAACAACTGATCGCCGCTTATGCCGCAGGTGACAACGAAGCATTCGACCGACTGCTCCTCCGTCACAAGACAAGGCTCTACAACTACATATATCAGATAGTCCGTGATTCGGACCTTGCCGACGATATCTTCCAGGAGACCTTCATTAAGGTAATCACCACCGTTAAGCAAGGACGTTACAACGACATGGGCAAGTTTGCTGCCTGGGTCACCCGTATAGCACGTAACCTCGCTATCGACTCCTTCCGCGCCGAGAAAGCCGAAGGTGCCGTATCGACCGATGATGCCAACCTCGATGTCCTCAACCGTCGTGAACTGTCAGAGAAAAATATCGAAGACAGCCTCATCGAACTTCAGACCGAGGCCGACATCCGCGCACTCATCGAGCGCCTGCCCGACGTGCAGAAGGAAGTCCTCAACATGCGCTACTACAACGACCTGTCGTTCAAAGAAATTGCCGAGCTCACCGGAGTCAGCATCAACACTGCCCTCGGACGCATGCGCTACGCTATCCTGAACCTGCGTCGCATGGCCAAGGAGCTCCGACTCGTCCCGGCCGTTTGATATCAGCGAGTTGCAGAGTATTTTCTGACATAATCCGAGCGAACCTAAAGAGTATTAAACAAAAAAATTGCATCGCATAGCAAAAAAGTTGCTCAAAAATTTGGCCGGTCCGCCAAAAAGAGCTAACTTTGCAGTGCAAAACCCGGAGAGGTGGGTGAGTGGCTGAAACCACCAGTTTGCTAAACTGACGTAGGAGCAATCCTACCACGAGTTCGAATCTCGTCCTCTCCGCACCTGATAAAAGTAGAGTTTCAACACTCTACTTTTATTTTTTATAATTAGATGCATCTCGGGACAATAAACCATACGGCGATGCCGGATGTTCTATTGGTGTATCATAAATAATATTCTTATGGAAACTAACGATAGTAAAAGCATAGTAAAGGATTTCGAAGAAAAGGTGCGCAAGGACCTCACTGAATTCCTTCAGCGCAAAGAGGCTCTTGACCCTCATGTTCCCGAATGTCCTGATGTAGAAGAACGTTGGGGCGAGATAGCCCGCGAATATCTCCCCGACGGAGCGCGCGAGTTTCAGCAGTATCCTGTTGTGTCGCTCGGTTGGATGATGTTCATCGGCATGACGATGGCATACTACTGGGACACCGACTGGGAGAAATACTCAAAGGAGAAAAATATCTACGAGCAGCTCCGCGACCGTCGTGGCTACGACAATATGGACGAGGCGGTGGTGCAGGATATTCTGGGCTATGCCGGCGAAGCTGCCGAGAAGATTACGGAGCTCGTGGCCGAATGTGCATCGCGTGTGTACAGCACGTTGAGCCACGAACATGTAGAACCGGGTACGGAAGCGGCTTTAGGCTGTTACATTGCCGCTCTACATCAGCTCTACCTCGCCGGCATGGCTATGGAGCTCAATGCCCTCGGCTACCACATGACTCCACTCCAGCAGGGCAACTAAGACCGCGCTACCAATATTGGAAATCGGCGTCTTACCCTACTCGGCCGCTCCGGACTGCACAGCAGAGAGAACGATACGCGAAATATCGGCTATCATCTTTGCCGTGCTGTTCATGTCGTAACCGGAATCGGCCACGAAGATGGCGATGGAATATATCGTCCCGTCGGGCAAGCGTATATAGCCGCAGTCGTTGAGGGCGGTGAGACGTCCTTCGGCAGTGGTGAATCCGGTTCCGGTCTTGTGTCCGATGGTCGCGTTGCTGTCGAGCGCTGCTGGCAGGCGGTCTGTACCGGTATTGCACTGCTCAAGCATCGTGGCAATCATCCCGAAATTCGCTGAGCGGTGGCGCAATTCGCGGTCGAAATGATCGAATAGAACTGCCATGGCTACAGGCGTTGAGCGATTGAGATAAATGAGATAATGGTCGGCATCCATCTCGGCCTCCGTTGCGCCTATGGTAATATCCTTACCGACAGAAAGTGAGGTCAACAAAGAATCAGCGGCAGCGGTACCACCGATAAGATCGAGCAAGATATCGCAGGCATTATTGTCGCTATAGACGAGTGACCAGTTGACGAGTTCACTGACAGGGAGTGTCGGAGAACTTTTGCCATACTTGTCGAACATGGGGCTGTAGGTATTGGCCCTCATAAATTCAGGGCGGACAGCTATGGAATCGTTCAGCGAAGCACCGCGAGAGTCAACCCATTGAGCTACGGCGAGTGACAGAGGAAATTTAAACACGCTCATCATAGGGAAGTCGCGCTGACCGTTATAAGCCACCGTATCAGTGTGATTGACAATGACAGCCACACCGATACGCGCATCTTTATCTTCTGCATATTTGCGGATATCGTCCTCCAGACGGCTAAGATTCGATGTACTCAGACGATGGTCTACAGCCTTATAGACATTCGGCTCTGCCTCACTCCGGGTAACGACCTGTGCCATAGCAAGCGAAGCAGCCACAAGTGCGACAATTATGGTAAGTAGGATGGATTTCATTTTCAAAAGATTTTGAGCAAAGTTAGCAAATTCGCATAAAACGGCAAAACGCAGACTCCCAGTCCCACTTAGGCTGATTGGTTCGCCATTTGGTTCCGTACGTCGTCCGACGAATAACAACACATAACAAACGAGGTGCGCCAAGCAATTCCTTCGGCGCACCTCGTTTGTTAATAATCAGCTGTTTGCTTATGATTCAGTCTAAAATCAAAGAAGAGAGGATTTGATTGTGTCGACAATGTAGCGAACTTGTTCGTCGGTGACATAAGGCCCGGCAGGGAGGCAGATGCCGGTGGCGAAAAGAGCTTCGCTGACGCCGTTGACGTAGGCCGGGTTATGGCGATACACCGGCTGCTTGTGCATAGGTTTCCACAACGGACGCGACTCAATGTTAGCAGCATCGAGGGCGACACGGAGAGCTTCCACGTTGTCGTTCGGCTGGCAATCGGTAACAGCGGAGCCAGCGGCATGTGTCACACCGGCTGCCCCACCTACGGCTCCGGTAATCACTTTCTTGTAGGCATTCTCCTGACCCTTGACTCTAAGCTCCGGCGCAAGCGTAGCGGTACAGAGCCAGAAGTTGGAATCGTAGTCGGGTCCGGGATTAGTGTGCATGGTGATACCTTCTACATCACGAAGCAACTCCTCGTAGAGAGCCTGCACATGCTTATGATGAGCGATATGCTCGTCGAGAATAGTCATCTGGCCGCGACCTATGCCGGCGCAGATGTTGGACATTCGATAGTTATAGCCTATCGCTTCGTGCTGGTAATATGGATAACTCTCGCGAGCCTGGGTAGCGTACCACAACACTTCGCGGGCAGCCTCAGCGTCGGGGCAGATTAGAGCACCGCCTCCCGAGGTAGTTATCATCTTGTTACCGTTGAAAGAAAGCACACCATAGCGACCGAAAGTACCGAGAACTTGCCCCTTATACCGCGAGCCGAAACCTTCTGCTGCATCCTCAATGACAGGGATCTCATACCTGTCCGCAATCTCCATTATACGGTCAATCTTATAGGGCATACCATAGAGTGCAACCGGAATAATAGCCTTGGGCTTCTTTCCGGTCTTGGCGATGCGGTCCTTGATGGCCTCTTCGAGAAGGTCGGGATCCATGTTCCAGGACTCCGGTTCGGAGTCAACGAATACGGGCGTCGCCCCAAGATATGTCACCGGATGACTTGACGCGCAGAACGTGAACGACTGCACAAGCACCTCATCTCCGGATCCTACGCCACAAGCTATCAGAGCAAGATGTACGGCAGCAGTACCGGCAGACAGAGCCACGACCTTCTTTTGGAGCGGTTCGCAGACAACGCGCTCGTTGACAAAAGCCTCGAGATCAGCCTCAAAACCATTCACATTCGGACCCAGAGGCACTACCCAGTTCTGGTCGAAGGCCTCCTTGATAAAATCCAGCTCCTTGCCCGACATATGCGCCAAACAAAGCAATATTCTTTCGCTCATTGTTTTCTAAGAAAATTTATTGTTTAATTTTTGCAGGGTTTCCGTAAGCCGTTGCTCCATCGGGAATATCTCGGATAACGACTGCTCCGGCTCCGATCGTACACCAGCGGCCTATTTTTATTCCCGGTACTACCGTTGCACCGGCTCCGATCCATGAACCTTCGCCAACATGAACATTACCACAGAGCGTGGCATGGGGTGAAATGTGAACATAGTCTCCTATACGACATTCATGGTCGACTGAGGCGCCGGTATTGATGATGCAATGACGGCCTATACTCGAGTCGGACTGAATGGTGGCACCGTGCATGACGACTGTTCCTGCTCCTATATGTGCTGTTCGGCTGATAATTGCGGTGGGGTGTATTGCATTTACATATGGAAGAGGATAGCGCTCGGATATCATCTTTCGTACACGATTGGAGCCAATCGATATTATCATTGGACCGGTCACTGTGGTATCTGCCGCTTTAAGAACCGGCCTTCCGCAGAGTCCCCGGCAATAAGGGGCATCATCGTACAACACTCCTACGCTATTGCCGGCAGCTTCGATGATGTCTATGATGACTTTGGCGTGGCCGCTAGCGCCGAAGAGATTAATTGTTTCCATTAAATACTTCCATTGTAGCAGCAGTGGCCGAGTTGATATCTTCCTGGTGTATCACTTTTTTCAAAGTGGTAACGATGACTTTACAATCTGTAAGAAAAGATATGTTATCGACATACCACACGTCCAGTTCAAATTTCTTCTGCCAACTGATAGCATTGCGACCGTGACACTGCGCCCAACCGGTGATACCGGGACGTACTTCGTGACGTCGCGCCTGCTCTTTTGAGTATAGAGGAAGATACTGAACAAGTAGAGGTCGTGGTCCGATAAGTGACATATCGCCTTTCAAAACATTCCATAGCTGAGGTAGCTCATCAATAGAAGTCGAGCGGACTATGCGACCTACCTTTGTAAGACGGTCAGCATCAGGCAACAGATTGCCTTCCGAATCACGTTCGTCAGTCATCGTCTTGAACTTCACCACCTTGAATATCTTTCCATCCTTTCCGGGACGTTCCTGAAAAAAGAATGCGCCGGCGCCTTTGTTGGCGTAATGAAGCCAAATTGTGACCGCTGCAAGTGGAACCGATAAGACAAGCAACGCACCGCCGGAGGCAAGAATATCAATTGCTCGTTTAAAGAAACTCTGGTATAGTTTCATTTCTTATTGCTGAGTATTTCTTTATAATATTCTTTAAGGCAACGGCGCACATATGCCTGCTCATAGCGCGAGGAGACAAGAGGGCGGGCTTCGGTAGCCATCGATGTTCGTTCCGCTGGCTTAACGAGCAGTCGCTTCATTGCCTGATACAAAAGCTCCTCATCTTTAGGCGGTATGATTAGGCCGTTACGGCCTTCGATAATAATTTCCCGTGAGCCATTGATATCAGTGACAATAGATGGTAAACACATCGCACCTGCCTCAATAACAACATTCGGAAATCCCTCACGGTAACTGGGAAAAACGAACACATCCGCGGCTGTCAACCATGGGCGAACGTCCTTCTGACTTCCAACAGCTTCAATGCTTCCACATGATGCAATTTTTGCAAGTGTTCCGGGTTTCAAAGGATCCAAAGTTCGCTCTTCAGGACCCACTAAAACTAATCGTGTACTCGGGAACTCTTCATTAAGTCGGACGAACGCTTCAACGAGTTCATTTATACCCTTGTCACCCACGAGACGACCAACAAAGATGAAAGTGCAGATGTCATCTTTGCGGATTTTTGCGGCTGCATTTTTGACTTCCGGAAGCTCCGGATTATAATGATCAAGGTCGATGCCCCGTACATTACCATAACCGAGCACTTTCAAGGGCTTTTTGGTGATCTTATATTTTATTAGATCTTTTTTTACACCCTCACCCTCCGGAACGATGTGCGTTGCACAGGCACAGGTTATACGATCTGTAAACATCAAAATTTTCTGTGTTAGCCCGGTCGCTGTCGGGAATACAAGTCCGGTAAATGTATGCACTCGGACAGGCACACGCGTAAACCAGGCTGCCATCATAGATAACAACCCGGCCTTCGGTGTCATCGAATGAACCATCTGAGGCTTTTCCTTACGAAAGACTCTGATCAGCCTCGATAGACTCTTTAAATCCTTGAGCGGCGATATATGGCGCTCCATAGCTACCGCTACGGTTCTTACACCCTCTCTTTGAGCAAGTTCTTCAAGTTCAACATCCGGAGAACTTACCGCCACAATCTCGTAGCCATCCTCTTCTTGTAACTCCTTCAGCAGTCCCCGACAAAATGTATTTAAAGATTCCGGTACAGTGGCTGAGCGAATGATTTTAACTGAGCTCATATTACCTCTTATGAAGATAGTTATACAACGGTGTCGGTAAAAGTGCTATGAGCAATGGTCGA
Source organism: uncultured Porphyromonadaceae bacterium (assembly GCA_947174915.1). GTDB lineage: Bacteria > Bacteroidota > Bacteroidia > Bacteroidales > Muribaculaceae > CAG-873. The sequence continues at coordinate 5,424 of CAMWKV010000002.1, read as the reverse complement.
AACATATGGATACGTTTCATAAAAGGTATATTCAGCATTCGATAACCAATTCTTCGCACATGAAATTCGTTTACCCTATTCCGCCAATTCCTACGAGCTACAGCATTTCTATCGTCTCTCATCTTATATAGCGGCTCGGGAAGAATGTATCCTCTATACCCCTTGGCATACATCTTGAACCAAAGATGATAATCCTCTACACGGAGCAATTTAGGATCAACGCTATAACCACCGACAGCTTTATATGCTTCGGTCCTAACCATGCAGGGAGCATGGCAGAATGGGGTTCCTTTAACAAAATCGTCTTTGGACGGGAAACGGTCGCCCCCGGTACCTATCTTAAAATCCCCCTCATTATCAAAATAAATCATCGGAGTACTGACTATTGCAATCTCAGGATGCTCATCAAGAAATTCTATTTCTTTCTCAAAACGAATGGGCAGAGAAATATCATCCCCATCCATTCTGGCTACGAACTCGGTATCAACATACTCCAAGCAATGATTAAGGGTATAATTGAGCCCCATATTACTATCATTTCTTATGAGTACAAATTTCTCGGGGAATCGTTTTACATAACTTTCCGCCACCTGAATAGTGTTGTCGCTTGATCCATCTTCACACATTATTACTTTAAAATCCTGATAAGTTTGTGTAACGAGCGAATCAAGAGCTTCACATAAAGTGTTAGCACAATTATATATGCCTATAATTACTGAAATGCGAGGCTTATTCATATTATAAAATAATATTAACCAGATATAATCCTATGAGCATTAAAGCAAATGTCCGTCCTTGCTTAGGATACAAATTATGCTTCAACAGTGGATAGAATAAAACTAAAAAATATAGGAACCATGACAGAGCTGCAAATCGATTTGAGAATGCGGCTCTAATAACTAATACCCAAAAACTATTAGCTAAAACATAGGTATTGAATATTATATTGTATGCGGTATCCCGTACCCTTATTTTATTAATTACCCACCATCCCCAAAGGATTGGTGCAGCACTAAAGACAAGAAAATCCCAGCGGAAGCCTACATGTGTTAATACGCCATTTACATACCCCATGTCCGCATTATCAATATACGACGACAATCGATCATCAAATCCTAAATCCGCAAAGAATATTGATATCACGTTACCATATATCAGACTAATAAAGATTGACAAAAACCATATGAGAATACTCCACTTGGGTTTTCTAATCAGATATACAGCACATAACATACATAATGATGGTAGTACGGATGACGTATGTATCTCGGCTGCAATAGCAAATAATATAAGTGCCGGTATAATTTTTCTTTTTTCTGCGATTACGAATGATAATGCTAAAAGGACGACTGACAACGCTGCACCATTTCGTATACCATTGACCGCACCACCATAAAAACCAAAATTTAAGAAAGCACAAATACACATAAGATAAATATGCCGTGGAAAAATTCTTTTGACAGAAATCAGGATTGGTAATATATACAGACATGCGATGACCGTAAACCAAACTGATACATCAACTCTATAGGTTGCTAAGTATAGCATTAGTTTACGCCAAATTGTCTCACCATGTGCAGAATTAATAATTGAATACCACACAGAAGACTCACCAAAATCTTTTATTGAATTATATCTGCCTGCATAACCTAAAGTATCCGCAAAATATTCAGAATTCGGGTCTCTGGTACCAAAAAATATTATGAGGAATATAGATAATAATAGACTCGTGTTGAATCCATTTTTAGCGTTAGAGCCATAGAGTAACTGATCATTACTATTCTCTACAAGTTTATTAACCTCCAGAAAGACTAATATACCAAACAATAACAAGAAGAAGGTATGATAAAATGAAGGTGGGATGATTCCAAACATTTGTGTAGCGGATTATAATAATAAACTATGTAACGAGAATTGGCCGGAATAACTATTTCAATTGGTCTCTCCACGCTCTTGCTGAACTTGCAGTAAAGAATGCAACAGATTAGAGACGACTTTTTCCTTATTAAAATTCTCCTTTACGAAACAATAACCTGCATTGGCAATCTTTTCTAACTCAGCTTGATTTTCCGGCCGTTGCCAATACTCTATTGTAGACCGTAGCCCTTCTTTAGTACCATCATATGCTATGTAATGGACTCCGGGAATAAGCCCCAGATCTCGATACATGGGAGAGTCCAAGCCAATATAAGCACTGCCACATGCCATTCCTTCGACATATCCTATTCCCGGAATACCCAGAATCTCTTCTCCTACTACATGCATCTTGTACTCATTAAATTTCTGGACCATATCAAAAGAAAAATATTTCTTTTGACGCCCATTGTGAAGGCGGTTATAGACTTTTTTGTAAAATGCTACGATCCGATTGTCCGCCTTAGAGACTACCTTAACATCATCATCCTCATTATAGTCACTGCTATAACAGTCGGCAGTATCTTTAAAGAAGTCAGGGTTGTCTTTTACAGCCTTTCTTATAGGTTGATCACACGGATCGCCATATACATCTATAAACTCTTGATGAATCTTGTAGGTAATAGTTCCGACTGAGAAGGCTTTATTCTTTCGCTGGGCAAAAGGTATGATTGGTCTGAAACGATCTTCCGGAATGAAAGGTATTATAGTCCAAGGCAAATCAATTGGATAATACTTTTTAAACAAGTCGCATGTTTTTGACAAGTCTACTTCATTGAAGATTGCCTGAATACCTGCATCTTTTATTCGTTGGGCGTCATCAGCTCTACCATGGAAATGAAGGAATGATACAACCTTAAACGCATCAATAGATTCTGCTCCACGGAAATTATCTGTAAGAAGATTGTAGTAAATGACTATATCATTCTTCCGAATTTCATCGGCTGACTTTAAAAGAGTAATCTTCTTGCGATCGATACCGTTTTTTTTGAGAATCCAACGATACTCAACAGGCGCAAAGAGATTCAGGAATTTCTGCAAAACCTTTCCACCATGGGTATAAATTGAAAATGCTCTATCATTAAGAATTGTGGCGACCTCAATATCAGGATTTGCCAAAAGACTATCCAAAATATACTTATGCTTAAGTGCCGCAGAATTTTTAAACAATAGGACTGCGGAGTTCTTCAGCAGCATCCATGATGAATGAAGATTGACAAATACTACTCTCATCTTCTTATGAGTTCATGAAGTTTATTGAAAAGTTTGTTAGCCCTCTTTTTGCCAAGTATCCGACCGAGGATCTTTACGCGGATAAATCTATTAACATGGGTCGATGTATCACACCAGGTAAGCGTATGCCAGTGGATAGCATGCGTGTTATCAGTGATATTCAGAATACCACTCATGTGATCGGCTGCATGAAACCAATCGTCCGGATAGACTTCGATATCCTTATCGAGGTGCTGCATCTCATTCGCGATTTTATAGCCATATTCGGCCAACCGATTCTCAAGATATGAGTTATTTACGGTCATATTAAAGGATCCGTCCGGATTAACGAACTGCATTGAATGATATAACTCAAGAATATCCTGCCATAAAGGTTGATTGGGACTTGAGGCCATAAATGCAGTCAGATGTCCAAGTTCATCAGTACCAAGTACCATGTTGTGACCGAGGAAATTATCAAGCGATTTCCTTACCTCAACATCAGTATCAAGGTACACTCCTCCATACTTATTGAGAGCCCACACCCTGACATAGTCCGACACGAAAGCCCATTTTTTATTTGCATAGGCCTGCCGAACGTAGTCACAACTTTCATCGATATTGAATGTATCTTCATTCCATAACATAAACTCATACTCGGGGAGATATTTATGCCATGAATCAATACATTTTTGGATTTTATCGGAATATGGATTTCCTCCGAACCAAATATAATGAACAATCTTTGGTATCATAATCTTTCCGCTAAATATTTCACCATGCGCGAACAGGCAAGGCCATCTCCATAAGGATTGACGGCTTTCGACATGCTGTTGTAATGTCCGGGATTATCAAGCAGGTCGGAGACAGTCATTATTATTTTATTATAGTCTGTACCAACAAGTTTAACTGTTCCGGCCTCCAAAGCCTCCGGGCGTTCAGTTGTATCACGCATCACAAGTACAGGCTTACCAAGTCCGGGAGCCTCCTCTTGAATGCCGCCGCTATCAGTTAGTACAATGGTGGATTTTTCCATCAGATATACGAACGACAAATACCCTAAGGGCTCAATGAAGAACATATTGTCCAGTCCTTCAAGATTTTCACCAAAGACATCATGAATCGGCTTACGCACATTGGGATTCAGGTGCATCGGATATACGAAATCTACGTCCGGATATTTCTCTGTGAGTTTCTTAATAGCCTTACACATTGAAATGAACCCATCTCCAAAATTCTCCCGACGATGTCCTGTAATCAAGACAAGCTTCTTCCCATTCGCAAGACGATTGGTATCATAGCCGGCATCTACAAGTGTAGCTGCAAGCTCTTCGTTCAGAGAGTTGTCATTCTTAATCTTATCAACTACCCAATACAGAGCGTCAATAACAGTGTTTCCGGTTACTATGATTTTATCTTCGGAGACCCCTTCCGCCAAAAGGTTGGCTTTACTCAATGGAGTAGGAGCAAAATTATATTCAGCGATTCTACCGGTGATCTGACGATTCATCTCTTCAGGCCACGGGGAATATATATTATGGGTGCGCAGACCCGCCTCAACATGTCCAACCGGAATCTGCTTATAAAATGCTGCAAGTGCCGCCGCTGTTGAGGTTGTTGTGTCACCATGTACAAGTACAATATCCGGCTTCGCATTTTCCAGGACATCTCGCATGCCGGTAAGTACCCGTGCTGTAACATCGTAGAGATCCTGCCCCTGCTTCATTATATCTAAATCGTAGTCGGGCTGAATCTCGAATAATTCAAGGACTTGATCAAGCATCTGACGATGTTGCCCGGTGACACATACGATAGTCTTGAATTTGTCCGAATAACGTTGGAACTCCTTAACAAGCGGCGCCATTTTTATGGCTTCCGGCCGAGTCCCAAATACTAACATTACTTTTTTCATATAATGTGATTATATTCTAACTCGGTTTATTTTTCTCATTATCATACTTCCCAATTTGAAGTTTCGTGCAAGCATCGTGGCAATCACAATCTTTGGCAAGGACAGAAGCTTGTTCTTGCGAATAATACCGATATGATTCTTAACATTTTCAGCGAAAATCTTAATATCATCATCTTCTGCATAGTTGTCTATTGCTGCAAAATATAATAGCCAAAAGTCTGCTACAGCAAAATTTGCCGCAGCGAGTTCTGCATATTCAGGCCATTTAAGTTTAGCATCCTCAGCGAAAAATTTCCACACTTGATGACTTGACTTTTTCTTATAGTCAAATTTTTGGTGGGATATACTTTCTTGATTGATACGATAGTTATAAAGCTGCCTATTAG
>CAMWKV010000001.1 GCA_947174915.1 uncultured Porphyromonadaceae bacterium | reverse complement strand
CGTGGTATAGTATAGGCTACCATCCATGGAACACTACTGCCGGGCGTGCAGCTGCCGACGAAGCACTCAGTGTCATTGAGCGCCTCGCCGACGACCCTCGCGTGGTGGCTATTGGCGAAGCCGGACTTGATGCCCTCCGGGGCGCCGACCCCTCCGAGCAAGAACGTGTATTTTTGGCTCAGGCTGAAATCGCCGAGCGCCACCGCCTGCCATTAATTATCCACTGCGTCCGCCGCTACGGTCGCCTCATGGAGTTACATCGCAGTTTTCGGCCGTCCGTGCCCTGGGTGGTTCACGGTTTCCGCGGCAAAGCCGAACTGGCACGCCAGCTCACTGCCGCCGGCATAGGCGTCAGCCTTCCGGTACCTCGTCCCGACCTCGCCCACCTCCCGCCACACCTCATCTACCACGACAGCGACTGACTCCCGGCCGGAACATCGGCCTCATCTTTAATAAAATTAATTGTCCGTAGTTATCGCGGGATAGAAATAAATTCGTACATTTGCGCATTATGTCAGAAGCAGAAAAAAATAGTATAAAGAGCGTTGCCATCACAAATTTTAAGTCAATAAAATCTGTGGTGCTGTCGGACTGTCGTCGTATTAATGTGCTGATTGGACGTCCGAATGTGGGTAAAAGTAATATACTGGAGGCACTGTCGCTTTTCGATGTTCCATATATGGTATCTGCAACAAATAAATCCTTCGGAAACCTTGTCCGTGTGGAAAATTCGGCTGAACTATTCCACAACGGCTTTGTGACAGAGCCGGTAAAGGTTGTTGCTGATGCGAATGAGCTGACTCTTACCCGTACGGCAAATAATGGTGTTGCGGTAGATATATCTCTCGATAAAGAGCTGACAAAATATGTGTTTTCCTCTTCTTTGACCCTGACAACCAAGAAAGAACCATCCTTCTATCCACCGATACTGACATATTTTTTTCCTAAGCAATGGGTGCCCGAATCATCGAATATACCGTATCTCCTGCCACCGACCGGCGCGAATCTTATGGAGACCGTGGCGAATCTGCCTGAGCTTAAAACAAAGCTCGCCGGGCTTTTTCATGGATATGGATTGAAGATGATGTTCGACACCGGCTCTCAAGAAATTAAAGCAATGAGAGAGAATGGTATGGACATGTTCCTTGTGCCCTTCTGTTCCATCGCCGACTCCTTGCAGCGACTCATTTTCTATAAAGCGGCTATTGAGAGCAATCACGATAAAGTGTTATGCTTCGAAGAGCCCGAGGCCCATACCTTTCCGCCGTATATCTCAAATGTCGTCAACGATATACTTGACGCCGATACTAATCAATTCTTTATTACAACGCATAGCCCCTATGTAATGAGCGCGCTGCTTGAGCGCGCCGGAACCGAACTGGCTGTATATGTGGTGGATATGGAGGATAATGAAACTGTCGTAAGACGCCTTGCCGAAGAACAGATTCAGGCGGCCTACGACCATGGCATGGATATGTTCTACAATATCGAAGCATATATCTGCAAATGAAAGGACGCACGGACTTTGTAATCCCCGAATGCTACGTTGATACCAATTTAGTTGAAACGTTGGTGTGCCTCGGCGGCTGCAATCATCAGAAAGGCTGCAATCAAGTGGCAAAAGTGATGCAGGAAAAATTCTCCGACCGTTTTGCTGTCGGGATGATTGATGCCGATAAGAGACGTCCGGGCTATCTGGCGGAATTTAATGAAATAGCATATAGCGAGCATCTCGGAATATATCGTCATCCTGCCCGTCATCATTATCTTATTTTAGTGCATCCTGCGATTGATGGGTTTATATTGTCGTGTGCGGCTTCGGCGGGTGTCAGCCCGGCCGACTATGGCCTGCCTGTTGAGTTGAAGCAGTTTACCTCTGTTTCCAAGGATGTAATGTCCAATAAAGACAGCCGTTTTAAAAGTCTTTTTCGAGCATTGGCAGGAACCGGAGAGATGCGCTTGTTGCAGTTAGTGCTGGCCTATCTTGTAGCGGAAACTTATGCCGCGAACAATAATGAGATTCAGGCACTTTTTCATATCTAAAAAGGTGGATTTATAAGAAGCTTCATTGCTCAAGATATTTTTTCGGTATATTAGGGCTGAATTCCGAGAATTTTCGCTAACTTTGTCGGATAAAGCCTTCGGGCATATTTTACTCGAAAAATACAGCCAGGAATGAAGAAAGATTATAAGCGTACGCTTATCACTACAGCCCTCCCGTATACCAATGGCCCTGTTCATATCGGCCACCTCGCCGGCGTCTATGTACCGGCAGACATCTATGCTCGATACCTCCGCCTCGCCGGCCGCGATGTAGTACTCATCGGCGGTAGCGACGAACATGGTGTGCCTATCACCTTGAAGGCTCGTGCTGAAGGTGTTACTCCTCAGGATATCGTCGACCGTTATCACAAAATCATCAAGGATTCCTTCGAAGGTCTGGGCATATCCTTCGATATATATTCCCGCACTACATCGGATATCCACGGTGCCACGGCGTCCGAATTCTTCCGTCGCCTCTACGACAATGACCAATTCATCGAGCAGAGCAGCGAGCAGCTCTACGACCCCGAAGCCAAGCAGTTCCTCGCCGACCGCTACGTCACCGGCGAATGTCCCCACTGCCACAACCCCAAGGCTTATGGCGACCAGTGCGAAGCCTGCGGGACCTCCCTCAACGCCACCGACCTCATCAACCCCAAGAGCACCATTAGCGGCGCTACCCCCGAGCTCCGTCCCACACGCCACTGGTATCTCCCCCTCGACCGCTGGGAGCCCCGTCTGCGTGAGTGGATTCTCGAAGGACATAAAGAATGGAAGACCAACGTCTACGGTCAGTGCAAGAGTTGGCTCGACATGGGCCTCCAGCCCCGCGCCGTATCCCGCGACCTCTCATGGGGCGTCCCCGTGCCCGTAGAAGGTGCGGAAGGCAAGGTGCTCTATGTATGGTTCGACGCTCCCATCGGTTATATATCGAACACAAAGGAGCTCCTCCCCGACACATGGGAGCAGTGGTGGAAATCCGACGATACCCGTATCATCAACTTCATCGGTAAGGACAACATCGTATTCCACTGCATCGTGTTCCCCGCCATGCTCATGGCCTACGGCGACAACTTCCAGTTGCCCGACAATGTCCCCGCCAATGAATTCCTCAACCTCGAAGGCGATAAAATATCTACCTCGCGCAACTGGGCTGTATGGCTCCACGAGTATCTCAATGACTTCCCCGGCAAGCAGGACACCCTCCGCTACGTCCTCACTGCCAACGCCCCCGAGACCAAGGACAACGACTTCACCTGGGCTGATTTCCAGGCACGCAACAACAACGAGCTCGCCGCCATCCTCGGCAACTTCGTCAACCGTGTATTCGTCCTCACCGGCAACTACTTCGGCGGCGACGTCCCCGCAGCCGGCGCTCTCACCGACCTCGACCGTGAGACCCTCGACGAGATGGTGCGCCTCAAGGTAAGTCTCACCGAGAATATCGAGACCTTCCATTTCCGCGAAGCCCTCAAAGACGCCATGGGCTATGCCCGTCTCGGCAACAAATACCTCCAGGAATGTGAGCCCTGGAAGCTCTGGAAAGCCGGCGACAGTGAGCGAGTAGCCACCGTGCTCAATATCTGCCTCCAGATATGCGCCTCCATCGCCATCGCCACCGAACCCTTCATGCCCTTCAGTAGCGCGAAGCTCGCCGCGGCTCTCGGTATCAAGGATATGACCTGGAATGACCTCGCATCTGCCGACATCATACCCGCCGGACGCCACATAGAGAAGCTTGAGATCCTCTTCGAAAAAATCGACGACGAGGCCATCAAGGCGCAGACCGATCGCCTTGAGGAAATCAAGCGCCTCAATGCCGTCAACGCCTGGCAGCCTGCTCCCGTCAAGCCCACCATAGAGATGGAGGCCTTCGAGAAGCTCGATCTCCGCGTAGGCACCGTTCTTGAGTGCGAGCGCGTCAAGAAAGCCAACAAGCTCCTCGTATTCAAGATCGACGACGGCACCGGCAAGCCCCGCACCATCGTGAGCGGTATCGCCGAGCACTACCGCCCCGAGCAGCTTGTGGGCAAGCAAGTAATCTTCATCGCCAACCTTGCTCCGGCAAAAATCCGCGGCATAGAATCGCAAGGCATGATTCTATCGGCGCTGAATGCCGACGGCAGCCTCATCGTTTCGGCACCTTCGGCCAAGGCCACTCCCGGTGCACAAGTTTTATAGGACAATCCCACCCAACCCCACGAGAGAGTTTGTCATGAGTATATAGATAAAATGAATCAACGCCCGCGAATACTCATAATTTACACCGGTGGTACCATCGGCATGATAGAGGACTCGGAGACGAAAGCCCTCAAGCCGTTCGACTTCTCCCACTTGATGGAGAATGTGCCGAAGGTGAAAATGCTTGACTATGAGATAGACAACATCCAGTTCGACCCGCCCATCGACTCATCGGACATGGACCCCTCGCACTGGCAGCAGATAGCACGCAGCATTGCCGAGAACTACGACGACTACGATGGATTCGTAGTACTGCACGGCACCGACACCATGGCCTACACCGCCTCGGCGCTCTCCTTTATGCTGTGCAATCTGAGCAAGCCCGTCATCATCACCGGTTCGCAACTACCTATCGGCGAGGTGCGTACCGACGGCGAGGAAAACCTCATTACCGCCCTCCAGATTGCCGCCGCACGCAATAGCGACGGTACGCCCACAGTACGCGAGGTGGCAATCCTCTTCGAGAACTATCTCTGGCGCGGCAACCGCTCCACTAAGCGCTCGGCCGACAACTTCAATGCTTTCAAGAGCAACAATTACCCCGAGCTGGCCAAGATCGGTCTGGGTATTCATTTCTATCACGACGCTCTCTATCCTCTGCACCATAAGGCTCCTCTTGAGCCGCGCTACGACCTGGATACCAACGTGATGGCCATCGACCTCTTCCCCGGTCTGAATCATGAGGTACTGCGCCACATGCTCAATACCCCGCACGTCAAGGGTATAGTGCTCCGCACCTACGGTGCCGGCAACGGCCCCACATGGAAGTGGTTCATCGATGCCATTCGCGAGACTGTGAAACGCGGCGTGGTGGTGCTCAATGTCACCCAGTGCGTCAACGGTGGCGTGCATGCTAACCGCTACATGGGCGGTGACCTATTAGCCGGTATAGGTGTTGTGTCCGGCCACGACATGACCTTCGAGGCTGCCATCACCAAGATGATGTTCCTCTTCGGTCTCGGTCTCGATGCCGCAGAGGTGGCACGACGTCTGCCGCTGCCGCTCGCCGGCGAACTCACCCTGAATCCCCACACCTGTCCGCCACATAGCTGACTCATCATTATATAGCTCACTCATCATCACATAGCAGACTCACTATCACTCATCACTGATATGAAACGCATACTCACAGCACTGGCCATCCTCCTCGCCCTTGCAGGCACGGCACACATTCACGCCGCCGCGCCCGAGCCGCCCGTGTGGGAGTATGTAGCTCAGAGCAACGATGCCGATGAATCCGGCACCGCCGCTGTAGAGATGCGCCGCGAGGCTGTCGAAGTAAATGTCCGCGACGGTGTGGTGTTCATCACTGTCGACAAGCCCATTACAGTGCAAGTCTACTCCATCCTGGGTCAGCTCGTCACCTCCCGCCGTGTAGAGCACGGTACCGTGCGCCTCACCCTCGGGCGCCACGGCGTCTACATCCTCAAGGCCGGAGGCGTCACCCGACGCATCAGCGTGTAATACTCCCGCAGCTGCATCATACCGGGCTGAAACAGATATATTTGCGCCGACACATCATGAAAAAGATTGCTGTAAGAATCACCAATACCTCCTCCAATCCCCTGCCGGCGTATGCCACCCCGAGTTCTGCCGGCCTCGACGTGCGAGCCGCCCTCGAAGCCCCCGTCATCCTCGCGCCGGGAGAACGCATGCTCGTGCCCACCGGTCTCCGTGTGGCGCTCCCCGACGGCTACGAGCTTCAGATGCGTCCCCGCAGCGGTCTCGCACTGCGCAGCGGCATCACTCTGCTCAATTCGCCCGGCACCATCGATGCCGACTATCGCGGCGAGATAGGCGTGATACTTATCAACCATTCTTCCGAACCCTTCACCATCGCCCCCGGCGACCGTATCTGTCAGATGGTACCCATGGAGGTGCCGCAGATAGAATGGCTTGCCGTCGACAGTCTCGATGATACCGAGCGCGGTGAAGGCGGCTTCGGACACACCGGCGTGTGACGGCGCGCACTCTAACAGTATATCGCGCACTCTAACAGTATATTATGTTGAAAAAGTTCTCTCTCCGATTCTTCCCCCTCCTCGTGGTCCTCGCGGCTATCTGCCTCACGGCAGTCGCCCGACGTCCTGCAGCCGACACGGAGGCTGCCGAACGCAAGGCGGAGTATATCTTCCTCGAAGCTGCCTCGCTCAACGACAGTGCTCTGGGCAACTATTACATGCTCCTGCGCCACGCTCAGGCTCTCAATCCCTCCGACCCCTTCATAGCCGGACGTGTGGCCGAGATAGAGCTCTACCTGCCTACCATCGACTCGGCGCGCACCGAGGAGGCCTACGATGCTCTCCGACGTCGCTTCGAAGCGAATCCCCTCGACGACAAGAACGCCATGACCATGGCAGCCGTGGCACGCGAAAACTCACGTATCGATGATGAGGTGAACGTGTGGGAGACGGTGCACTCACTCGTACCGGGGCGTAATGACATCAAGATGAATCTCGCCGACGCCCTCGCCATGCGCTACGCACGCAGTCGTGATTCGCTCGACCGCGTCCGAGCCCTCGCACTCTACTCCGACATTGTGCGCTCTCTCGGCACTTCGGCCAATATCACCTATAAGAAAATCAACCTCCTTCACCGTGCAGGTGACACGCTGGGTATTATTGCCGAGGCCGATTCGCTCCGTCGAGGTGCACCGGCCGATGCCGGCGCTCTATTGCTCGTCGGTTCCGTCTACGAGGAATTCCTTCATTCGGACTCGGCTCTTGTCTACTTCGACATGGCGCGTGACATCGACCCGGACTACGGCATGACATACCTCGCCCGAGCCGGATACTTCGCCGAACGAGGTGACAGCGCGGCCTACGACGCCGAAATCTTCCGAGCCCTCGAAGCCCGCAACCTCGACTTCGACCAGAAGTTCCACCTCGTTTCGGACTATGTTGTCAATCTCTATAAGGACAGCCTGCAGTGGCATCGCATCGACAGCGTATTCACTGTCATGGAGGAACTTAATCCCGGCGAGAGTCGCCTGCACGAATTCTATGCCGGGTACCTCAACACCATAGGCCGCAACGAAGCTGCCGCCGAGCAGATGAGTTATGCCATCTCACTCGACCCCTCGAACCGCAGCCGTTGGAGCAATCTTGTCGACCTCTACACCATCGTCGGCGACAGCCTACGCCGCGATGCCACTCTCAGCGAAGCCATGACGCGCTTCCCCGACGCCGTTGAATTCGCCTTCCTGCGAGGTCAGATACTATTCACTCGCGACAGTATCCACGAAGCACTCGACGTCCTCAACAGTATTAATGTCGACGCCATCCCTAACCCCGTTGCAGTCTCGGCGGTATATACATCGCGAGGGGATATGTTGTGGAAACTTGGTATGGGCGACTCTGCGCGCGTCGCCTATCGTGCCGCCCTCAAGGCCAACTCCGAGAACTATATGGCAATGAACAATCTGGCCTACTTCAATGCTGTTGATGGGGTGGACCTCGACGAGGCCGAGATGTATGCTATGGTAGCCTGCGTGGCCGATTCGAAGAATCCGATATTCCTCGACACATACGCCTGGGTGGAATTCAAGAAGAAGGACTACAAGAAAGCCCGTGAGCTTATCGACCGCGCCCTCGATGCGTATGTCGTGATAGCAAAAGATACTATTATGAGCGACGAAGACGTTGTGGTAGAGGATGCTCCCGATGCCGACGACGTGGATGTGCCGACGCCGACAGCTGAGATTTACGATCACGCCGGTGACATATATTTCATGAATGGCGAACCCGACGAGGCACTCGAATTCTGGAAGCAGGCTGCTGCTCTTGCTCCCGACGACGAAAAAATCAAGAAGAAAATCCTCCACAAGACTTACTTCTTCGAGTGACATCAATTAACGACAATGAAATACAACTATCTGATATACGCTACAATAGCTGCCACGGTGATGCTTTCGTCATGCCATAGCCGCAAGAAAGCCGTGGCAGCCGATACCTATGTGCCCGGTATGACGGCCCCTGTTGATAATTCCGCCGTCGCAAGTCAGACGGGTGCAGATACCTATGCCGCATGGACTTCCGTGCAGATGCCCGTCAAGGTCAAGGTGACAGCGCCGAAGAATATCTCGCTTTCAGGTACACTCAAGATGGTAGCCGGTGAGTCTGTAAGCATGTCGCTCCGCTATCTCGGTCTGATGGAAGTAGGTACGCTCTACGCCGACAAGGATTCTGTGCTGATAGTGTCGAAGATGCTGGATTTGTATTTTTCGGAGTCGGTGGCTGAGTTGCAGAAGCGCTCCGGCATGAGCTTCGCTGACATGCAGGACATACTGCTCGGTCGCAAGGCGCTCCCTGACCGGTTCAGCGGTAGTGGTTCACCCATTAGCATCACCTTCGCTGCACCGAAGGATACGGAGGTGGGCCCCGTGTCGCCGTCGGTAGATGTCGAGGCCAAGGTCAAGAACAAGACTATGGCGCTGACCATCAGCAACACTCTCGATCGCGCAGCCTGGAACGGCCCTATGACTATCACGCGTCCCGCCATAGGTCGAGGCATGACCCGTGTTACCCTCGACAAAGTCCTCGCTCTCCTCAGCTCCCTCTGATTGGAGGGGGCTTATTCTCAACTGTTCGTGGGAGAAATTACCTTCGCCTCGCCCCGGCGTTAACAGATATCGGGGTTGGTGGATATAGCAACGCAGGCACCCGATGTGGGTGCCTGCGTTGCCGGTATGAGGGAGATGTGTTAGTTGCCGAGGTAGCTCTTGAGGAGCTTGCTCTTTTGGCCTTTGAGGCGGCGGATAGCCTTCTCCTTAATCTGTCGTACACGTTCGCGGGTGAGGTCGAACTTGGCGCCGATTTCCTCGAGAGTCATCTCCTGGCAACCGATGCCGAAGAACATCTTGAGAATCTCGCGTTCGCGGTCGTTGAGCTGGCGCAGGGCGCGTTCTACCTCATTGGAGAGTGACTCCTGGTTGAGGGAAGCGTCGGCCATGGGGCTGTCGTCGTTGGTGAGTACGTCGAGGAGGCTGTTGTCCTCGCCTTCGACGAAGGGCGCGTCTACGGAGATGTGACGGCCCGACACCTTGAGGGAGTCAGCCACTTTGTCGACAGGGAGGTCGAGGGCTTCGGCGAGTTCTTCAGGCGAGGGACGACGCTCGTTCTCCTGCTCGAATTTACTCAGAGCCTTGCCGATTTTGTTGAGCGAGCCCACCTGGTTGAGGGGCAGACGCACGATACGGCTCTGCTCGGCGAGAGCCTGCAGAATGCTCTGACGAATCCACCACACTGCGTATGAAATGAATTTGAAACCACGGGTCTCGTCGAATTTTCGTGCCGCCTTGATGAGGCCGAAGTTGCCTTCGTTGATAAGGTCGGGGAGGGAGAGACCTTGGTTCTGATACTGCTTTGCTACGGAGACTACGAATCGAAGATTGGCGCGGGTAAGTTTCTCAAGCGCTACCTGATCGCCCTGACGGATACGCTGGGCAAGTTCGACCTCTTCTTCTACGGAGATGAGTTCCTCACGGCCTATCTCCTGAAGGTATTTGTCGAGGGATGCGCTTTCGCGGTTGGTAATCGATTTGGTAATTTTTAGTTGTCTCATATGTATTTTGGAACCGTTATGAAGTGCATTAAGCGTGCAAAGGTACTACAATTTTCTGACATACGAAAATTTCAGGAAATTTTAGGCCGAAAAAGCCTGTAAATTTGCACAGATGGAGAGAAACCGGCGACGCCGGTAGGGGAGAAGAAAGCTCCGCCCGGGAGAGATAACGCTAAATCGCCTGCAAAAAGATATGTTGACAGCGCGATTTAGCGTTATTTAACCTAATCGTAGCGGAGGGCTGCGCCTCGGACGACGGTCTCGGTGCAGAATTCATCGAATGCTGCGGCCGGAGACAGGGCTTTTATTTGTACTTTGCCCAGCGGATGAGTTCGGCCAGGGTGGGTTTCTTGCCGTACATGAAGATGCCTACGCGGTAGATCTTGGCGCAGAGCCATATGAGCAGCAGGAAGGAGGCGTAGAGCACTGCCAGTGAGGTCAGTATCTCCCAAGTAGGTACGCCGAAGGGGAGTCGGGCCATCATGGTCATGGGCGATGTGAAGGGCACGATGGAGAGCCAGAAGGCCATCGACGACGAGGGGTTGTTGATGGCAGCCATTGACGCCACGATGCCGAGGATGACAGGCACGGTGGCTACGGAGGTGAGCTGCGACGCGTCCTGGATATTGTCCACGGCAGAACCGATGGCGGCGAAGATAGCCGAGTAGAAGAAGTAGCCGCCGATGAAGAAGAGCAGCATGTAGATCACTAATGATACCATGTAGCCCGTGTCGGATAGCTGCGCGAGGACGCCCATCAGTGCCGGTTCGCTGCTTGCTGCGGGCATGGCTGCGAGGAAGGGCACGAGCCAGGCCGAGGCTATGGCGATGATGCCGAGCCATATCACTATCTGCGTCATGGCCACGAGGCCTACGCCGATGATTTTGCCGAGCATGAGCGACGACGGTTTCACCGACGATACCACGAGCTCGAGCACGCGGTTGGATTTCTCCTCGATGATGGACGTCATCACCATCTGGCCGTAGATGAGGATGAACATATAGAGCATCATATCCATGATGAGGCCGAGCATATACGAGAGCGCCGATGAAGTGGCCGAGTCCTCCTCCTTGTCGATGTCGAGGACGGTGAGCGACAGGTCCACATGCACCTCTTCGAGGATTTTGTCGAGGTCGGAGATATTGTACGCTTCGAGGCGTATTGATTCGATGGCGTCCTCCACCTGCGAGGTGACGTAGGAGTCCGTGGACATTGTGAGAGGGCCGTGGGAGAACAGCTTGACACTCTCGCCGGGACGTTCCACGGAGGCATTGCCGAGCACGAGGATGGCGTCGAACTGCCCGTCTTCGCGTGCTGCTTCGAGGGGCATGTTGGCGTCGACGAAGGATATTTCGCTGCTGTTCTCCAGGCGTGGCAGGATGCGGCCGGTATCATCGATGACGGCGATGGTCTTGCTCTCCGGTTCGCTGAAGGCCATGATGAGAGCGGGTGCCACCATGAGGGCTACCATTAATATAGGTACAAGGATGGTGCTGATGATGAAGCTTTTGCGCTTGACGCGCTCGAGGTATTCGCGGGCGATTACTATGCCGAGACCGGAGTTCATTGTTCTTGATTTTGAAGTGAGTACTGATTGGAGGCCTGTACGGCAGAAACGAAAATATCGTCCATCGACGGTAGGATGCGGCGGAAGGCTGTGATGTCGACGGCGGCGTTGGCGGCAGCGAGGAAGGGACGAACGGCGTCGGGGCCGGGGAGTGTCACTGTGGCGGTGGCGTAGCCGTCGGCGTTGATGCCGGCAAGCTGTGCGTCGAAGCCGAGGTTCTGCACCGCGTCGGGCGCACCGATATACGACAGCTCGTAGCGGTTGTCGGAGAACTGCTCGCGGATGGCGCGTACATTGCCGCTGAGGATGTTGTGCGAGCGGTTGATGAGCGTGATTTCATCGCATAGCTCCTCGACGGAGGCCATGTTGTGAGTGGAGAAGATGACAGTGGCGCCCTGGTCGCGCAGACGCAGAATCTCGCGTTTGAGGATGCCGGCGTTGATGGGGTCGAAGCCCGAGAAAGGTTCGTCGAAGATGAGCAGCTTGGGCTGATGCAGCACTGTGACGATGAACTGCACCTTCTGTGCCATACCTTTGGAGAGTTCCTCCACCTTCTTGTCCCACCAGCTCATGATGTCGAGACGCTCGAACCATTCTCGGAGAGCTTTCTCGGCCTCGGCGCGCTTCAAGCCTTTGAGTCGAGCGAAGAAGAGAGCCTGGTCGCCCACTTTCATCTTCTTATAGAGGCCGCGCTCTTCGGGCAGATAGCCGATGGACATTACGTCCTCGGCAGTGAGCGGATGTCCGTCGAATATCACCGAGCCGCTGTCCGGTGCCGTGATGTGATTGATGATGCGTATAAGGGTGGTCTTGCCGGCGCCGTTGGGCCCCAGCAGGCCGTATACCTTGCCGCGTGGCACGGCGATGGATACGTCGTCGAGGGCGCGATGCTTCGAGAAGTCTTTTGTGATGTGTTCTGCTACGAGTATATTATCCATAATTAATGATGGTTTATGAGCCGGTTTTGATGGAAATTGTCAACAGACTCTGATAGTTAGACGCGAAAAAGAAGAAAAAATTACACGGCTGCTCTCTAAAAACATGTTTAGTCGAGATTTTTATGTGACGTAATGCTACGAATTGACAAAAAATCGTGTGATTTTCATTTTTTTGTTCCTAAAAATTTTGATATATTAAATATTTAGTATTACTTTGCGGACATAAATTTAACGCGAAAGCAATCAAAATTATCACGCGTATGAAGAAATCTTTACTTTTAGCCGGTCTTTGCGGGATGGTCTCGATGTCGTCACTGGCCTTCGAAGCTCCCAAAGTTGACGTAGATGTATCGTGGCATGGCATGTCGCCCAATGGCCAATACGTCGTCTCTTCTCTCTACGGTTCACTCCTTATCTACGACCGTGCTACAGGCACAGAGTACCGCTATGCTGAGGATGGTATGGAATCCTATAGTGTAGGTATCGGTAACTCCGTGAGCAATACAGGTATCGTCCTTTGCTCCAACAGTGCGCACTTCAACGCGTCCTACTGGGAAGACGGTCAGTGGAAAGAAGTGATCGTCAAGAATCCCGAACTCACCAACAGTCTCAACGCCGTCACACCCGACGGCTCGCGCATTGCCGGCAACCTCGGCGGCGCCGAAATCGGCCTTGATGCCGACGCCATCATGCAGCTCCCCGCCGTGTGGGACCGCAATGCCGACGGCTCTTACACCCTCACAGAACTTCCCTATCCCGATAAGGACTTCCTCGGTCGAGTGCCTCAGTATGTCACCGCTACCTGCATCAGCGCCGACGGCAGCGTCGTACTCGGTCAGATAAGGGACTTCTCCGGTATGTTCATCCAGCCTATCGTCTACACCCAGGATGCCGCCGGCAAATGGCAGTACAATCTCCCCCTGGAGCGCTATTTCACCCTCGAGGGTGAAATTCCTGTCGATCCGGGCGAAGGTCCTTCCCACCCTGATGTAATGCAGTTCATGAGCGAGGAAGGCCTTGCTGCCTACAACGCCGCTATGGAAGCATGGGTCGAATCGGGCTACGACTTTTCACTCTATCCCGATGTAAACGATTACCTCACCGAGGCCGAGAAGGCTGCTTTCGATGAAGCCGTGACCGACTATCAGAAGGTCTACGACGAGTGGTATGCCAAGTTCGAGGTATTCCAGGCCTTCTTCGAAACTCTCTTCGATAAAGTACCTCGGTTCACTTTCAACGCCCTGTGCATGTCTCCCGACGGCAAGAAGTTCGTCATGACAGACAATGTTGAAGATGACAGCGATTCTATGTCTTGGTTCCCAACCTACATCAACACCCCCTGGCTCATCGATACAGCCAACGGTAATGTAGAGAAGTTGTCCTTCGGCAAGTCTATGAGCGTCAATCAGTTGTTCAACGATGGCACCTGCTTCGCCTACAATGGCAATAGCACTCCCTCCGTGAGCTACATCATCAAAGACGGCGAGTGTCAGGATACATACGATTACCTCTGCGCTCTCGACCCCAATATGAAGAGCTGGTGTGAGGCCAACCTCGTACATGAAGTTGAGAGCTACGACTGGGAGACAGAGGAGACCACCTACGACAAATACGTCTTCACCGGCGCGACTTTTGCCTCCGAGGATATGAGTTTGATGTCCATGTGGGTACTCTCCGACTGGGACTACAACTATTTTACCTGGGGCTATCTCTTCGATCTCTCGGAATACGCCGGTATATCGCAGGTAGAAGCCTCCGGGAACAATATCGGCTTTGACGCCGCCGGCACCCTCCACGTAGGCGACGACATACAGAGCGTCAACGTCTACGACCTCGCGGGCCGCCTCGTCCTCGACGGTACCGACGGCAGCCGCCTCAGCAATGGTATCTACCTCGTACGCGCTCTGCGTACCGATGGCAGCACCATCTCCGCCAAGGTGCGCAAGTAAGCCGTTATCAAGCTAATATACAGGCAGGAGTCCCCTCTGAGGGGGATTCCTGCCGCCAACGTCTAATAGAGAACCTCAATCATCTATCACTACAATGCGTAAGTTTTTTATAACATTCCTCGGCCTCATGATTGCCGTTTGTGCAGCCGCACAACTGCCCTCCGTACAACTCAAGGACACCAAAGGACGTACTGTCAACTCCGCCGAACTCAGCAACGGCGGCAAGCCCTTCGTCATCAGTTTCTTCGCCACCTGGTGCAAGCCCTGTATGCGTGAGCTCCGTGCCATAGCCGAAGTGTACCCCGACTGGCAGGACGAGACAGGTATGAAGATGTACATCGTATCCATCGACGACGCCCAGAACACCAACAAGGTCAAGCCTCTCGTCGACGGTGAGGGCTGGGAGTACGACGTGCTCCTGGACGCCAACAGCGACTTCTACCGCGCCCTCGGTCTGCAGGCCGTGCCCCACGCTATCGTAGTGGACGGCAACGGCAAGATTGTCTACACCCACAGCGGCTACACCGACGGCTCCGAGAACGAGCTCATCGAGGCTGTCCGTAAAGCGGCGAGTGCCAAGGCCAGCAAAGGCACTAACACAGGCGCCAAGGCCGGCAAAGGCACTAAGACAGGCGCTCGCAAAGCCCGCAAGTGAGAGTGTGAACAACTAAGCGAAACGCAATGAAAATAAGTAATATAGTGCCGGCGGCTGCCCTTGCCGCGTCTATTCTCGCCGCTCCCGCTGCCGCTGCCATCAACATCGGCGGCGACAACGGCGTGGCGCTCCACGGCAGCGTGCAGGCCGATGTCCTATTCCCCGAAGAAGACGACGCCATCAACACCGGCACATACGACAAGAAGATACTCTTCAACACCTACGCCGACCTCAACATGATAAGCCGCTACGTCGATGCCGGCGTGCGACTTGAATTCATGAAGTGGCCCCTCCCCGGCTATGAGAACGATTTCAAAGGCTGGGGCGTACCCAATATCTACGTCAAGGGTCGCTACAAAGGCCTCGAACTTACTGCCGGCGACTTCTACGAGCAGTTCGGCAGCGGCTTCATCCTCCGCACCTATCAGGAGCGGTCGCTCGGTATCGACAACTCCATCCGCGGCGGACGACTGAAAGTGACCTCTGTCCCCGGCCTGCGTTTCACCGTCCTCGGTGGTCTCCAGCGCCGCTACTGGGACTGGTCGAAGCACTCTCAGGTCTACGGCGGCGATGCCGAGATTGACTTCCAGCAGTTCATCAAGAGTCTCGGCGAGCGCGGCGTCACCTGGAACTTCGGTGCCTCCTACGTCCTCAAGCACGAGGACGACCAGGACATCTTCATCCCCGGCACCGACTACCGCCTCAACCTCCCCGGCTCCGTGAGCGCCTTCGACCTGCGATCGCAGTTCCGCAAGGGCAATGTGAGCGTCCTCGGCGAATTCGCCTGGAAGGGTCAGGACCCGTCCTTCGACAATGACTACACCTACGGCAAAGGCACTGCCGTCATGCTCAGCGCATCCTACTCCCGTTCCGGCCTCTCGGCACTTCTCCAGGCCAAGCGCAGCGAGAACATGGCCTTCCGCAGCCAGCGCATGATGAACGGTACCTCCGCTATGCTCAACAACATGCCCGCCTTCGCCTATCTCCACACCTACGCCCTGCCGGCACTTTACCCCTACGCTACGCAGGCAGCTCCCGGCGAGTGGGCCTTCCAGGGTTCGTTCGCCTATCAGTTCAAGCGCCGCACACCCCTGGGCGGTCGCTATGGCACCAAGTTGAAGGTCAACGCCAGCTACATACGAGGCCTCGACCACAAGCAGCCCGATACGACATTCCCCGGCGTGATAGCAGGCACCAACGGCACCTCCACCTCATTCTTCGGCATGGGCGAGGCATACTACCACGATGTCAACATACAGATAGACAAGAAGTGGAGCGCCTCCGTCAACCAGACCTTCATGTACATGAATCAGATGTACAATAAGACCGTCGTCGAAGGTCATGGCGGACGCGTTCATGCCAATATCTTCGTGCTCGACACCAAGTGGCGTATCGACAAGCGCTTCACCCTCCGCAACGAGCTCCAGTACCTTCAGACACGTCAGGACCAGAAAGACTGGCTCTTCGGACTGCTCGAACTCTCAGTGGCTCCCTACGTCATGGTGACAGCCTCCGACATGTGGAACGTCGGCGACACCAAGACACACTACTACAACTTCGGCATCACCGGTAACTACTGTGCCAACCGCCTCATGCTCAGCTACGGCCGCACCCGCGCCGGCTTCAACTGCTCCGGCGGCGTATGCCGATATGTGCCCGCCACCCGCGGTTTCCAAATTTCGTATTCTTACACTTTCTGACAATAAACAACTATCATACAGATGAAAAAAACTCTTCTCTCCCTCATCCTCTTTGCCGGCCTCTTCACGGTGGCTTGCAATGACATCAACGAAAACGAGCGCTACATCGAGACCGATAGTGTCGATGCCGCCCGTACCGTCCTCATCGAGGACTTCACCGGCCAGAATTGTGTTAACTGTCCTGCCGCCCATCGCACTCTTACCGCCCTCGTGGAGCAATACGGCGATGCCGTCATCCCCGTGGCTATCCATGCCGGCGGCTTCGGTATACCTGTGTCGAACACCCGCTACACCGGCCTCATGCAGCCCGAGGGCGATACATATAATAATATGTGGAACATCTCTGAATGGCCTATGGGTGTTGTTGATCGCAATAGTGGCGCCGTAGCTCCTTCCGAATGGCCTGCCATCGTGCGTGAAGCCATCGCCCGTCCCGCCTCACTCACCATCTCCGCCGAGGCAGCTTGCGTCGATGATGTCATAGAGATATCTCTCGAATTCCGCCCTGCCGCCGACATCGACGCCATGCTCCAGGTGTGGATTCTCGAGGACGGCATCGTGGCACGTCAGGAGGATGTGGACCTTGGCCGCATCAACGACTACGTCCACAACCATGTGTACCGCGCCTCTGTCAACGGCGTAGGCGGTGAAGCTATAGCCCTTGAGAGCAATATCCACAGCTCCACCACCATGAGCATCCCCGTCCGCCGCGAGACCACCGAGACCTGGGTGCCCGAGAACCTCAGCGTCGTAGCTTTCGTCTACAACAGCGACGGCGTCCTCCAGGCTACCCGCTGCCACGTGACGGTAGAATAAGCCAACCATCCCCGACAGCACGGACGCTCCCCGGAGCGTCCACTGTATACTCAACGAACACAAAAACTAACGAAATATGAAGAAACTTTACCTGACACTTCTGGGCGCCCTGCTCACCTTCGGTGCAAGCGCCCGCGAGCTCACATTCTACATGGGCGACACCCCTATCGCCAACGGTGCCACCGTACACTCCCATGCTCTCGAGATGGAAGACTATGGCGATTTCAAGGAGATTAAGATGGACCCCGACCTCTATATCTCCTCCGACATCTTCACCTCCGATGTGCAGATCAAGGTGACCTGCCTCACCGGTCAGGCCGTACAGCTCTGCGCCGGCGGCAACTGCATGAAGGGCTCTGAAATCACCAAGACCAACGTGAAAATTTCCACCGGTCAGAAGCTCCCGCTCCAATACGACTATGTAGCCGAACTCGATGCCGACGAACTCGTTCCCACCGTCACCTCGCTCATCGAGGCCGTCGACACCAAGTACCCCGAAACCGCTAAGAGCTTCACCATCACCCTCACCGACGTTGCCGGCGTGACCGTAGTTGAGAACAAGACTGCCTTCACTCTCACCCCCGCAGGTATCGTCTACAATCTCGACAGCCCTCAGCACTTCACCATGTACAATATCACCGGCCTATGTGTGTACAACAGCGAACTCCTCGGCACCGGTATCGTGCCTACGACCTCACTTGCCAAGGGTGTATATGTGTACCGCGCAGGCAAGCACACCGGCAAGTTCATCGTAAAGTAACAGCATCGTATTATCCGAAACAACAATTTAATATAGAAAGAATGAAGAAACTGTTCGCTTCCTTCCTTGCTGTAGCCCTCGGCCTGACAGCCTTCGCCGCTGTTCCCGGTAAGAGCTACATCAAGAACGCCCCCCTCGGCTTCACTACCGAGACTATCGAAGGCGCCACTACCCCTGCAAGCTCCCTCTCGCGTGCATCAATCAGTATGAACTATAGCCCCGCGGCAGAGCCCTATCAGGCTATGGGTTTCCAGAATGCTGCCGTAGGCGCAGAGTACGCTCAGGCATTTGAATTCACCGGCGATGTTGCCACACAGTTCGCCGGCAATGAAATCACTGCTTTCACCTTCTGGACCGGCACCAACAACACTTCCGGTCAGAACCAGATCAAGAACTACACCATCTTCCTCACCTACGACCTCGAGGAGGAGCCCTTCTACACTCAGGCATATACTGTCACTCAGAGCGGCAAATTCACTTTCAATACCGTCAACCTCGACAAGCCTGTGAAAATCGAAGCCGGCAAGCCCCTGTACATGGGTATGCGCTACGCTCTCACAAGCCCCAACGACCTCTCTATCGTTGTCGACTACGTGAACCACGGCAATGACTACAGCGGTTGCTGGATCGGCATGGTGTCCGGTGGCAAGCTCATGTGGGACAACCTCGCCGACCAGGTGGGCTTCCTCTGTCTGGGCTGCGTCATCACCGGCGACCAGCTCCCCAACAACAAGGTAGCCGTGGCTGGTCTCAGCGCTCAGCCCGTGGTAGAAGCCGGCAAGCCCTTCGCATTCGAAGTAGCTCTCCTCAACCGCGGCGCCGAGAATGTCAAGACCCTCGGCATCAAGCTCTCCGTAGGTGACAACGAACCTCAGGAAGAGACCTTTACTTTCAACGGTACCGGTGTGCCCTACAACCAGTACGCCCAGCTCAATGGCGAACTCCAGTACGACGTAGCATCTGCCAATCCCGTTCCCGTGACCTTCGAAATCACCAAGGTCAACGGCGCCGCCAATACCGAAACCGAATATGCGAGCGCTTCTACATCTATCATCTGCATCACTCCCGGCACAGGCTACGAGAAGCAGGTCGTAATCGAGGAAATGACAGGCACATGGTGTGGCTACTGCCCCGCCGGTATTGTCACCATGGAAGCTATCCGCGAAGACTTCCCCAACGGCGGCCTCATCCCCGTATGCGTTCATGTTGACGACGAAATGACAGCTACAAGCTGGGTCAACGTTGCTGCTATGGCCAACGGCGTGCCCTCCGCTTACCTCAACCGTCAGATGGAAGTCTACCCCGGCGACTACTCCGAAGTTCTCGCGGGCTACGAGGCTCTCAAGGCTATCCCCGCACTGGGCAAGGTAGAGCTTACTGCCGAACCCGCCGAAGGCGCTACCAACAAGATTCATGTGAAGGCCACCACCAGCTTCCTCTTCGACATGGCCGACGCATCCGACCGCTACCGCCTCAGCTTCGCCCTCACCCGCGACAATGTAGGTCCCTACAAGCAGACCAACTACTACGCCGGCCAGAATGTCAGCGTAGGCGGCTGGGAGAAGAAGCCCTCCAGCGTGGAGACCACCTACAATGACGTGGCTCTCACCCTCACCACCTTCGCCGGTATCGCAGGCAGCATCCCCGCGAGCGTCACCGGAGGTACTGAATACACCTACGAGCGCGACCTTCAGATTTCTTCCACCGTATCCATCAACGACGTGCACGCTATCGTCTACCTCCTCGACACCAAGACCGGCGTCATCGAGAACGCCGCCGTCGTCAAGACCATCGCCGGTGTCGACGAAGTACTCTCCGACAGCGACCTCAACGCCCCCGTTGAATACTTCAACCTCCAGGGTGTGAAGGTCCAGAACCCCGAGAACGGTCTCTACATCCGTCGTCAGGGCAAGACCGTCACTAAGGTCTACCTCAACTGATTCCCTCTATTCGCAAATAACAATCGGGAGGGCTCACAGGAGCTCCCCCGATTGTTGTATATATTCAGAATGGCGCGAAAGGTTAATGGAGGTTAAAGATTTGCGCAGTTCGGAAAAAGATACTAACTTTGCAGTACAAAAACATCGCGGGGTGGAGCAGTGGTAGCTCGTTGGGCTCATAACCCAAAGGTCGTAGGTTCGAGTCCTGCCCCCGCAACTACAGATTAAGCCGGTCGAGTACTTCGAGCGGCTTAATTTATTTAAAGGCTTTCTCTGCCTTTCTAACGAACCGAACACACACATCTATCCTCATGAGCGCTACACCATCCACGACCACTAATGCCGGAGCAAGTACTGCGGACCTTGGTACGAAGACCATAGGCGAATTGCTCCTGCGTTACTCCCTGCCGGCCATCATCGCCAGTCTTGCCACATCGCTCTACAATATCGTCGACAGTATGTTCATCGGTCGCGGTGTGGGAGCGATGGCTATCACAGGTCTCGCCATCACCTTCCCGCTGATGAACCTCGTGGTGGCATTCTGTGTGCTCGTTGCCGTTGGCGGCGCTACAATATCGTCCATCTTCCTCGGCCAGCGCGACACCGCCAAAGCCTCCGACGTCGTCGGCAATGTCACCATCCTCTGTATCATCCACGCCTTGGTGATAATGAGCCTTACTCTCACCTTTATCGACGAAATCCTCACCTTCTTCGGTGCCACGCCGGAGACTATCTCCTACGCGCGTGAGTTCATGTATATAATAGTGGCCGCCACGCCCATTACTTATGTCTTCCTCGGTCTCAACAACCTCATGCGCGCTACGGGCTATCCCCGCAAGGCCATGGTGTCGGCCCTGCTTTCGGTGCTTGTCAACGTCATCGCTGCCCCCATCTTCATCTTCGTACTCGACTGGGGTATAGCCGGCGCTGCCTCGGCTACAGTCTGCGGTCAGTCGGTGGCTTTCGTCTGGGTGCTGTTCCACTTCTGCTCGCGCAAGAGTTCCATCCGCTTCACCCGCCACGGCTGGCGCCTGTCGTGGCGCCTGATACGTAAGATATACGCCATCGGTCTCTCGCCCTTCCTGATGAACTGCTGTGCCTGTCTGGTGGTGGTATTCATCAATAAGGCTCTGCTTGACAGCGCCGGCGCCGACGGCAACCTCGCCGTGGGAGCTTACGGCATCATTAACCGCACGTCAATGTTCTTCGTGATGATAATATTCGGCATCACCCAGGGTATGCAGCCTATCCTTGGCTATAACTTCGGCGCCGGCAACTGGCTGCGTGTCAAGGCCACCCTCATGCGCGGCATATGGCTCGCCACGGGTGTGGCTACGGTAGGTTTCATCCTCACGGAGGTGCTCCCGGACACTATCAGCCGACTTTTCACAATTGACGAAGGCATGATAGCCATCGCCCGCGACGGCTTCCGTATCTTCTTCATGTTCTATCCTCTGGTGGGCGCCCAGATAGTGATTCAGAATTATTTCCAGTCTATCGGCAAGCCACAACTGTCTATCTTCCTGTCGCTTACGCGCCAGCTTATCTTCCTTGTGCCACTGCTGCTCATACTCCCCAAGCGCTACGGTGTCGACGGCGTGTGGACATCCATGTGTACGAGCGACTTCATCGCCTTCACTCTCGCCCTGGCTACCGTGCTGATAATGAACCGCCGTCTGAGCAAGTCGCTCACTGCCAAACATTCCTGACCCTCCCATGACACAGGCCATAGAACTTCGCGTCGACCCGGCTACGGCCTATACCCCGGCGCTCCTCGCCCGCGAGTGTGCGCGACGCCTCGGCATCGCTCAGGCACGCATTGTGAAGACGGATATCCTCCGCCGTTCCATCGACGCCCGTCAGCGGCGCGTGGCTGTCAACCTCTCCGTGGCTGTCCATGTGGATGAGGTCGACGAGCAGGCGAATGCCTTCGTTCCCGTCGAATACCCCGATGTGCACGGTGCACCGCAGGTGATTGTGGTGGGAGCCGGGCCTGCCGGACTTTTCGCCGCCCTCGAACTCATAGAGCTCGGTCTGCGTCCCGTGGTGCTCGAGCGCGGCAAGGACGTCGACAGCCGTCGTGCCGATATGGTGGCCATCAACCGCGAGGGCATCGTCAATCCCGACTCGAACTACTGCTTCGGCGAAGGTGGCGCAGGAGCCTACTCCGACGGCAAACTCTACACCCGCTCGCGCAAACGCGGCCCCGTCGAGAAAGTGCTTCGCATCTTCCATCAGCATGGCGCTCAGCACGATATCCTCGTAGATGCCCATCCGCATATCGGCACCGACCGTCTGCCCAAGGTAATCAAAGCCATGCGTGAGACCATCATCGCCTCCGGCGGCGAGGTGCACTTCGGCACCCGCGTAGAGCATCTGCTCTTCAATGCCGACCATAGCGCCGTGACTGGTGTGGCCGATGCTTTAGGGCGCCGGTGGTACGGCCCCGTGCTACTCGCTACGGGTCATTCCGCACGCGATGTCTACCGCCGCCTGCATACCGACGGCGTCACCCTTCAGCCCAAAGGCATAGCCGTAGGCGTGCGTCTTGAACATCCGCAGGCTCTCATAGATCAGCTTCAGTATCACTCGCCGCAAGGTCGAGGCAAATATCTGCCGGCGGCAGAGTACAGTATGCTCACCCGTGTCGACGACCGGGCTGTGTACTCTTTCTGCATGTGCCCCGGCGGTTACATCATCCCCGCTGCCAGTGCGCCGGGACAGCTCGTGGTCAACGGTATGTCGCCGGCCAACCGCGGCACGCGCTGGGCCAATTCAGCCATGGTTGTTGAAATCCTCCCCGACGATATCCCCGACGAGGAGCAGCAGGATGGTGGCGAGGATGTCCTCAAGATGATGCGCTTCCAGGAGGCTATCGAACAGCGATTCTTCGAGGCTGCCGAGGGTACCCAGCAGGCTCCCGCGCAGCGCATGACCGACTTTGTAGCCGGCCGACAGTCGGCCGACCTGCCCCGCTCGTCCTATCCTCCGGGTCTGCGCAGCGAGCGCGTCGACAAACTTCTCCCCCCTCCGGTGTCGCGCCGCCTCCGCGAAGCCTTCAAGGTGTTCGACTCCAAGCAGCGCGGCTTCCTCACCTCCGAGGCCGTCTTGGTGGGCGATGAGACGCGTACCTCGGCCCCTGTCCGCATACCGCGCAGCACAGAGACACTGGCACATATTGACTTGCCGGGACTCTATCCCGTAGGCGAGGGTGCGGGATACGCCGGCGGCATAGTGTCGGCTGCCATCGATGGCATAATGTCAGCCCGTGCAATAGCCGCAGCATACAGCGAAAAGTAACAGTAGACGTATCAGCAATATAATCGGAAAATCAGAGATAAAATGTTCGCCATATCTGACCATATCACGTATGTGGGCGCACAGGACGATGATATCGACCTCTTCGAGGGTCAATATCCGCTCACTCAAGGTATTTCGTACAATTCATATATAGTGAAGGGCGATAAAATCGCCGTCGTGGATTCTGTCGACATCCGCCGTTGTCAGGACTGGCTGTCGTCGCTCCGCGTTGTCCTCGCCGATCGCAAGCCGGACTATATCATCGTCCAGCACATGGAGCCTGACCACTCAGCCTCCCTCGAGGCCTTCATGGATATCTATCCTGATACTACAGTGGTAATCAGCGCTATAGGCGCCAAGATGCTCGGCGAATTTTTCCCTTCTTTCCGCTACCACGACCGTGTGATGAAGGTGAGTGAGGGTAGTACCCTCGACCTCGGAGGCACCGTACTCACATTCTACGCCGCCCCCATGGTACACTGGCCCGAAGTTATCGTCACCCACGAGAGTCGCGACGGCGTACTCTTCTCAGCAGACGCCTTCGGTAGTTTCGCTATGACCTCATCGCCTGGCGCCACCTCCGAGGCTTGGGCAGTCGAGGCACGACGCTACTACACCAATATCGTAGGTCGCTACGGCGTAAGCGTGCAGAAAGTGCTCGGCAAGATCAAAGGGCTTGACATCAATATAATAGCGCCGCTTCACGGTCCTGTCCTCTCCGGCAATTTGGCCTATCCGCTCGGCCTCTATGACAAGTGGAGCCGCTACGAACCCGAGGAGGACGGAGTACTTGTGGCCTATGCGTCCATCTACGGCCACACCGCGACAGCTGCGCGCTATCTCGCTTCCACCCTCGAGAGCCTGGGTTGCGAGAATGTGGTGCTCCTCGACCTCTGCCGCCACGATGTGTCGTATGCCGTGAGCGAAGCCTTCCGCCTGTCGCGTATGGCACTCTGTGCCGCCACCGTCGACGCGACTGTCTTCGCTCCGATGGCTGTTTTCCTGGACCATATAGCACACCGCAATCTGCGCGGACGCACAGTAGGCTTGGTGGAGAACGGTTCGTGGGCACCCGTAGCGGCACGCAAGATGGCCGATAAACTGGTGACAATGACCGACATGAAAGTCGTAGAGCCCGCGGTGACACTCCACAGCGCCATGACCGACGCCGACACCGCCACTCTCCGTACCCTCGCCGCCGCCCTCCTCGCCGAGTGACGCTCCTTGCCGAGTGATGCTCCTCGCCGAGTGATGCTCCTCGCCGAGTGCTGACGCCCCGGGCTTCCCTCGCGACGCTTCCCTCTGCGGTAGCGCGAGAGTTGCCGTGGGGTAAGTGTTAAAAATTCGCCTGCGGAGTATTAAATTTCAACGAAAAAGGTCTGTGGATTTGCATCGTTTGGAATATTTTCATTAATTTTGACGGTTAATCCCGAAAAAAACGAAAAATCCAAAATAATAAACCTCCACAGATGAAATCACGACAGTACATTTTGCTGTGCCTGCTGGCGCTGTTACCGGCTTTCGGAGCGGCGGCCTCGACAGTGCTCGGCGTTGTCGTCAACGGCAACACGGGCAGCCCCGTGAGTGGTGCCTCAGTACTACTCCGCGGCCAGGACTCCCAGGTATTAACTAATTTCAACGGCCAGTTCCGCATCGATGCTCCCGATGGCAGCGATGATGTCCTGGTAGTGGTATGCGATGGCTTCGAGAGCTATGCCATGGACATCCGCGTAGCCGGTGCCACCGTCAATGCCGGCGAGATTCGTCTTGCTCCCGCCAACGTAGGTCTCGACTACTACGGTGACACACAGGACATTATCTTCGATGAGACAGCCCTCGAGAACGATGAAGGCACTTCTCAGTCCGTAGCTGCCCTCACCGGTGCCAACGACAACATCTACTACAACACGGCCTCCTACAACTTCGGCCCAATGTACTTCCGCTACCGCGGCCTGGACAATCAATACCAGAGCGTGTACATCAACGGTATCCGCATGAACGACCTCGTGCGCGGTTCGTTCTCCTTCTCGAACCTTCTGGGCATGACCAGCCGAGCATTCCGCAACAAGACCACCACTATCGGTCTTGACGCCAGCAACTATGCCTTCGGCGATATCGGCGGCAGCGTGAACTACAACACCACCACCGACCTCTACGCCCCCGGCTTCAACGGCTCCGTGGCCTACACCAACTCCAACTATATGCTCCGTGCGATGGCTACCTACGCCTCCGGTCTGAACCGTCAGGGCTGGGCTTTCACTGTCAGCGCCATCGGACGATATGCCAAGGAAGGTGTCATGAAGGGTACTTTCTACAACTCCGGCGGTCTCTTCCTCTCCATCGAGAAGAAGCTCAATGACGCCAACTCGCTCACTCTTACAGCTTTCGGCGGCCCCACACAGCGTGCCACCGGCCGTGCCGTCACTCAGGAAGCCTACGACCTCGCCGGCTCCAACCTCTACAACCCCGACTGGGGCTACCAGGAAGGTAAGAAGCGCTCAAGCCGCATCACCGAGACTTTTGACCCCACTGCAATCCTCAGCTGGATCTTCAAGAAGGACAATACCATCGTGAACACTGCCGCGGCTTTCCGCTCGATGTACTACAACCGTACCGCCCTCAACTACTACAAAGCCACCGACCCGAATCCCGCTTACTATAAGTACCTTCCCTCATATTTCGAGGGTCGCGACGACCCCGAAGGCGCCGAGCTCTACCGTGAGCTCTGGGAGACCGACGAGGCATTCCGTCAGATCAAGTGGGACGATATGTACCAGATCAACTACCTCAACAACATCCAGAATGAGGAACTTCCCTCCGACCAGAAGAAGGGCTCGTCCTACATCATGGAGAACCGCATCAACCACCAGATCAACCTGATGTTCAACTCCTATGTGAACACCCGTCTGAACCCGTGGCTGTCACTCCAGGGTGGTGTGTCGTTCAACTATACCCGCAGCAGCAACTACAAGACCGTCCGCGACCTCATGGGCGGCGAATTCTGGCTCGATATCGACCCCTTCAGCGACCGCACCATAGCCCTCGCTCCCGAAAAGCTTCAGAACGACCTCGACAACCCCAACCGTCATGTAGCCAAGGGCGAGCGATTCGGATATGACTACGACATCAACGCCATCCGTGCCGAAGCATGGCTCCAGAATGTTATCAACCTGCCCAAGTGGGATATCAACTACGGTCTCCAGCTGAGCTACACCCAGTACGACCGCGACGGTAAGATGCGCAACGGCCGCGCTCCCGAGAACTCTTTGGGCAAGAGCGAGACCCTTCGCTTCGACAACGCCAACCTCAAGCTCGGCGCCATCTACAAGCTTGACGGCCACAACCAGTTCGCCGTTCATGCCGAATACGGCACCCGTGCACCTCTTTTCGACCAGGTGTTCCTCTCGCCCCGCATCAGCAACGCCGTAGTGGCAGGTGTTGAGAACGAACGCGACTTCGCCGGCGACCTCTCCTATATCTGGAACTATCGCCGTTTCCGCGGTTCGGTGACCGGCTTCTACACCGACGTCGACAACGCCATCGAGCGCTCAATGTTCTATGACGAAGAGTACCAAACCTCCATCAACTACATTCTCTCCGGCGTGCGCCGCGTCTACAAAGGCGTAGAACTCGGCATGGCCTACAAGATTACACCCAGCGTGACAGCCACCTTTGCCGGTATGTACTCCCGTTTCCAGTACAAGAACAATCCTAAGGGCACATACACCGTAGAGAACGGTATGTACCCCGATTCCACCACCACCGTCTACCTCAAGAACTACTATGTGGGCTCCACCCCCCAGTATGCCGCAAACATCGGTATCGACTGGGCTGCTCCCAAGCAGTGGTTCTTCAACGTCAACGCCACATGGCAGGGCGACGCATACGTGAACCTCGCTCCCCGCTACCATGAAGCTCTCCCCACGCTGTGGGAGAACTATCCCGGCTACTCTGAGGAAGAACTTGCAGCGAAGGTGGCCGAGCTCTCCACTCAGGACAAGCTCAAGAACGCATTCACCCTCAATGCTTCTATCGGCAAGCTCATCTACATCAACCGTAACGTGAGCCTCAACCTGAACCTCAACGTCAACAACATCCTCAACAATAAGGATATCGTCACATACGCCTACCAGCAGGGTCGACTCGATACCAAGGAATTCGACCGCCTCAAGTACCCCAACCGTTACAACTACGCACAGGGTATACGCGTGTACTTCAATGTCGGTGTCCGCTTCTAATCCCCAGATTATCACACTATGAAAACTGCAACGAAATTCATATGCGCTGCCGCTCTGGCAGCATCGGCCTTAATCTCGGGCTGCGAGGACAATTTCACTCATCCCCCGGTGATTCTCCCTCCCGTCACCAATGTCGAGAGCTCTACCACTCTCTCCGACTTCAAGAACGTGGCATGGAACAGCCTCACCACAGGTCCTCAGCAGATAGGATTCAACGAGGACGGCGACAGCATCATCTTCACCGGCCGCGTATGCTCCTCCGACGCCTCCGGCAATATATATAAGAATATTGTAATACAAGGCAAGAACGAGGCCGGCGAGCAGGTGGCAATGACCTTCTCCGTCAACCGCTACGACATCTACGAGCTCTTCCCCTTCGGTCAGGAAGTAGCAGTATTTGCCACGGGCCTCAACATCGGCGGCTACGCCAATCTGCTCCAGTTCGGCGCCATCAGCGGCACCCAGATGACATTCATGGATGAGTCTGACTTCGTCGCTCATGTAGTGCGCAACGGCAGCGCTCTCCCCGAGCCCGCCAAGGTCGACACCACCCTTGCCACAATCCCCGAGGTAGTGGCCGCCAACTCCGACAACGCCGCCAAGCTCCTGTGGCAGAGCCGTCTTGTCAAGTTCGAGAATGTATCGTGGGTAGAAGCGGGCCAGCCCTACGCCGGTGCGCAGACCACCAACCGCTACATCATGGACGCCGACGGCAACCGCCTCGTGGTACGCAACAGTTCCTATGCTGACTTCTCCGAGGAGCTCCTGCCCTACGGCACAGGTACCGTGGTGGGTATCCTGAGCTACTTCAACAACGACTGGCAGCTCCTCCTCATCGACACTACATCCTGCATCGGTTTCGACGGCGAAGCTCCCGAGCCCACACCCGAAGTAGAACCCGCCGGCGACGGTACAGCCGCCAGCCCCTACAACGTAGCCAAGGCTCTCCAGGTCACCACCGCCATGAGCTCCTCCGACCAGCAGGCTGCCTACGTTGAAGGTATCATCACCTCCATCTCTGACATCAGCACCGACTTCGGCAACGCTACCTACGCTATCGCCGACGCTACAGGCGGCGCCACTCTCGGCGTTTACCGCGGCTACTGGCTCAACGGCGACAAGTTCACCTCCGCCGACCAGCTCACCGTAGGTGCCAAGGTAGTAGTGTCCGGTACCCTCGTCAACTATATGGGCAACACACCCCAGTTCACCACCGGCAGCCATATCGTGACCTACAACGGCGAAGGCGGCCAGGGCTCCGAGCCCGCTCCTGTTGAAGGCAGCCTCTACAGCGCCCTCGGCGAGGATGAAGCAGCTCTCACCACCGGTTGGACCATCGAGAACGTAGAGCTCGGTGGAGCAGAGTATGTATGGCAGTGGAAGGAATATAACGGCAAGCACTACCTCAACGGCAGCGCCTTCGTCAACAACACCGCCCTTACCACTGAAGCCTACACCGTATCGCCCGTCATCGACCTCACCGGCGTTACCGGTTGCTACTTCACCTTCGCCCACGCCGCCAAGTTCCAGACCACCCTCCGCGACCTCTGCGGCGTGTGCATACGCGAAGAAGGCGCTACAGCATGGACCAAGCTCACCATCCCCGTATGGCCCGAAGCCGGCTCATGGACCTTCGCCGAGTCCGGCAACGTCGACATCGCTGCCTTCGACGGCAAGAAGGTGCAGATAGCGTTCCTCTACAAATCCTCCTCCGCAGGTGCCGACACCTGGGAAATCAAGAACCTTGCTGTTTACGGCAATAAATAATCAAGGATATGTATTTCAATAAGATAGCAACATATATCAAGACCCTGGGCGCAGCGGCCCTCCTCGCCGGCACCTTCGCCGCCTGTCAGGATGACGTCGATGCTCCCGGCGTGGACTTCCCTCAGGCGACATCTACGCCCAACACCACCATCGCCGAGCTCAAGGAACTCTTCTGGTCCGATGAGACGAACTACGCCGACACCATCCGTGACAAGGAGGATCCGGCCCACCGCTACGTCATCCACGGCCGCGTGATTTCCTCCGACGAGCAGAGCAACGTCTTCAAGTCCCTCATCATCCAGGACGAGACGGCGGCTATGGCTTTCTCCATCGATGCCTACAATCTCTACCTCAACTATCGTATCGGTCAGGAGATTGTGCTCGATGTCACTGACATGTTCATAGGCAAGTACGCCGGCCTCCAGCAGATGGGACGTCCTTCGTGGTACGCCAACGGTAAGTCCTGGCAGGTATCGTTCATGTCGCTCGAGTATTTCACTCAGCATGCCGAGCTCAACGGTATCCCCGTTGCCGCCGACATCGACACCCTCACCGTCAACTCCTTCAGTGAGATCAGTGCCACCCCCGAAGGTCTACGCAAGTGGCAGAGCCAGCTCGTGCGGTTCAAGAACGTCTACTTCGCCGACGGTGGTCAGAAGAATTTCTCCGTCTATCACTCCAGCTCCAACGACGATCAGAACCGTACCATCGTTGACCGCAACGGCGGCACTATGATTGTCCGCACCAGTGGCTATGCCTCCTTCGCCGAAGACAAGCTTCCCACGGGCAATGTCGACGTTGTAGGTATCCTCAGCTATTACAACTCTGCATGGCAGATTATCCTCAACGACCGCGAAGGCGTCATTGCTGTAGGTAATGTCCCCGGCTCTAAGGAAGATCCCTACGACGTGCCCGGTGCCATCGCTGATATCGAAGCAGGTGTCGACGCTACCGGCTGGCTCAAGGGTTATATCGTAGGTGCCGTAGCTCCCGCTGTCGAAGTAGTGGCATCGAACGACGACATCGAATGGACCGCACCCACTGTCACTTCGTCGACACTTGTAGTAGCCGCCGACCCCTCGGTGAAGAACTATAAGGAATGTATTATCGTAGCGCTCCCCTCCGAGAGCCTCTTCCAGCAGGTGGGCAACCTCCGCGACAACCCCGACAATCTCGGTAAGGAAATCCGTGTGATGGGCAAACTCGGCAACTACCTTGGCTCCTATGGCATGACAGGCAACAGCGGCAAGAGTGATGAGTTCGCTATCGAAGGTGTCGACTCCGGCGAGGAAATCCCCGAAGGTGACGGCTCCGAAGACAAGCCCTTCAACACCGCACAGATTGTGGCAATGAACCCCTCCAGCACCACCGCTGCAGTAGAGACCGGCGTATGGGTAGAAGGCTACATCGTAGGTTCTATGCCCACCGGCGGCTCGTCCACAACCCTCTCCGGTACTAATTTCAGCACTGAAGATGCCGCTACCACCAACCTCGTGCTCGGTCCTACTCCCGACTGCACCGACGCCTCCAAGTGCGTAGGCGTTCAGCTCCCCACCAACATGCGCGCCGACCTCGCCCTGGCCAATAAGCCCGGCAACCTCGGCAAGAAACTCGCCGTCAAGGGCGACATCATGAAGTACTGCGGCGGTCCCGGCGTGAAGAATCTCACCGCCAACCGTCTTGATGATGCCGGTGGCACTCCCGACCAGCCCGTCACTCCTCCTGCCGGCGACTTCCCCGACGGCGACGGCCAGAAGGACACTCCCTACAATGTAGCTCAAATCATCGCCTTCAATCCCTCGAGCACCACTGATGCCGTACAGAGCGGTGTATGGGTCAAGGGTTACATCGTAGGCTCCATGCCCACCGGTGGTTCGTCCACACTCCTGTCCAACACCAACTTCAGCACCGCCGACGCCGCCACCACCAACCTCGTGCTCGGCCCCACAGCTACCTGTACCGATGCTTCGCAGTGTATCGGCGTGCAGCTCCCCGCCTCTATGCGTGATGCCCTCGCCCTGGCCAACAAGCCCGAAAACCTCGGCAAAGTACTTGCCATCAAGGGCGACATCATGAAGTACTGCGGCGGTCCCGGCGTGAAGAACCTCACCGAGAATGTCTTCGACGGCAGTGGCAGCACTACCCCTGACCAGCCCGTCACTCCTCCCGACGGCGATGTAGTGTACAGCGCCCTCGGTGCCTCCGAAGCAGCCCTTACCACCGGCTGGACCTTCGATGCAGTGTCCGGCGACAACCCCTGGTCGTGGCGCAGCTACAATGGCAATAACTACCTCAACGGCAGTGCATTCGTCAACAATGCAGCCCAGGCTGCCGACGCATACGCTGTGTCGCCCGTCATCGACCTCACCGCCGTTGCCGCTCCCACGATGTCCTTCGACCACGCCGCCAAGTTCCAGACCACTCTCCGCAGCCTCTGCGGTGTAGCTGTCCGCCTTGAGGGCGCAAGCCAGTGGATTTCCCTCGCCATCCCCACATGGCCCGCTGCCGACAGTTGGACTTTCGTCAACTCCGGCTCCATCGACCTCTCGGCCTATGCCGGCAAGAAGATTCAGATTGCCTTCCACTACGGTTCTACCACCTCCGGCGCCGATACATGGGAGATTCAGAATCTGAAGGTCTACGGCACAGGCGGTCAGGTGACACCTCCCACACCTCCTGTGGGCGACGGCAATGTCATCAACCTCAGCGA
Source organism: uncultured Porphyromonadaceae bacterium (assembly GCA_947174915.1). Classification (GTDB taxonomy): domain Bacteria; phylum Bacteroidota; class Bacteroidia; order Bacteroidales; family Muribaculaceae; genus CAG-873. The sequence goes on along the minus strand of CAMWKV010000001.1, from coordinate 33,072 downwards.
CTTTGAAGGTGTTGACGGTCCCGCCACCATCACCGTAGGTCAGTACACCGTCAGCGTAGCTACCGGCACAGGCACCACCAAGCCCAAATACTACTCCAACGGTATGCGTCTCTACAAGGGCAACACCCTCACCATCACCGGCCCCACAGCCACCGAGATTGTATTCGAGATGGTAGAGACAGCCCAGTACGGTCCCTTCACACCGTCGACAGGTAAGCTCGACCCCGCACAGGCCGTAGGCGATACCTCCGTCACATGGAAGGGCAATGCCACCGAAGTTACCTTCACCGTAGGCGATACTGCCGACTTCGCCACCAACGAGTCGAACCGCACCAAGCCCGGTCAATTCCGCTTCAAGACCATTACTATCAAGTAATATCCTTCTTACAATTATAAAAGCTGCCGCGCCGCAAGGTGTGGCAGCTTTTGTTTATCCCTGCCCCGCTATACCAGCCGTCATGAGCCATGTCTATCCGAGCTGCAAAAAAAAATTGCTGCCGGTGTAATTATTGACAGCCTACTTGCGTCTTATATATGTAACTTGAAATTCATCCACATTTCTACATACTACAATCTGTAATGATTTCACTACACGACATCAACAAGACCTACCCCGGCGCGGTGCCCTTGCATGTACTCAAGGACATCAACATGCACATCGACCGCGGCGAGTTCGTGTCGATTATGGGCGCTTCCGGTTCGGGTAAGTCCACACTCCTCAATATCCTCGGCATACTCGACAGCTATGATAGCGGCGAGTATATCCTTGACGGTATAGAGATAAAGAACCTGAGCGAGAACCGCGCCGCCGAGCTGCGAAACCGCCTCATAGGTTTCGTGTTCCAGTCCTTCAACCTCATAGGCTACAAGACCGCCCTCGAGAATGTGGCGCTTCCGCTGTTCTATCAAGGAGTGAGCCGTCGCAAGCGCAATGCCCTCGCCATGGAGCAACTTGAGCGCATGGGTCTCGCCGACCGTGCCACACATCATCCCGGCGAGCTCTCAGGCGGTCAGAAACAGCGCGTAGCCATCGCCCGCGCTCTCGTGACCAAGCCGTCCATCATCCTCGCCGACGAGCCCACCGGCGCCCTCGACTCACACACCTCACGCGAGGTGATGCAGCTCTTCCGCGAGCTCAACAACGAAGGCATGACTACACTCATCGTCACCCACGACCCCGCTGTGGGCGAGGCTACAGACCGCATCATCCGCATCGTCGACGGACGTATCGACGGCGGCAATGTATAACTGTTACACATTACCGTCATGTTCGATCTCCTGCACGAAATAGGCCAGACGCTGCGCAACAACAAGCTGCGCACCATCCTGACGGGTATCTCCGTGGCGTGGGGTATCTTTATGCTCATCATCCTGCTGGGTGCCGCGCGAGGGGTTGCCAACAGTTTCGACAAGCAAAGCTCCAGCGAAGCCCACAATGTAATCTCCATCTGGGGCGGCCGCACCACCAAGGCCTACAAAGGCTACCGCGACGGCCGTTGGATAGGTCTACGCAATGGCGATGGCGACGCCTTGAAGGAAGACCATCCACACCTGGTGAGCTACGTGGCTGCAGAAGCATCTGTAGATAATGCCACTGTAGCTTCGGATCGCGAAGTAATCTCCGGCGGATTGACGGCAGTGTCGCCTACAGCAATATTGAATAAGAAGATCCCTATCACTCACGGCCGATTCATCAATGAGCTTGATATGCAACATGGGCGACGGGTGATGGTACTGAGCGAGTCGCATGCCGAGCAGCTGTTCGGCAACGCTGACGATGCCATAGGACGCACCGTGCGCAGCATGGGGCTGGGATGGACGGTAGTGGGGGTGTACAGCAATCCCTACGCGCGCAGCAAGTACATACCGTACAGCACCTACAAGCGTATCACCGGCAACGACGACAGGGCTTATCAGCTGGACGTTTTCGTAGAAGGCCTCACCACTGAGGCCGATGGCGAGGAGGCCGAGCGCAATATCCGTGGTACCCTCGCTCGCACTCACTCTTTCGCTCCGGACGACAAGGGCGCCTTGTGGACATGGAACCGCTTCACATCCTATCTCGCCAACAGCAAAGCAAGCGGTATGCTCGCCGTGGTGGTGTGGGTGATAGGCATCCTAACCCTCCTGACAGGTATTGTGGGAGTGAGCAACATCATGTTTGTCAGCGTGCGCGAGCGCGTCCACGAGATAGGCATACGCCGCGCCATAGGTGCCAAGCCTCGCAACATCCTCTTTCAGATCATCACTGAGAGCGTGGCTCTTACATCCATATTCGGCTATATAGGTATATTCATGGGTATGGTGGTGCTACAGGTAATCAACGCCGTGGTGGGCGAGGCGGACGGCTTCGTCAACGGCACCGTGGACCTCTCTATAGCCATTCAGGTGACGCTGGCTCTTATCGTCGCCGGAGCGCTGGCAGGATTGTTCCCGGCTCTTAAAGCAATCAAAGTCAAACCCGTAGAAGCCCTCCGCGACGAATAGCCATGAGACTGACAATTTTTCAGCGCGAGAACTGGCGCGAAATCAGTGCCACCCTCGCCCGCAACAAGACCCGCACCTTCCTCACGGCCTTCGGTATCTTCTGGGGTACGGCGATGCTTGCGCTCCTCCTGGGAGGCGCCACCGGTTTCAAGGGCATGATGAGCCGCAATTTTGCCGGCCTCTCCACGAATTTAGGAGCCATCAGCTCCGGCTCTCGTACTATGTCGTACAAGGGCTTCAATAAAGGCACGCCGTGGTACCTCACCGTGGACGACTGCGACAATATCCTCCGCGTGTCCCCCGCCATTGACAAAGGCTCGCCGGTGTATTACGGCAGCGGCGTGGTGCTGTATGGCTCCACTAACAAAACGGTGAATTACAACGCCATACACCCGGACTACGGCCGTATCATAGAGCCGGTGATATATAGTGGCCGCTTCCTCAACGATGCCGATCAGGCGCAAGCCCGCAAGGTGCTCGTGGTGGGTAAGAATCTTGCTGCCGAAATCTTCGGCGCCGACGACCCTATAGGCAAGCGCATATCCCTCCGCGGCGTGCATTTCACTGTGGTGGGAGTGGCAGGGCAGCTGGGCGAAGCCAGTATTTCCAGCCGTATCGACGACAGTATCCTTCTGCCCTACAGCACGGCACAACGCTCATTTAATATCGGCAATCAAGTGCATTTCTTCGCCTTCACCGCCCCTGCCGGTCATAGCCCTTCAGAGAATGAGGAAGCCATACGGCGATATATCTCGCGCCGCCATGCCATCCACCCGGACGACAAGAACGCCATGTGGATGATGGATCTCTCGGAGATGTTCAGTGTAATCGACGGCCTTTTCCTGGGTCTCACCCTGTTGGCATTCTTCGTTGGTATCGGCTCGCTGATGGCAGGTGTCATAGGAGTGGGAAATATCATGTGGATAGTCGTCAAGGAACGTACGCACGAGTTCGGCGTACGCCGCGCCATCGGAGCCAAACCCGCTGACATCACCGTGCAGGTGCTCCTCGAGAGTATCACCCTTACGCTCATCGCCGGTACGGCGGGTGTGTGCTTCGCCGCCATCGTACTCGGCATCATCGACCACGTCACCGCGGACCCGCTTCTCGGCATGGCAGGTTTCGAGATTAGTTTCGGACATGCCTTGGCGGTGTTGCTCATCTTCTTCGTCCTCGGTACTGCCGCCGGCACGCTCCCTGCCCTCAAAGCAATGCGTATCAAACCTATAGAAGCTCTTAGAGATAAATAATCTACAATCATACATAACAAGTAAATACACGTCAACAATGAAAAAGATATTCCGTATTCTGCTGTGGGTGCTCATCACTGCTGCCTTCGTGGGCACCTTTGTGTTCCTCTACCTCAACAGTCGTACCAAGGAGGATGTATATGCCACCGTACAGCCCACACGCACTACCATCGAGCGCAGTACCGTACTCACCGGCAAGATTGAACCTCGCGATGAAATCGAAATCAAGCCCCAGGTATCCGGTATCATCTCGGAGATTAATGTCGAGGCCGGTCAGGTGGTGCAGCAGGGCGATGTGATAGCGCATATCAAAGTCATCCCCGATGCCTCGCAGTTGTCGTCGGCTCAGAGTCGCGTGAGCGTGGCAGAGATAGAGCTGCGCGATGCCACCTCGCGCTTCAACCGCGACAAGGAACTTTTCGGCAAGGGCGTCATCTCGCGCCAGGACTATGAGGACTCCGAAAAAGTTCTCGCCAGGGCCCGCGAGGAAGTGGAGGCTGCACGCGACGCCTACAATATCGTCCGCGAAGGCGTGTCGCGCCTCAATGCCTCCGAGAGCAACACCCTCGTCCGTGCCACCATTACCGGTCTGGTGCTCAATGTCCCCGTCAAGGTAGGCTCAAGCGTCATCCAGGCCAACACCATGAACGACGGCACCACCATCGCCACTGTGGCTGATATGAACAAGCTCATCTTCATAGGCAAGGTGGACGAGACCGAGGTGGGTATGCTGCATGTGGGCATGCCTATGGAGATTTCAATCGGCGCCATGCCCTCGCTCCATCCCTCGGCAGTGATAGAGTACATCTCGCCCAAGGGCGACGAGACCTCCGGAGCCAATACCTTCGAACTCAAGGCGGCTCTCACCCTCGATGATGTGGCGGGCCTCCGCTCGGGATATTCCGCCAACGCCACCGTGATTCTTGAGCAGGCGGCCGATGTCCTCACCGTTCCCGAGTCCGTCGTTACCTTCACCGGCGACAGCGCATACGTATATGTGCGGACCGACAGTGTACCCAAGCCCGTCTTTGAGCAGCGTTCTTTCACTCCCGGTCTGAGCGACGGTATCAACATCGAAGTCAAGACGGGTATCGACTCCACCGTAGTGCTCCGCGGAGCCAAACTCTAAGGGTATATCAGTCTTATATTCAAGCAAATCCCGGACGCTATGAAGAAAATCACGACCATCCTTCTCTGTGCTGCATCATTAGCAGTATTCTCTACTGCTCAGGCACAGACAACAGATACGGCACAGGCAGCCACAAGTCAGGCACAGGTAGCCTATATGGCGCAGACAGCTGTCGGTCAGGAACAGGCTCCTTTCACCACTATGCCCTGGACCCTCGGCCGTTGCATAGGATATGCCATCGACCACAATATCAATGTAGCCAGTCAGCGCGTCAATGCCGAGCTGGGCGAACTCGATGTCAATTCGGCCAAGAATCAGTTCCTCCCGCAGCTCAACGGCTACGGCTCGCAGTCCTTCAGCTTCGGCCGCGGCCTCACGTCGGACAATACCTATGCCAACCGTAATACATCTTCCTTCGCCGTCGGCGCACAGTTGCAGATGCCTATTTTCCAGGGACTTCGAGCCATGCGTCAGCTTAGCTACAGTCGCACGTCACTTGCGGCGATGCTGGAGCAGGTAGAGGCCGCCAAGGATGATGTTACTCTCAATGTCATAGGCCAGTACCTCCAGGCGCTGTACGCCCGCGAGATGGTGGAGGTGGCCCGAACCAATCTAAATATCAGCCGCACCGAACTGGAGCGACGCCAGGCCATGATAGAGGCCGGCCGTCTGCCGGAGCTCGATATCCACGAGGCACGCTCGCAGGTGGCACGCGATGAGCTGTCGCTCACCAATGCTCTCAATGATTCGGTCATGGCTATTCTTGATCTTGCTCAGCTCCTCAATCTACCGGACAACTCAGGCTTCGATATCATGCCACTGGAGGATGCTGCTATTCTCATCCCTGACCCGGGCACGGTATTCGCCAATGCACTGGCCTACAACCACACCCTGCGCGCGGGACAACTGCAGGTGGAGGCTGCCGAGAGGAATGTCAAGCTCGCACAGAGCGGCTACATACCTACGCTGAGTTTCAATGCAGGCCTGAGTACCAACTACTATAAGACTTCAGGCTTCGCCAACGAAGGTTTTGGCGCTCAGATGCGTCACAACTTCGGTCAGAGCATAGGTTTCTCGCTCAGTGTGCCCATCTTCGACGCCTTCAGTACGCGCAATAATGTGCGCCGTGCACGTCTCCGTCAGGAGTCGGCGCGTCTGCAGCTCGATGATTCGCGCAACAATCTCTACAAGGCCATCGTGCAGGCTCATACGCAGGCTGTAGGAGCTATGGAGAAAGAGAAATCCGCCGCCGTGGCAGTGGAGAGCACACAGGCAGCCTTCGAGGCCATGCAAGTGAAGTACGACAACGGTCGTGCCAATTCCACCGAACTTGAGACGGCCCGTCAGAACTATATCTCCTCCCTCGCTCAGTCCGTGCAGGCCAGATACGAGCGCATCCTCCGCGCCCGCATCCTCGAATTCTACAACACCTCTACACTCTGATATCTCATCGTAAAATCGAGGCTGTGTTCAAAATAGCTTCTCGGACGTAGGGTCGCTCCATGGAGCGACCGCTTCCGGGCTGCATCCGGTTGACTTTCCGGCGGCACATGGTATAGTCAGCGGTCGCTCCATGGAGCGACCCTACGTCGTTAGATACCTATAGGTCTTATTTTCGGTCTGTAGGATTATTCTGTGGTGAGTTCGTCGGAGTAGTCCTGGTAGAGCAGGTCGTTGTAGGGGAAGCGGGCGAGGTGTATCTCTCTCGCCATGGTGTAGAGCTTCTGCTTGAGTTCGTCGATGTTGGTGCCTTTGCGGGCGCTGATGAAGACGCAGTTGTCGTTCATCTTGGCCATCCATGTCTTTTCAAGTTCTTCGAGTGTGGTATTGCAGCGTTCCTTGGGAGTTAGGTCGTCATCGTCCTTTGGTTTGCAGGTGAAGGCATCTACTTTGTTGAATACAAGCAGCATGGGCTTGTCGGCTCCGTCGCATACTTCGCGGAGGGTCTTGTCAACGACTTCTATCTGTTCTTCGAAATTCGGGTGCGAGATATCCACTACATGCACGAGGATATCGGCCTCGCGCACCTCGTCGAGAGTCGACTTGAATGAGTCCACCAGGTGTGTAGGCAGTTTGCGGATGAAGCCTACGGTATCGGTGAGGAGGAATGGCAGGTTGTCGATAACGACCTTGCGCACAGTGGTATCGAGGGTGGCGAATAGCTTATTCTCCGCGAATACTTCGGACTTGCTAAGGAGGTTCATCAGCGTTGACTTGCCCACGTTGGTGTATCCTACGAGCGCCACGCGGGTGAGTTTGCCGCGGTTCTTGCGTTGTACGGCCTTCTGTCGGTCGATGGCGCGGAGCTCTTCCTTGAGTTGCGATATTTTACCGAGGATGATACGTCGGTCGGTCTCTATCTGAGTTTCACCCGGGCCACGCATACCGATACCGCCGCGCTGTCGTTCGAGGTGTGTCCACATGCGGGTGAGTCGCGGCAGGAGATACTGATATTGAGCGAGTTCGACCTGCGTCTTCGCCGTCGCAGTCTGTGCGCGGTTGGCGAAGATGTCGAGGATGAGCGACGTGCGGTCCAGAATCTTCACACCAAGTTCGCGCTCGATGTTGAGCACCTGCTTAGTGGACAGGTCATCGTCGAAGATGACGACGGAAATGTCTCCGCGGTCTTCGATGTATTTCTTGATTTCTTCGAGCTTGCCTTTGCCTACGAATGTTCGCGGGTTGGGGTAGTCTACTTTCTGGGTGAAGGTTGCCACGGCTTCCGCGCCGGCGGTGTCGGCAAGGAAAGCGAGTTCGGCGAGGTATTCCGCCGAGCGAGCCTCGTCCTGCGAGGGGGTGATAAGGCCAACGAGGATGGCCTTTTCGGGCTCGGCCGTCGGCATGGGATTATTGATTTTCATTGTCGTGTTTCCTTATTAGTTATGTGTCGTCGCTGAATCGTTGCTGAGTCATGGCATCTGCCTGTCGGGGGAGTGGCGATCAGCCGTACATTGCTTCTATTTCATTGGCATAGCGTTCGTTGATGGCGCGACGACGGATTTTCAGAGTGTTGGTGAGTTCGCCGTTCTCGATGGTGAACTCCTTGGGGAGGAGGGTGAAGCGCTTGATTTTCTCAAATCCGGCCAGCCCTTTCTGCAGTGTTTCTATGCGTTCGCCAATGAAGCGGCGTATTTCGCTGTTCTTGACGAGTTCTTCGAGGTTGGCGAAGTCTATACCGTGTTCGTGAGCGTAGGCCTTGAGGGCATCGAAAGCTGGAATGATGATTGCGGTGACATACTTGCGCTGGTCGCCTATTACGGCCACCTGCTCGATGTATCTGTCCTGGCCGAGACGGCTCTCGATAGCCTGCGGTGCTATGTACTTGCCGTTGGAGGTCTTGAAGAGGTCTTTGATACGCTCTGTGAGCACGAGTGCGCCCGTGTGGTCGAAGAGTCCGGCGTCGCCTGTGCGGAACCAACCGTCCTCTGTGAATACCTTGGCATTCTCTTCGGGACGGCCGTAGTAGCCGTGCATCACTGTCGGGCCTTTGACGAGAATCTCGTTGTTAGGGCCGATTTTCACCTGCACTTCGGGCATTGGAGTGCCCACGGAGCCTATCTCGTAGCCTATAGAGGGGAAGCAGCTCACCGTGGCTGTAGTCTCGCTCAGGCCGTAGCCTATCACGATGTTGATACCTATGGTGTGGAGGAACTCCACGATGGCCGACGACAGGGGAGCGCCGGCGGTGGGGAAGAAGTTGCGGTCCTGGATACCTATTGTGCGACGTACTTTGCTGAAGACCAGGCGGTCGTAGAGTTTGTACTCCATCTCGAGGGTGCGAGGTACGCGCAGACCGAGACGGACGTACTCAAGATTGCGGCGTGCGCCTACCTTGAGTGCGCGGTCGACGAGTTTCTTCATCATGCCCTTCATCCCCGCGAGCTTCTCCATGATGGCGGTATAGGCCTTCTCCCAGAATCGGGGTACGCTGCACATACAGCTGGGGCACGCTATGGGGAGGGCTGTCTGTATCTCTCTGGGGTTGTTGTTGATGGCTACGCGGATGCCCTTGGAGAGACAGAAGTATGTCCATGCACGTTCGAAGATATGGCACAGCGGCAGGAAGCATACGCTGGTGTCTTCGTCGGATATTGTATCGAGTCGCTGATGGTGTATGGCCAAGGCTGCTGAGAAGTTGTCCTGCGTGAGGATAGCGCCCTTTGGCTCGCCGGTGGTACCGGAGGTGTAGATGAGGGTGGCTATATCGTCCGGCATGGCCTCGGCAGTACGCAGTGCCACGGTGGCATGGACGGAGGCGTCTGCGCGGCTACCGAGCTCCACGAGTTCGCTGAATCGCAGTGAGTCGGTGTCGTCGGCATCAAGTTCTACATACTGATTGATGATTATTATCTTCGAGAGGGTAGGGCATTCGCTGATGATGTCGCGAGCTATGCGGTAGTGTCCGGCATCGCCCACGAAGATGAGCTTGGCACCTGCATCGCGCACGATGTAGCTCACCTGCTCGGGACTGCTGGTGGCGTATATGGCCACGGGAACGGCGCGGTTGCGGTAGCAGGCGAAGTCGGTGATGATGAACTCAGCGCAGTTGCCGGTGAAAGATGCTATCATGTTGCCGGGTTCGACACCGAGTACGGCAAGGGCGGCCGCAACATTGTCGACATCCGACGACAGCTGCGCCCATGTGGTGGGCACAAGTCGCTTGCCGGCGACATCGATAGTGCTGAAAGCTTCGCGCTCATTGCCGTAGCGTTCAAGCTGTTGCTTGATGAGATTTGTCAGTACATTTGACATATAAGAGGTGTTTTATCCCGCAAAGGTAACTCTTTGAGGTCTTACTGTTAACAATTCAGGCACTTAAAATGACGTGTGGTTAACAAATCTTTTTAAATATAAACTCAAGTGTTAACAAAGGTTTAGTAGTTCATTATTGTTTCATTCTTTCGTCTGATGTTTGAATAAGTTACTAACTTTGCACTTGCGCAGAGCGGAAGTTTATTCGTACCTTTGCACATTCAAGCTTTGCACATTCAAGTCAATTATTATGAAACGCATCATCTCCATACTCAGCCTTCTGATTGTTCTCGTGGTGGCCGTAGGGTCGCAGACGACACCTGCCGCCGCACGCAAGGACAGATTCGCCTCGAAACTCCGCTCTCTCAACGCCATCGTCAAAGAGCTCGAGACGAACTATGTCGACACCCTCAATGCCGACAAGATAATGGACGAGACAATAGACATGCTGCTCTATCAGATCGACCCCTACACGGAGTACTATCCTGCCGGCGACCAGGATGAGCTTCAGCAGATTTCCGAAGGTCGCTATGCCGGTATCGGCGCCGTCATCACCAAAAAGGGCAGCGAGGTCATCATCAACGAGCCTCAAGAGGATGCCCCTGCCGCCAAGGCCGGGCTGCGCCGAGGCGACGTGATACTCGTCATCGACGGCGACTCAGTCACTCCCGCCATGGACGTGACGCAGGTGTCGAAGCGACTGCGCGGCCAAGCCGGTACGGATATCACCGTCACAGTGCGTCGCCCCTATGTCGGTGCCGACTCTATACTCACTTTCGCCTTCAAGCGCGCATCCATCAAGGTCAATCCGCTGCCTTACTTCGGAGTGGACAGTACCGGCGTGGGATATATCCTTCTCACCACATTCAATGAGAGCTCCGCCCGCAGCGTACGCCACGCCGTGGAGGAGATGCTGAAGGACCCCGAGCTCAAAGGCATTGTTCTGGACCTCCGCTCCAACGGCGGCGGTCTCCTCGAAGGTGCCGTGCAGATAGCCGGACTATTCGTGCCCAAGGGTACCGAGATTGTACACACCCGCGGCCGTATAGCTTCCGACGAGAAGAGCTACCGCACCACTGCTGCACCGCTTGATACGCGTGTGCCCCTGGCTATCCTTACCGACGGTGGTACGGCTTCGGCCTCGGAGATTGTCGCCGGTTCGCTCCAGGACCTCGACCGCGCCGTCATCGTGGGCGAACGTTCCTTCGGCAAAGGTCTCGTGCAGACGCCCCGTCCGCTGCCTTTCGGCGACATTCTCAAGATTACGACTGCCCGCTATTACATACCCTCCGGCCGTCTAATCCAGGCTCTTGACTACAGTCACCGCGATGCTGATGGACGCCCCATGCGCACCCCTGACAGCCTCACCAACGTCTACAAGACTGTCCATGGCCGTACTGTGCGCGATGGCGGCGGCATCACTCCCGATGTCAGCGTAGCTCCGCGCGAGTCTAACCGTCTGCTCTACAATCTCATGGCTGATATGTGGGTCTACGACTATGCTACACGTCATGTGGCGCGTCATCCGCAGGCTCCCGCCCCTGGCGACAGCCTTGTCACCGATAGTATCTTTGCTGATTTCAAAGCCTTTATCGACCCGTCGCGGCTGCAGTACGACCGTCAGAGTGAGGCCGCTATCGAGCTGCTCCGCAAGGCGGCTCGAATCGAAGGCTATGAGTCGGACAGCGTGTCGGCGCAGATTGATATCCTCGCCGGGCTGATGAAGCACGACCTCAACCACGACCTCGACTTCAACCGCGAGGCTATCACCGAGCTTCTCCGCACCGAGCTCGCCGCACGCTACTACAGCAATGCCGAGGCTGTGCGTCTCGCCTTGGGCACCGACAGCACATACCACGCCGCCCGCGCCATCCTCCTCGACCCCGCTCGCTACAACTCCCTCCTCCGCCCCAACTAACTCAACAGATGCAGGGAAAATAGCGGTGGAAAAATTTTTGTGGTGAGGAAAAAAATGGGTAATTTTGTGGGCTAAGTGCCGTCGGCACTTTATATGTTTAGATCAGCTCTGATGAACTCATTCAATATCCATTCATTGCGGCGCTGTGTAGTTGCGCTCTTATTGCTTATAGTCAGCGGAGTAGCCTCTGCGGCAAGTCTGTCGGCGGCAGAGCGCCGTGCGCTGTTGGACAGTATCGTCCGCAAATATCCCGTTCTTACCAGTCACGAGGAGCGTTTCAAGGCTCTCTACAATATCTACGACCTTTCGACCGACTCGCTTCAGCGACGCAATGTCCTCGAACGCCTTTACAAGCTCGCTACGACTCACATGCACAGCTCGGACGCGGAGCTCGAGATACTGATGAATGTTGCTCAGAATGAGCAACATAACGCTCAGCTACTCGACAGTATTGCGGTTGTACTCAAGTCATATACCGAGACGCCCTACCAGCGCGAGGCAACCCTGATTGTAGATTTGCTTCGTGCCAGCAACCGAGTACGCCACAATACTCTTGGCGTTGATTCACTCAGCAACATGGTGCGCCGCTACGACCGTAATAGTGTCCGCGATCCTTACAAACGCGTGTCTCTTCTTTTCGAGCTCTCCCTCGCTCTGAGCCGAAGCACGCAGGGACTGCTCCTTACCCAGTATCTGGACAGTCTCGAATCCGCCGTGCTTCGTCTGCCGCTGCACACCGGCACCGCCCGTCGCCTTATCTTCGAGCACATTTCGCCCTACTATACCAACTATGGCTTGTCCGAGCGGGCTGTACGCATCGATAAAAAGCTCCTCAACCTTATTGACTCTATCCGGCTTGTCGAATATTCGCACGGACGTATCTACCGCGACTTCGACTTGATGCGCTACTACAACCGCCAGCGTCTGCTCGCCAACTATGAAGCCCTGTCCGAGCGTGAACAAGAGGCTATCTTCAATATAATGGACGAGCTGACGGAGGATCCACGCATCGCTGAAATTGATGCAGCAGAGGGGCGTACCCGTATTTTCAGAGCTCTTGCTCAGGATAAGTGGAGCGAAGCTATACCGCTGCTGCTCGCAAAAATACATTCAAACGATACCGTGTACCGGCGTTACTACGTCGATGCTCTCATTGATGCCGCCAACCATACCAACGACCGTCATGCTCTCTTGGAAGCCTCGATCGAACTCAACGAGATGTTCCGCGACGAGCTGAACCGCCGTAGCGATGAGCGTGTACGCGAGTTTCAGGTGCTGTATGATACATACATACAGCAGGGTGATGATGATAATAGTGACGAGGAGCACCGCATAGAGCGTATACGCGCTATTGTCCTGGCGGTGGCTGTCGTGCTGCTGGTGATTATGGTCATGTTCATGCTCTATCAGAACAGCAAGGTGCGCCGCCTGGTGGCTCAGAGAATGCAGGCCAACGAACGTCTCACTCTGGAGCGCAACGAACTGCGTACTGCCCGCGACGAACTAATCGAAGCCCGCGACCAGGCCAAGGCCGCCGACAGAAAGATGACCGACTTCGTCAACAACATCAGCCACGAAGTGCGCCAGCCCCTGGCCACAGTTGTGGAGTACAGCAAACTCATAGTAGACTGTATCCCCGAGAGCCAGAGCAAATATCTCGACCGATTCGCCAACGTTGTTGAGCTGAATGCCCGCATGGTCACCCGCCTGGTCAACGATGTGCTTGATGTGGCCGCCCTCGAAAATGACAACATGAGTATCAGCAAGACCCTCACGTCCGTCGATGAGCTGTGTCGACTCGCCATCGATACCATTTCCGAAAATTCGCAGCCCAAGCCCGATGTGAAGTTAGTATATCAACCCGGTCCGGATATCAGCGTCAACACCGACGGCCAGCGCGTGGTGCAGGTGCTCGTCAATCTGCTATCCAACGGTGTCAAATTCACAGACAGCGGCGAAGTGCGTCTGACCTACGAGTACGATGAAGCAGCCCGTCGACTTACCTTCGCTGTGTCCGACACCGGCATAGGTTTTCCCAAGTCCAAGGTAGGCGAGATTTTCGACCGCTTCTTCAAGCTCGACCGCACGCGTCCCGGCGCCGGCCTGGGTCTGTACATCTCGCGCCTCATAAGCGACCTCCTCGACGGCTCCCTCTCCTTCGACATGGAGTACCACGGCGGCTCGCGCTTCATCTTCTCCATCCCCGTGTGAGGTATTGTCGGAAATGTTCCTGAGCCATCGCTCTCCCGAACTGTCTGTCATCATGGCTTTCAAGTATCTCCGCATAGTACTCGTTGCTGTCGCGCTGTGGCTTCTTGGCGCATGCTCGGCGACGAAGCATGTGCCTGACGGCGAGTATCTGCTCGACAAGGTGGAGGTCTCCGTCGACGACCGCGGCGATGTGAGTTCGGCTGAGCTCTACAATTTCCTCCGCCAGACGCCGAATCACAAGGTACTCGGCTTCGCCAAGCTGCAGCTCTCCACCTATAACCTCTCCGGCCGCGACACCACCCACTGGTACAACCGCTGGCTACAACGCATCGGTCAGCCCCCGGTGATATACGACAGCGAGCTCACCGAGGCATCGAGCCGTCAGCTGCGTCTGGCGCTCATCAACAACGGCTACCTCGACGCCACTGTCTATGCCGATACCACAGGTCATGACAAGCGTATGAATGTACACTACCACATCAACGCCGGCGAGCCCCACCGTATAGCCTCCATCGCCTACAATATTCCCGACAGTGCCATCAGCCGCCTCGTCATGGCCGATACGGCAGCGCGTGTGGTACAGCCGGGTATGCTGCTCGACCGTAATCTCCTCGACGAGGAGCGCGGACGTATCACCACTCTCCTGCGCAACCACGGCTACTACGGTTTCAACCGCGAGTATATCAACTATACTGCCGACACCATCGCCGGCAGCAAACTCGCCGGACTTATCCTCAATCTGCACACGCCGGCGCAGGCTCCCGGCGCCGCCAATGGCGGTGTGGCCGGAGCCGCTCTGCTCGATCGTCACCTGACATACGTCGTGCGCTCTGTCCGCTATGTGCTCAACGATGGAGCCGCGCCGGCTGATACGGTGTCGATGCCCGGCGACATCAGCATCGTATATGGCCGCGACCGCTATCTGAGGCCGAAGATTCTCGACGAGATGTGCTACATCGTGCCCGGCAGGCCCTACAGTGCCGCGGCTGTCGAGCGCACCTACGAGGCTCTCGGACGCCTGAGCATCGTGCGCTTCATCAATATCGACATGCAGCCTGTCGGACAGGTGGGAGACATCGGTCTTCTCGATGCAGTCATCACCCTGTCGCGTAACAAGAAGATGAGCGGCTCCGTCGAGCTCGAAGGTACCAACTCCGAGGGTGACCTCGGGTTCGGCGTCGGTCTCACCTACCAGCATCGCAACCTTGCCCGCGGCTCCGAACTGCTCACCGCCAAGCTCCGAGCCTCCTACGAGAGCCTCAGCGGCAATGTCGACGGCCTCGTCAACAACCGATACACCGAGTATGCCGGCGAGGTAGGCATTACCTTCCCTAAGTTCGAGTGTCCCTTTCTCACCAAGTCTTTCAAGCAGAGACAACTGGCGTCAACAGAATTCTCCTTTTCGGCTAACTACCAGGAACGTCCCGAGTACACCCGCATCATCCTCGGCACGGCTTGGAAGTGGAAGTGGCAGCACCAGCGCGCTACCGATGTGCGCCGGCATACCTACGACTTGCTCGATATCAACTATGTACGCCTGCCGCGTTCTACTATCGACTTTATCGACGAGATAGCACCCGACAATCCTCTGCTGCGCTACAGCTACGAGGACCACTTCATCATGCGCATGGGCTATACCTTCAGTCGCACCAATCGCCGCATGCCCGCGCCGAATGTCAATGCCTTCGCCGTACAACCCTCTGTGACAAGCCTTCGCTTCAGCGCCGAGATTGCCGGCAACCTCCTCTACGGCATCTCTAATCTCGTACAGATGAAGCGCCACGACGGCGTCTACAAAATATTCGGCATACAATATGCCCAGTATGTCAAGGGTGAGTTCGACTACTCATACACCCGCAATTTCAACTCCCGCTCGGCACTGGCAATGCACGGCGGCGTAGGCATAGCCTACCCCTACGGCAACTCCACCATGGTGCCTTTCGAAAAACGCTTCTACGCCGGTGGCGCCAACGGTGTCCGCGGCTGGGGTGTACGCACACTCGGCCCCGGCTCGTACAATGCCCGCAACTCGGTCACCGACTTCATCAACCAGTGCGGCGACATCAGCCTCGAATTGAGCCTCGAGTACCGCGCCAAGCTGTTCTGGGTGCTCGAAGGTGCACTCTTCGTCGACGCCGGAAATATCTGGACGATAAAGAACTACGAGAATCAGCCCGGCGGCGAGTTCAAGTTCGATAAGTTCTACAAGCAGATAGCCGCTGCCTACGGCACCGGTATCCGCCTCGACTTCACATACTTCCTCCTGCGCCTCGACCTCGGTTTCAAGGCTTACAACCCCGCGCAGGACCAGGTGCGCTGGCCCGTGGCACACTTCAAGTGGAGCCGCGACGCCAACTTCCACTTCTCTGTCGGTTACCCCTTCTGATATCCGGCTGCTATCGTATTAATAATAAACGTTCTACCTCTATGAAAAGCTACGTCATCTTCGACCTCGACGGCACACTGCTCAATACTATCGACGACCTCGCCACCGCCACCAACTACGCCATGAAGAAGCTCGGCTTCCCCGTTCATGGCATGTGGGTCTACCCCAATATGGTGGGCAACGGCGTGCGTAAACTCATCGAACGCGCCCTCCCCGATGATGCACGCTCCGAGAAGAATATCAACGACGCCCTCGCAGCTTTCAAAGAGTACTACGACGAACACTGCTGCGATGCCACGCAGCCCTATCCCGGCATCCCCGAACTCCTCGAAGACTTTACCGCCCGCGGCATCAACCTGGCCGTGACAAGCAACAAATACGAGGAAGCCGTCACCAAAATTATAGCTCATTACTTCCCTACGGCCAACTTTCGCGCCATCCTCGGCAACATCGACGGCATGCCCCGCAAGCCTGACCCCTCCATCGTGTTCAAGGCCCTCACCATGTGCCCCACTCCCAAGGCCGAAGTGCTCTATGTTGGCGACTCCGGCGTGGACATGGAGACGGCCCGCCGCGCTTGCGTAGAGTCCTGCGGCGTCACATGGGGCTTCCGTCCCATCGACGAACTCCGCGCCGCCTACGCCGACCACATCGTCTCCACCCCCGACCAAATCCGCACCCTCGCCGAGAAATAATAAAGGGTGATGGCAATATTGTAGGGAATACAATATTAAATAATGTTAAAATAGCGAGAATTGCTGATGTATATATTGTAAAAGTTGTTTGAAAACACTAATTTAGGGGCGAATCTAATCACACAAAGCTAAAAACGCCCCATGAAAAGCAAAAAGTTAGCAGGATTGCTACTTCTGATAGCAACGGTATCAAGCTATGCCGATGATGGTATAGCTCCGCGCGATTACTCTATCGTGCCTCCATCTCCCGAAGTGGCTTCACTGATGGATTTCAAGGACTATCCTGTTGATTATTACCATGGAATACCTTCGATTACGTTCCCTATATATACGATAAAGAGTGGCGCAATTGAAATGCCAATTACTATATCTTATCATGGCGGTGGCGTGCGAGCCGATCAAAAGATAGGTAATGCAGGCCTAAGTTGGAGTGTAATGTGTGGTGCAACGATTTCGCATACTGTCTACGGTGCTCCTGATGATGCAAATGAAAGTGTTAAATTGCGTGGATTTTATCACCTAACGTCCGATGAACTTGAATTTCGTAAAAAATTAACCGAAAAGCAATTCTCTGATCCACAGGATCCTGTGGGGTATAAGAGAGATAGATATTGGCAGACGACGTTAGGCGATAGTTATTATAAAGGTCAAACCGATATAGCTAACGACATATTCAATCTTATGGGTTATAATATGTCGGCAACGTTTGTCAGGGATAAAAATGGCAAGGTGACAATATCCTCTGACGCTCCTTTGAAAATATCCAAGACTAATGATATTCCAAAGATAACTGACGGAGGTTGCGATGGTTGGGGATTTCTTGTGACGGATGATAAAGGTATACAATATGAATTCCTTACTCAAGACAGGACGCGATATGATTATTATTATGGTAATCCGCTTATTGATAGATCCGCGGATAGTGTATATTATGCTTCGGCATGGCATTTGGATAAAATAACTGACTTATCCGGCAACACGGTTAACTTTAAATATAAGGAAAGAAGTCAGCGCGATATAATAAATGTAGGGAATACAGTAGTTAGAGATTTTGGAACTGATGTGGTTGGTACGTTCTGCCCTAAAGAAGTAAGTTCCCTAAGGGGTATTATCTATCATCCTCAGTTATTGGATGAGATAGAAGCCAATGGAATCAAGGTTAAATTCAATTACCTCAATGAGGGTAATGCCTCCAAGGCTGATGCTCTTATAGGTTCAATTGATATTTCCGCTCCCGACGGTAAGCATCGTATCTATACCTTTAATTATGACCGAAATTTGCTTGTGTCTATACAAGATGGCGAGCAAAAGGTGTACTCGTTTGAATACAATAAGGAGTGGGGAGAGGAACTCTACGCTGAATCTCAGGATTTTGGAGGTTATTGCAATGAGAATATCGGTTCGATTATACCCGATGTTTTCATAGATAGTAAGGTCGTGGGTCGCGGCGCGGACCGTAGCGTTTCCCTTGATTATGCGCATACACTTGAGTTGACAAAAATTACCTATCCGACCGGTGGATATACAGAATTTGAGTGGGAGAACAATACATTCAGCCATGTAAAGTCTGCAGAATATCACGGAACGATAAATTCAGATGATTATGTATTGAAAGTCGTTACAGATACACTACGATATTGTGTGGAAAAAGGGTACTCAAAGTGCGAACTCACAAATTGGAAGATTGAATATGGACAAAGACCTACAATAGATTTTTCTGAATATTTCAAGTTTGAAAAAGGTTATTTATATAATACATCATATGTTGATCGACATGGGGAGATAGGATATAACGAAGTATTTCCTCCATATTACCCCCATGTAGTTATTCGTCACCATCAGACGAATGGTGAAAGAAAAATAGAAAAAGTATATTTCTTGGACAAAGAGACTATTGAAGGTCGTACACAACCCATAAATCTCTCCCTTGAGCCTGGGACTTATGACTTTGAACTTAAGTATCCAAATGCGATTCAAGGAGAAGAAGATTTTATAGATAGAAATTGCTATTATCAAAATAGTGAATCCGGTTATATATATGTCAGTAAATCAACATTAGATACCAATGTTGGCGATGGGCGTGATTACTGGTGTGGTATGCGAATCAAGCGAATAAAATCCGCAACAGGTGATCCGGAAGATGAGCCGTTGAGAAAGGACTATTATTATAATACAGACCGTCATCCTACAGCAACTACCGGAACGGTACAATTGTTGCCTGAGTATGGCTACAAGTATTATATATCATATCCGAGTCCGGTGGAGATAGGTAATACATTCTGTACAGTATATTGTGCCAGTAGTGCTGCTTTCCCGAATACAGTAATAGGTACGTTTTCCTCAATTGAATACCCCAAAGTTAGAGTGTGTATGGGTGGTGAGATTAGAGAAAATACGGATTCTTATTTAAGTTCAATGTCGGAAGTATTCACGTATTCCAGTGCAATGACTGAAGGAAATTGCGATTACATTAATAATCCGTTCTGGATGTTCCAGCCGGTAGGTTCTCGGATGTACACTTCAATGGCGCATAGGCGCGGCAATTTGGAGAAACATCATATATATAATGGCACGACACCTATTCATACCACGGAGTATTATTACAATATCAACGAATCCTCAGAGTTACCATTTCTTACAACGGATGCATTTGCATATTGTGACTATACACGAGATGTACAGACAGGCGGATATGACTATGGAATTGGGCAATATACTCTAATTCCATATAATAAGACCGTAAGTTGCGTACATTCAATTGAAGAAGATGGAATAAATTCATACAAGACTTTCGAGTATTTCTATGACTCATATACCGAGAATACTGACTATGGCTTGGTGAAATCTGTGACAGAGACTGATGCAAGCGGTCTTGAAATCACAACTTACTATACCTATTTATCAAAAAATGGTTTACGCTTACCCTATCCCGAGACAGTAGTAACGGGGGCCGGCAGTCATGTAATATCCGCTGAACGCATAGAGTATGATGCCGCGGCTATGTTACCTCTGAGGAAGTATACTCTGTCCGGCTCGTGCGCTCTGAGCGACTTGATATCGTCCAACGGAATCACGACAAGCACTCAGAAAAGTAAAATCAATAATCCGACATTTTCTTATCGATATAACGCCAAAGGTAATCTTATACAAATATCCTACAAAGATGTTGTATTGGCGTCATATATTTGGGGTTACAATGGACTTTACCCCGTGCTTGAAGCAACTGGAATAGATTTTAACACACTTACGGCAGCTACTGCCAAGTATGGTCTGCTTGGAGCCGAGATTAATGCGCAAGGAATTGCAAGCGACGCACGAATATCAGCAATTGCCGGTCGTATGCGTGATTATTTCCCGAATAATACTATTACGGCGATCAGTTATGATTGGTTCAATGGTATTCTTCGCCTCACCGATGGACGTGGTGTGCATACCACTAATGGTTACGATGATCAGGGACGTCTCACCTCGATAAGAGATTTCAACAACTATCTCATTTCTAAATACGAATATCACTATGCGACGGATGAAAATTATAATGATTAACTTTTGCAGCTTGGTGTCAGTGCTGAGTGCGTCCATTCTGGCGGCATTTGGTGTGAGTCCCGAATTGAACTCTCCGCGTATAGGTGATGAGTTGACGCTGCTGGAATTGAGCAATGTTGTTGTGTCACAGCCCTCGGTTGATGAGTGTATAGATCTCTCCAACGCTACAATGACGTCAGAGTCGGAGTTCCGAGTTTGCAAGCCGGCGAAGGAAGATACTCTTACAACTATGATTATTGCTGTGGGGCGCAGAAATATTGGTCTGGCAACAGTGGATAATCAACTGTATAAAAATCGCAGTTTTCAACCCGGCCAGAGAAGAATCTATCTGTCGGCTATTCCATATAATACATATATGGACACGCTTACTGTTCACGAGTTAAAGACAAGCGGACTTATAGCTCGCATAGGACAGTTCACCTCCAAAGGCCTGGAAAGTTCCTGCATGACCCGTGATACAAAGTTGATTACCTTCGATGGTGATACGCTTACGAATGTTGAGTGCGTGAGGACATCTATAGATGAAGAATTCATGTATGAATACGGCGACACAGTCCGTCATATAGGAGAGGAGAATAAGTGGTACGTGCCGGGTTACAGGTACCCTGCGCTAACATATACCGCCGATATCATGATATCTCATGCCGGCGATACAATAGACTATGTCAGTCATTGGGAAGCTATTGATCTCAAGCAGCAGGAAGAAAAGATTAAAGTCGATCAGGTGAATGAATGTCTCCGGGATATACTGAAAAAGAGTTTCTTTACTAATAAGTATGTGAATCATACAGAGGTGCCGGGCGATGGTTCTTTCAGAAAAGGAAATATCGAGTGGGACGCAAAGACAAAAACTCTCACAGTCTTACCAACATTCAATACCTCGGACGAGCCTGTGGACTATATTCTTTGCGATGCCTACGGCAGAGTATTTCGAACGGGAAGTCTTTCATCTAACGTGCCATTTGAATTGTCTTTAGTAGACTTCCCTCGTGGAGTATATGTATTCGCACTCTACAACGATCAAGGCTTGCACACGATAAAAATCACGAAGCGATGAAAGGTAGCAAAAAATCATATCGGGTCGGATGTACAATGCTTACGGCACTGCTGACCGCTTTTATATCATCAGCACAGCAGAACTATATCAAGACTACGGCGTACTGTAATGCCTCAGGGACACAGACACGTACATCATCCGTCTATTATGACGGACTTGGTCGAGAACGACTTACTGTGATTGATAATGGTGGCGGAAACAATAATCCAGTAGGCGTGCGCACGGACTATGACCGTCGCGGTAATGTAGGAAAGAAGTGGCTACCGGTGTCCGGTGGTGCTGAGTTGCTTGGCAATAAAAGATACACAGCAGTTGCGTCAGCTTATTATGGCGAATCCGAACGGCCATATATCCACTATACTTATGAGGGCAGCGGACTGAACAGACTTGAATCTGAGACAGGACCGGGCATCTTGTGGAAAAACCACGGTAAAAAGGTATCTCATCACAAAAATGATACAAAGGGCGAAAGAGCCTGCTTGCAATTTACAGCCGGAGGTAGTGTCCAATCTCGCGATTTAATAGGACCCGATGAAGGCTCATCCGGTGGCCGATTTTCACTAATAGGTGTAAAAGGCTATTACCCGGCCGGGTCGTTGAGAGTGGAATGTGTAGAGGATGAAGACGGTAAGAAACTTCTTACTTTTAAAGACCGTCTTGACCGAGTGATACTCCAGCGACTCATTTCTACAGAGGGTACATCGAGCTACGCCGACACTTATTTCGTATATAATAATGTCGGTGATATGATATATGCGATAAGTCCGGAAGGCTCATCGCAACTGCCGATTTCAGGTAATATTCCAGGTGCGTTGCTGAGCGACTATGCGCAGCACTACACCTATGATGTATTGCACCGATGTGTGTCGTCAGAAGTCCCCGGCTGCGGAGCTACGCATTATGTCTACGACAAACTCAACCGAGTTATCTTCGAATCGACGGCTACTCAGAGAGAATCCGGCCAGTGGACACTTACCAAGTACGACAGCCGCTTCCGCCCGGCAGTGAAAGGCATTGTAACGCTGTCCGGCAAGACGCGAGAAGCACTGCAAGCAGAATACGGCGATTCAGTTATCGTCGAAGATCCCGACTATACGGCACCCGGCTATGAGTCACAGTTGGGCTATCCCGGTACCTCAGGCCCGGCAGGCTTTCAGCCGTATATAGCCTGGATGTACGACAACTATGACTTTATCATCGAGGCAAACACTACAGAAAAGGACTTGTTCGCCTATAATAACGAGTCCTACACACAGCAAGGACTGTGTACCGGTACACTGATGAAGCAGTCTCTCACCGGCGAAGTGTTCGTCAAGGCATTTAAGTACGACCACCGCGGCAATCCGACGCGCACATGCCTTTGGGACTTGAATCACCAGGCACTACGTCTTACCTCAGATATGGAGTATGACTTTGTCGGCAATCTGGTCAAGCACACGGAAAAATACGAAGAGTTGCTTGACGGAGGCGATGTGACTGAGCATCACACCGCCGTGACACAGAATACATTCGATATCAACGGCCGTCTGCTTACATCGACCGTCTCCATCGACGGAGCGACACCTATAGCAGTACAGAATGTTAAGTACGATGAAATAGGCCGTTTGAGCGAAGATACGGCGGGAGCCGGCGTGAAGTACGGCTATGATATACGCTCCAACGTAGCCGAGATAAGCACACCGGTATTTTCACAGACCACCTTGTACGGCAGCACGCCTGTATCCGACAGTACACCAAGCTATATCTATGCCAATGCCTCAACTCTGACATGGGGCAAGAGCAATAAATACACCCATACCGAGAGCTATAGCTACGATGGATTCGGCCATTTCCGTGCCATGAGCACCGACAACGACAAGGTGTCCGAGACTATGGCCGCCAACCGCAATGCCGATGTGGTCAATATCATTCGTAAGTACAGAGGCGATGTAGTGCAGGATGCCGCTATCGTGATGGACGGCTGTAAGATAGGTACTGTGAATGTGGCTTCTACCCCCATTCTATCGGAAGCAGTGGCGAATATTACCAACGGCTACTACAATCTTGTCTACGATGCAGACGGACGTCTCATCAAGGACACCACCCGTGATATTGCCTCTATCACCTATCATCCCTTCGGCAACCTGCCTCAGAGGATACAGACCTCCGACGGTTCGTACACCCAATCGACCTACTTTCCCGACGGTAGTCTGTATAGCCGCTTATTTTCTACCCGTACTATTGAGACGGTGACGAAAGTAGACTCAAAGGGTGATACGACTTATACCGAGCGTGTGCGGACAACAAACTCGAATTACCGCTACCACGGCAATTTCGAACGCACGCCACAGGGCTGGCTCTATCATACAGCCACGGGTCATTACGACCTCAAAGGCAAAGCCCACTACTGGTACGTGCGCGACCGGCTCGGCTCTACTGTAGCAGTAGTTGATGCTGCGGGTAATCTTCGACAGACTACAGGGTATTACCCCTCGGGCACTCCGTATCAGTTACCCATCGAAGCCCTTGCCACCGAAGTTGATGCTGCTACTGATCAACTTCATATCGGCAACCGATGGATCGACCACAAAGGTATGGCCTTGTACGATAATATTGCGCGTATGCACGATCCCCTGCTTGCCCGCTTCCACACCGTTGACCCTCTCTACGCCGATTATCCCGGCGTGTCCCCCTGGTCCCACTGCGCCGCCAATCCGCTAAATTTTGTAGACCCCACCGGGAAGTGGTATGCAGAAGTCCATGCAAGCTCCGACAGAGGAGCAAATCCCTACGCCGTTCTTTCTGTCTTTTCTCAGCACGATGAGTTGGTATTTCGAACAGTGGTAAAAGTTACAGGTAAGCATAGAGAGCGTGATATTGAATATGGTGACACTCCGCAAGGTGAATATAAGATATCCGGATGGCGGCCAACAAATACCCCTCCTTGGAATTATGATCCAGGATCTTTTGGTCCGAATGATTTACTTGCTTTAGATTATAAGGGTACAGAAGGTGCTGGAAGAAATGGCATGCACTTACATGGTGGAGGAAAGACACAATGGCCAAAATTAACTAGTACGCGCGGATGTATTAGGATTATGGATGTTGATATAGCTACCCTAAAGGAAGTTATTGAAGGTCTTGTCGGTTACGATCCTTCAGAAGCTGATTTGGAATATATTCCTGGAGAAAAGCAAAAGACCTTGGTCGTAACAGATGATCTCTTGACGCCAGTTACCTTAGAGGATAGGTATAATGTCACATATGCTCATTATTACTTAAAGGAATTATTTGTATGTGGGAAGAAGCCCGAGGACAAGCCTTTCTGAGGTGTAAATATATAGCGCTTCGTAACGAGAGAATACCATTTTACGTTAATAACATTTATAAATTAAGATGTATATATTGATGAGAGGCATCCGCTGTGTGTCTATTATATTGACGGTGGTAATTGTGTGTCTTGGCAGTTGTCGCATGGCTAATAATGAGTCGACTGAAGACTCCACTACAATGGCCGTTTTTAATGATGGTGCTTCATTACACAATACGTCTATGCCGGCCTCCGAAGTCTTGGACAGTGCATTGGTACGTATTTCTGAGCGCTTCGATATCACAGATATTGAGCGGATGGATTCGATTAGATATTATCTTTTATCAAATGATGCAGACTCTGATAGAGTAAGGCTAATCAGTGAACTGATGGGCAAAATTGCGCCTTCGGTTAAAGAAACAGTCTATTATTCAGAAGGTGAATCTAAGGAGATCGTTTCTGTGGAGTCTGTATCTATGATTGTGGATTATATATTTGCCGGGATTGATAGTATGCATGTCAAAGACCTTCATGATTTAAAGCTCAGCATTCCCCGCTATTTCCCCATGAGTGAAGATAAGAGAGAGCGAGTTATAAAGATATTGGTGCGAGAGATAGACAATAGGGGTAAATCATATCATGACTGGTGTCTTATTGACAGCATGTTGAAGTTTGGTAAAGCTAAATTTAGGCATATGGATAGTGACCGGATGAATATAATACGCGAATATCTTTTCAACTGTTCCAACGAGGATTCCTCTGAAGGTATTTCAGATGATTTTGGAGAGGCTTTTATGATTAATGATAAGTTCTATGAGCAAATCATGGGCTTATACGACAGTGTTACTCCGTCGCAGCAGGAGCATATGATTATGCATCTAAATGGGGCAATTTATTTCTATCTTGATACTTGGGCCGCGCGTAAACACTTGGATATTATTAAGTTTAATGAATTTGAACATTGGGTTGATTCAATAGATAACATTGACACAATCAAGCAACTGCGTGCCGACTTCCGCAACGACCCCTACAAGCTGCTCGAGCCATTTACCTCAAGCGAGTAATAATCCTCGCAGAGAGAGTTTCGCATGAAATGTCAGGCGAATGAGACAGATGGTGTTCTTCGGGGGCAGGCGGTAAGATAAATTTTGTTATATGGATTGGCGGGGATGTTGAAAATGAGTATCTTTGCGGATTGAATAGTCGGCCGGGCGGCCGGCGCAACTGCCAATATACATGGACAAGCAAATACTCTTGGATCGCCGCTATCTGCGTATGGCCACTATCTGGGCCGAAAATTCCTACTGCGAACGCCGCAAAGTGGGTGCTATCCTCGTGCGCGACCAGATGATAATCTCCGACGGCTACAACGGTACACCGGCCGGGTTCGAGAATGTGTGTGAGGACGATAGCGGCGCCACCAAGCCCTATGTGCTTCATGCCGAGGCCAATGCCATCACCAAGGTGGCTCGGAGCAACAATTCGTCCGAGGGCTCGACACTGTATGTCACGGCCTCGCCCTGCCTCGAATGTGCCAAGTTGATAATCCAGGCGGGAGTGAGGAGGGTAGTGTTCAACGATCTCTACCGTCTCACCGACGGCGTAGACCTGCTGCGACGTGCCGGCGTGGAGTGCGTGCATATATCTTCTCTCGATTGACCGAAATCATGAATCAGAATAGAAAATACATGCTGTGGCTGCCCGTGGTGGCAGCACTTTTTCTCATAGCCGGCTTATGGATGGGTCGTGCACTGAGTACCACATCGCCGCTCTCACCCTCCCGGCAGAAGCTCAATGACGTCCTCGATATCATTGCCACCCGCTATGTGGACGATGTGGATATGGACAGCCTTGTGGAGCTGACCCTTCCCGAATTGCTGCGCAATCTCGACCCGCACTCGGCCTATATCCCGGCCGAAGACCGTGTGGCCGTCGATCGCGACCTCGAAGGCTCCTTCTATGGCGTGGGTATTCAGTTCCAGATGATTAACGACACTCTATGCGTGCTCGAAGTAATCAGCGGTGCCGGTGCCGACGAGGCCGGGATGCTACCCGGCGACAAGATTATTGCCGTCGACGGCGAGAATATCGCGGGCGTCAAGGCCGAGACGGAGCATCTATACGGCCTCCTGCGCGGCGACAAGGATACACGCGTCACCGTGACGGTGCTTCGCCACAGTTCGCCCACGCCTCTGAGCATGGAGATTGTGCGCGGCGAAGTGCCCGTGTCGCCCATCGATGCCTCGTATATGCTCAACGACAGCACGGGATATATACGCCTGGGCAAGTTCTCCGACAATGCCTACACAGAGCTCTTCACCACCCTCGGACAGCTCCGCTACGACGGTGCCAAGCGTTTCGTCCTCGACCTCCGCGGCAACGGCGGCGGCTTCATGAATCCTGCCGTACTCATTGCCAACGAGTTCCTCGAGCCCGGCCGCATAGTAGTCAGCACCAAGGGACGCAATCAGTCCGAGGGCAACATCATGGTGAGCGACGGCTTGGGCTCCTTTGTCGAGGAGCCCGTAGTGGTGCTTATCGACGAGTTCACAGCCAGCTCCAGCGAGATTGTGGCCGGTGCGCTGCAGGACAACGACCGCGCACTCATCATAGGTCGCCGCAGCTTCGGCAAAGGTCTGGTGCAGAGTCCTTTCGAGCTGCCCGATAACAGCGCCTTCCGCCTCACGGTGCAGCGCTACTACACCCCCTCGGGACGTTGCATACAGAAGACCTACAGCCCCGGGCACAGCCGCGAGTATGAGACCGAAATCCTCGACCGCTACGACCGCGGCGAGATATTCACCGCCGACAGCGTACGTGTCGACAGCACGCTCATCTTCCACACTACTACTGGCCGTGCAGTCTATGGCGGCGGCGGTATCATACCCGATGTCTTCGTGCCCTCCGACACCACCGGTGTCACCTCCTACTATCTCAAGGTGGCCAATGAGGGCCTTATCCGCAAGTTCGCCTACGAGTACGCCGACCTCAACCGCGAGAGCCTCAACGAGAGCCGCGACACGGGCGAGCTGCTGGCACAGTTGCCGTCAGACAATGTCCTCCTTCAGTCCTTTGTCAACTATGCCTACAACATTGGCAAGGTATCACCCCGCTGGTATTATATCAACATTTCGGGTAAATTGATTGTTAATCAAATCAAAGCCCTCATCGCGCGCGACATTGTCGGCATGGATGGCTACTTCGAGGTAGTCAACAATACCGACCCTGTCGTTCAGGAGGCTCTCCGGCAGTTGCAGTCCGGAGGCGCCGACCATCCTTTGCGCGACGGGGCGGAAGACCTTAACAAGCAAACCGACAATGAATAAAGAAGACATCCGCCGCCAGGTACGGGCCCGCAAGGCCATGCTCGACGATGCCGAGCGCATCGCCGCCGCCCGTCGTGTATTCGCCCGTCTGCGCCGCATGGCGGCCTACGTGATGGCCGAGCGAGTACTGCTATATCACTCTCTGCCGGACGAACTATCCACCCACGAATTCCTCGCCCGCGGCGCTGAGGGCAAGACCTACTATCTGCCTCGTGTCAATGGTCTCGACCTCGAGATACTGCCCTACGAACGCACGCGCACTCACCTCGGATCATTCCGCATCGAGGAACCGGACGGCGACGACACCGTAGATATTGATGACATAGACCTCGTCATTGTGCCTGCCGTGGCCTACGACCGCGACGGCAATCGTGTGGGGCGTGGCAAAGGCTACTACGACCGTCTGTTGAGCCGCAGTCGCGCCATCACCATAGGTGTCTGCTACGACTTCCAGCTCTACGACGAAATTGACGCCGAGGATTTCGACATCCCCGTCGACTACGTCATCGCCGACCACCGCCCCCTCATCCGCCCCCGCCGCAAGTAATCCTTATTTCGAAATATCTTCATTAATATGCCAAGCCCTCCTTTCAAAATCTCCGCTAAAGCTATCAACTATATAGCTGAGATTTCTGCGCTTTTAGAGCGACACAGTATTCGTGTGGAAGGAGAGGACGGTCTGAAGTTGCGCAAAGCTAATCGTATCAAGACGATTCATTCTTCGCTTGCTATTGAAGGTAATACTCTCACAGAAGATGAGGTAAGGGATATTATTGACGGTAAACATATAGTGGCTCCCTTGCGTCAAATCCATGAGGTAAAAAATGCAATACGGGTTTATGATATTTATTCAGAACTCAATCCGTTCTCAGAGAAAGATTTGCTGAGGGCGCATGGCATTATGATGGAGGCATTGGCTGACGATGCCGGATGTTATCGCAGAGGTGGTGTAGGGGTGTTCGGCGAAAGAGGTCTCGTACACATGGCACCGCCGGCATCTCGTATTCCCGAATTGATGGCGGATCTTTTTAAATGGCTAAAGGACGCCGATGACCATCTACTCATTCGATCTTGTGTGTTCCATTATGAGTTCGAATTTATTCATCCGTTTTCTGATGGGAACGGTCGCACAGGCCGCCTGTGGCAGTCATTGATTCTCGGGCGGTTGAGTCCGATTTTTGAACATTTGCCGATAGAAAATATGGTGTACTCTAATCAGCAAGAGTACTATGATGCTATCGCAGCATCGACCAGGGAAGGTCAGTCCGGGCCGTTTATTGATTTTATGCTCAGGGAAATATTGAATACCTTGCGGGGCAAAGTATCCGATAAAGTATCCGATAAAGTATCCGATAAAGTGCCCGATAAATCGGAGCTGGCGGTGCTTAAGCTTCTGACGGACAATCCGCGGCTGACAAAAATTGAACTTTCAGAACAGTCCGGCATATCTGAGGGCAGCATCAAGAAAATCATCAGCAAGCTGAAATCTGCCGGATGGCTGGAGCGTGTCGGGTCGAACAAGACCGGTTACTGGCTCGTAAAATACCACTCCTAAGCAATACATATTTATAAAAACTCAGCGGCAGCTCGCATGACGGGCTGCCGCTGTGGTTATGTGGATCGTGTATTACTTTGCTTCCCAGCCGAGGGCTGAGGCGCCGAGGACTGCTGCGTCGGCTTCCTTGAGTTCGCTCAGGATTACCTTGGGCTTGCCCTTGAACATCGAGAGCATGTTTTTGTCCATGGCTTCGCGGATGGGTTTGAGGAGCAGGTCGCCGCTCTTGGCGAGGCCGCCGAAGAGGATGAAGGCTTCGGGAGAGGAGAAAACTGTCATGTCGGCCATGGCTTCGCCGAGGAGAGTGCCGGTGTAGGTGAAGATGTCCTGTGCTATCTTGTCGCCCTTCATGGCAGCATCGTAGACGTCCTTGGAGGTGATGTCTTCGATGGGGATGTTGCGCAGGAGCGAGGGTTCGGTGCGGCTCTCGAGGAATTCGCGAGCGGAGCGTGCAACACCGGTGGCGGAGCAGTATGCTTCGAGGCAACCCGTACGACCGCAACCGCAGAGACGGCCGTTGTTGCGCTTGACGATGACATGTCCGAGCTCGCCGGCGAGACCATCGTGGCCGTAAACTACCTGGCCGTTGATGACGATGCCGGAGCCTACACCTGTGCCGAGGGTAATCATGATGAAATCTTTGAGGCCACGGGCTGCGCCGTAGGTCATCTCGCCGAGTGCGGCGGCGTTGGCGTCGTTAGTGACGGCCACGGGGATGCCGAATTTCTTGCTGACGAGTTCGGCCAGGGGCAGGGGAGAGGGCCAGGGGAGGTTGACGGCGTTGTCGATGATGCCGGTGTAGTAGTTGGCGTTCGGTGCGCCTATGCCGATGCCCTGAATCTTGCCTTCAGCGTCATTGATTTCGATGAGGCGGTGAGCTTCGGTGTAGAGTTCGTTGAGATAGTCGTCGAAGTTGGCGTGCTTGGCGGTCTTTATGGAGGAGCTTGCAATAACATTGCCACGTGCATCAACAATGCCGAAGACGGTATTGGTGCCGCCTATGTCAATGCCCATTACGTACGGTTTCATAGTGTCGAATCTTGTGTTAGTTATACTTGAATAAATTTTTGTCTCAAAGATAAGCCTTTTTTTTCAGATTCGTACATGTTGCGCGAAATTTTAGGATTCTTTGTTAGTCGAAGCGGCGTGGCGGTGGCGTACGGCCCTTATCGTATATTTATTTTACGAGTATATGAGCCCGTTCCGGATTTCCATACATATATTCCTTGTGAGACGTCCGCCCAATCGCCATATCTGATACCGGTTTTTACCGGTAATCCGTTCAACGAATAGAGGTTGCCGATAAGGTCGTTTTGATCAGCCTCAGTATTCTCGACAGCTGATCCGGGATTGTATTGCGGGAACACCGGGAGAGACGGGAACCAGTAGTTGGATATCATCGGATACTCCTTGAGTAGATTTCCGTCGGCATCAAAACGGCGCGTGACGTATGTGGGGTCGACAAATTTATGGAACATCGATGTATATATCTCGTCGGTGACAGGATGAATCCCCAGCGAACAGCCATATACATGCCAGTCGCCGGGCTCTTGTGAGAAATCAAGGAGTTTTTCCACTTCCCCGGAATCGATATCATACCTGAAAATGCGATCATTCGTAAACCAGCTGTTCGGGCCACCACACCAGTAAAGACGGTTTGTGACAGACGACGCGCAGAATGGGTCCGGAGTCCAGGCATACCAGGAGTTTGCCGGAGGGAACATATCGACACCGTCAATTTTTATAACTTCACGCTGAAGTGTAGCGGGGTCCAATCGGATGATGTAAGGAACGGTAGCGCCGGTACCCTGTACATTCTTGGCTGCCGAGTACCAGAGGTTACCGTCTTTGGACTTTACTACTGTGGAGCCTATACCGGACATACGGCGCGGTCGTGTGCCTGTGTCGCGCTCGATGGCATCATCGACAATTTCCATATCGAGAACTTGAATAACCTTGTCCGTCGCCGGGTCGATCACCAACATCCCGTATTGCTGATGTACGGCAAAGACTTTGCCGCATGCGAGTACCATAGTGCCGGTCTGACCATAATACAACGAGCTTGTAGGATCGGAGTTGGGCTTGTCGTTGTCGCCGCCGGCGTTGGGATTGTCCGAGCCCTCCACCTGTCCTTCGATTTCAAGAGTATTAAGATTGAGAATCCAGATTCCGTTGCTGGATGATACGTAGCCTTTATTTTCGGTTACACCACAGAAGGCTCGTCCGTCGCATTGATGTCCGGAGGGGTCGATCAATACGAGTTGTTTGATTAGTTTCATCGTCGAGGCATCGGCAACCGATATGCGGCCGCCGGTTATTGATGCCCCGGGATCTTTCTCCTGCTTGGCAATCATATACAGGCGCCCGTTCCATATCGCGCCGTACTGGTTGGTGCATCCGAGTTCCATGCCCGGATTTTCCGTTTGAATAATACGGTAATACCAGTAGTTGCCATCGGGGTCATCCGGCAGCAGATAATTGACGGTTGAGTTCTGATGGCCATACCAGTCCTCGTTTATAAAGATCACCCCTTTGGAGTAATCAATGTCGCCCGCAACGGCATTGATTGCCGTTGCGAGTGACAGAATCAGGGTCAGTAACAGTCTGCGTGTCATTTTACAATTATTTTCTTGGATTCGCCACTGTCGGGGATCAGAATATATACGCCCGGAGTGACGGCAAGAGCATGCACGAAGCTGTCTGCCTCGGCAGTAAATCTGTCAATGACAACGCCTTGCATGTTGACGATTTCAAAAGCCGAGCCTTTATATCCGGAAACAAAGACAGCTTGTCCGTCACATCCCATCCGACGATAGGCGCCCTCGGGCGATTCAACACCTGTGATTACTTTAACTGTCACATTAACAGCACGGTTTACCACCTTGCCGTTGGACTCGACAGCGAGACCGATGGTATGCTTTCCGGCGGCTTTTGGCGTGACGGTCAGTTTATTGCCTGTGAGATCTACGTCAACCGGCGATATGTCGTCAGATTCGTCAAGCTTACGAGGAGTATTGATTAGCGAGAATCGGATGTTGGCATCATTATTGTCGCGGTCGGTTGCATTGATTGTTATTTCTAAAGGTTCATCGTCTGTTGATATTACTATATCGTCGATATCTTCAACTTCGGGATCATAGAGATCCGGGAAAATCGGCATTGACTGGAACCAGTAGTAAGGACGCAGCTCGACAGAAGCGTTGAATTTGCCGCTTTCGGCATCAATGAAGTGCGTCCAGTTGTAGCGATAATGTCCGGAAGCGTTTGATTCTGTTGTTCCGGCAATAATTTCACCGGTTCGGTCATCATAACGCACTGTTCCGTAAGCACCTTGTTTCAGGCCAGGAGTATGAGCGGGAAGTCCGGCTACCTTTGCTATGTGTCTGAACTCTTTGGTATCAACGTCATATCGCCAGTAGTCACCGTCGCCACCATTGGCAATGCTGCTGCCGCCGGAGAAGAACAGTGAAT